>JBKPOW010000220.1:0-2871 GCA_046733275.1 Actinomycetota bacterium
GCCCGGCACCAAGCGACCCGCGGGCCGCGCGCGCGGCCTGCCGATCGCGGCCCGCCTCGCGGTCGCCGCCGGCGCCCTCGCGGCGATCGTCGCGATCGCCATCCCGCTCGCCTCGACCAGCCTGGTGCGCAGCAGCGAGGCCGAGGCGCGCGCAGGCGATCTGTCAACGGCCCTCGAGGACGCGCGGACGGCGCAGAACGTGCAGCCGGGCGCCGCCTCGCCGCGCCTTCAGCAGGCGCTGGTGCTCGAGCGGCAGGGCGACTTCCCTGCCGCGGTCGATGCGGCCCGCGCGGCGACCGAGAGGGAGCCGACCAACTGGCGAACCTGGCTGGTGCTCGCCCGCATCGAGGCCGAGAACGGTGAAGCGGCGGCGGCCGTGCGCGACTACCGGGAAGCCCGCTCGCTCAACCCGCTCTCGCCGATCTTCGACCGCTGATCCCGCCTTGCGCCGCCGATTCGGTGCCGCAATGTGGGCTGGGATACTTCCGAGGCCCGGACCCTGGAAGGAGGATGATTGACTCACTTCGCCCGCCCACTCTTGCTGACCCTCGCCCTCGCCCTGGCGGCGTTCCTCGCCCCCGGCTGCGGCGGCACCGAGATCGACGACGCCGCGACCGCGGACACGGTGGAGCAGTACCTGGAGAACTCGATCGGACAAAAGGTCTCCTCGGTCGAGTGTCCCTCCGGCGTCGAGGTCGAGTCCGGCGAGACCTTCAGCTGCGAGGCGCGGCTCGAGGACGGCGCGACCGAGACGGTGACGCTGAAGATCCTCAACGAGGACGCCGACATCGAAGTCGCCAAGATCCAGCCCGACAAATCGACCGACAAATCCGCCAAGTAGAGTGCGCCGGATGAGCCAAACCATCGCGGCCGAAGCGCCGACCACGCACAAGAAGCTCCTCGACTGGGTCGGGGAGATCGCCGATTTGACCCAGCCCGACGCCATCCACTGGTGTGACGGCTCCGCCGAGGAGTACGACCAGCTCGCGCAGACGCTGATCGACGCCGGCACCTTCGAGCGCCTTTCCGACGCCAAGCGCCCCAACTCCTACCTCGCCCTCTCCGACCCCGGCGACGTCGCCCGGGTCGAAGACCGGACCTTCATCTGCTCCGAGCGCGAGGAGGACGCCGGCCCGACCAACAACTGGCGCGAGCCGGGGGAGATGCGGGCGATGCTGCGCGGCCTCTTCGAGGGCTCGATGCGCGGGCGGACGATGTACGTGGTGCCCTTCTCGATGGGCCCGCTCGGCTCGCCGATCGCCCACATCGGCGTGCAGCTGACCGACTCGGCCTACGTCGCCGCCAGCATGCGGATCATGACCCGGATGGGCAAGGGCGCGCTCGACGTGCTCGGCTCCGATGGCGAGTTCGTGCCCTGCCTGCACTCGGTCGGCGCGCCACTGGCCGAGGGCGAGGAGGACGTGCCCTGGCCCTGCGACGCCGAGAACAAGTGGATCGTCCACTTCCCCGAGAGTCGCGAAATCTGGTCCTACGGCTCGGGCTACGGGGGCAATGCCCTGCTCGGCAAGAAGTGCTTCGCCCTGCGGATCGCCTCGGCGATGGCCCGCGACGAGGGCTGGCTGGCGGAGCACATGCTGATCCTCAAGCTGACCTCGCCCGAGGGCGAGGTCAGGTACGTAGCCGGCGCCTTCCCCTCGGCTTGCGGCAAGACCAACCTGGCGATGCTGATCCCGACCGTGCCGGGATGGAAGGTGGAGACGATCGGCGACGACATCGCTTGGATGAAGTTCGGCGAGGACGGTCGCCTGCACGCGATCAACCCGGAGGCGGGCTTTTTCGGCGTTGCCCCGGGCACGGGCGAGAAGACCAATCCGAACGCGATGAAGACGATCGCCCGCGACTCGATCTTCACCAACTGCGCCAAGACCGACGACGGCGACATCTGGTGGGAGGGGATGACCTCCGAGCCGCCGGAGCACCTGATCGACTGGCATGGGGAGGACTGGACGCCCGCCTCGGAGACGCCTTCCTCGCACCCGAACGCCCGCTTCACCACGCCGGCGGCAGCGTGTCCGTCGATCGCGTCCGAGTGGGAGGACCCGGCCGGCGTGCCGATCGACGCCTTCCTCTTCGGCGGCCGCCGCTCCAAGGTGGTCCCCCTGGTGCGCGAAGCCATCGACTGGGAGAACGGCGTCTTCCTCGGCTCGATCATGTCCTCGGAGACGACCGCGGCGGCGGCCGGCGAGGTCGGCAAGCTGCGCTTCGACCCGATGGCGATGCTGCCCTTCTGCGGCTACCACATGGGCGACTACTTTGCCCACTGGCTGAAGCTCGGAGCCCGCGAGGGGGCGCGGCTGCCGCGCGTCTTCTACGTCAACTGGTTCCGCAAAGACGAGGAGGGCAACTTCCTCTGGCCCGGCTTCGGTGAGAACAGCCGCGTGCTCGAGTGGGTCTTCCGCCGCTGTGGCGGCGAAGCCGACGCGGTGGAGACGCCGATCGGCATGGTGCCCGCCCCCGGCGGGCTCGACACCGAGGGCCTGCAGATCTCCGACGAGGAGGTCGCCGAGCTGCTTACGGTCGATCCGGCCGAGTGGAAGGCCGAGCTGCCGCAGATGCAGGAGCACTTCGCCCGCTTCGGCGACCACCTGCCCGCCGAGCTGCTCGAGCAGCTCGGCGATCTCGCGCAGCGCCTGGGCTGAGCCCCAGGCGTTGCTCTACAGCTCGTAGGCCTCGGCCAGCTCGGGGTCCTTGGCGGCGAGCATTTCGGCCAGCTCGACCATCACCTTGCACTGCTTCCAGGTGGCGTCGTCCTGCATCTTGCCGTCGATCATGTGGACGCCGCGGCCGTCGGGGATCGCCTCCAGCACCTTCTTGGCGAACTTGACCTCGTCGGGCGGCGGGCTGAAGACC
>JBKPOW010000221.1:0-11972 GCA_046733275.1 Actinomycetota bacterium
AGTGGCTGAAGATCGACTGGCGGCGCCACCTGCGCCGCGTCGAGCTGCCCGGCGCCGAGGTGAACTACGTCGAGATCGGCGAGGGCGAGCCGATCCTCTTCGTCCACGGCCTGGCCGGCTGCTGGCAGAACTGGCTCGAGAACCTCCCCCACTTCGGCCGCACCCATCGGGCGATCGCCCTCGACCTGCCCGGCTTCGGAGACAGCCCGATGCCCTCCTGGCCGATCGACATGCCCGCCTACGGGCGTCTGGTCCACGACTTCTGCGAGAAGCTCGGCATCGACCGGGTCGCGGCGCTGGTCGGCAACTCGATGGGCGGCTTCGTCTCGACCGAGGCCGTGATCGAACGGCCCTCGCGCTTCGACAAGCTGGTGCTGGTCTCGGCGGCGGGGATCAGCTTCGCCGAGGCGCAGGGGCGGCACCTGGAAGCGGGGCTGCGGCTCTTCGAAGCGAGCCTCCCCTTCATGGCCGGCCCGCGCCGCGCCTGGCTGCACCGCCCGGCTGGCCGCAAGCTCGCCTTCGGCCGCGTCTTCCACTATCCCAACCGGGTGCGGCCGGAGCTGCTCAGGGAGCAGATCGAGCCCGGCCTGCAGAGCCCCGGCTTTGGCGACGCGATCCGCGCAATCGGCGGCTACGACACGCGCCACCGCCTGCCCGAGATCGAAGTGCCGACGCTGGTCGTCTGGGGGATGAAGGACCGCGTCGTGCCGGTCGAGGCGGCGATCGGCTACCACCGCCTGATCCCCCGCTCGCGCGTGGAGCTGTTCGAGCGCACCGGCCACGTGCCGCAGATGGAGCGCCCGCAGCGCTTCAACGAGCTGGTCGACGCTTTCGTCGCCGGCGAGACCGCGCCCTGATCAGGTAACAGCGCCGAGCGAGGCTGAACTGACCCCGGCGGCGTACTTGGCCATCACGCCGCTCTTCCAGAGCGGCGGCGGTGGCTCGTACTCGGCGACGCGCTTGGCGATCTCCTCGTCGGAGAGGTCGACGTCGAGGCGGCGGGCGCCGGCGTCGAAGGTGATCTCGTCGCCCTCGCGGATCGCGGCGATCGGGCCGCCCTTGACCGCCTCGGGGGCGACGTGGCCCGCCATCAGGCCGCGGGTGGCGCCGGAGAAGCGCCCGTCGGTCAGCAGCGCCACCTCCTCGCCGAGGCCCTCGCCGACGATCGCGGCGGTCACCTGCAGCATCTCGCGCATGCCAGGCCCCCCCGCGGGACCCTCGTTGCGGATGACGACGATGTCGCCCGGGCGGATCGCCTGGTCCTTGACCGCGCGGAAGCACTCCTCTTCGGACTCGAAGACTCGCGCCGGCCCGACCTGGCGGGTGCGCTCGGTGCCGGCAAGCTTGACCACGGCGCCTTCGGGAGCGAGGTTGCCGCGCAGGATCGCCAGGCCCCCCTCCTGCTTCAGCGGGTCGGCGAGCGGCCGCACGACTTCCTGGCCGGCGGCCTCCTCCGCCGCCTCGGCCTCTTCGCCGATCGTCCGCCCGCTGACCGTGATCTCGTCCTCGTGCAGCTTGCCCGCCTCGGCCAGCCGGTTGAGGACCAGGGGCACCCCGCCGGCCGCATAGAGGTCGGTGGCGACGAAGCGCCCCCCGGGCTTGAGGTCGGCGAGCAGCGGGGTCTGGCGCGAGATCCGCTCGAAGTCGTCGATGCTCAGCTCGATTCCGGCCTCGCGGGCGACGGCGAGCAAGTGGAGGACGACGTTGGTCGAGCCGCCGGTGGTGCAGGCGCAGGCGATCGCGTTCTCCAGCGACTCGCGGGTGATCACCCGGCTCGGTCGCAGGTCCTCGCTCAGCACCCGCATCGCCATCTCGCCGATCCGCTCGGCGACCGTGCCCTTCTCCTCGTCTTCGGCCGGGACCATCGCCGAGCCGCCGGGACTGATCCCAAGCGCCTCGAAGGCGCAGGCCATGGTGTTGGCGGTGAACTGGCCACCGCAGGCGCCGGCGCCCGGGCTGGCGACGCCCTCGAGCTCGTGCAGTTCCTCGTCGCTCATGTCGCCGGCCGCATGGGCGCCGATCGCCTCGAAGACGTCGAGGATGGTCACGTCGCGCCCGTGCCAGCGACCGGGTGCGATCGAGCCGCCGTAGAGCATCAGCGAGGGAACGTCGAGCCGGGCTAGTGCCATTACGCAGCCCGGCAGCGTCTTGTCGCAGGCCGAGAGGGCGACGATCGCGTCGAACTGGTAGCCGCGTGCGGTCAGCTCGATCGAGTCGGCGATCACCTCGCGGCTGACCAGCGAGGCCTTCATCCCCTGGGTACCCATCGTCACCCCGTCGGAGATGGCGATGGTGTTGAACTCCATCGGAGTGCCGCCGGCCGCGCGCACGCCCTCTTTGATGTGCTCGGCGAGGCCGCGCAGGTGGAAGTTGCACGGCATCGCCTCGATCCAGGTGTTGGCGATGCCGATCGTCGGCCGGCTGAGCGCCTCGTCGTCGAAGCCGATCCCCTTCATGTAGGCGCGGGCATGGGCGCGGTCGGGCCCGTCGAAGACGACGCTGGATCGCGGGCGGGGGAGCTTGGTCGCGGTTGAGCCGTTCGTGCTCATGGCTGAAATCTACCCGCCGTGCCCAGCACGTCGACTGGCCCGGCACCGCTGCCCAGCTCTCGCAGCCCTGCGGCGACTGCCTGGGCGGCGACGTTACGTGCTTCGCGAGCCGCTCGTAGCGGAGTGTCACCACGGGCGAGGAAAGCGGCGAGCGCGGACGAATGCGTGCAACCGGACCCATGCGAGGCGCCGTCCGGGTGCCGGTCCCCCTCGATCACGGCCGCGTCGCCGCCGTCGTAGAAGATGTCGGCCATCCGCTCGCTGTGGCCGCCGGTGACGACCACCGCTCCGGGACCCAGCGCCAGCACCTCGCGCGCCAGGTCCTCCTGCGAGTCCGCTGCCCCGGCGCCGGTCAGGGCGCGCGCCTCGGGAATGTTCGGCGTGACCACGGTCGCCAGCGGCAACAGCCGCTCGACCAGCGCCGTCCTCGCATCCTCGTCGAGCAGGATCGCGCCGCTCTCGGCAACCATGACCGGGTCGACCACCACCGGCGCCTCGGCGACCAGGCCCAGGGCCTCGACCACGGCGTGGACCGTCTCCGCCGTGCCCAGCATGCCGATCTTGACCGCGTCGACCCCGATGTCCTCGGCGACCGCACGCACCTGGGCGACGATGATCTCCGGCGAGATCGCCTCCACCGCGCTGACGCCGACGGTGTTCTGCGCCGTGATCGCGGTGATCGCGGTCATCCCGTGCACGCCACAGGCGGCGAACGCCTTCAGGTCGGCCTGGATGCCTGCTCCTCCGCCGGAATCCGAGCCCGCGATCGACAGGACGGTTGGGATGCGTTTCTCGTTCATGGTTCCTCCAGCCTAGATATCGGACGGTGGCTTGAGCGTGGTGCGTGTGTACACACCGACCAGGGAGCAGTTGACGTAGCCGAGCGACTCGAGGGCGGCGAGCGTCGCCGCGGCCTCGCCGCCGCTCAGACCGAGATCGGCGGCGACTGCATCGCAGGTGTCGGCGCCCAGCTCGAGTGCCTCCAGGACGGCCTGCTGGGGCGGGTCCAACAAGGGTCCCGAGCGCTCGATCTGCCGGACGCCGGCGCCGAGCATCGCGTCGAGCACGTCTTGGGCGCCGCGCACCAGGCAGGCGCCGCCGGCGAGGAGGTTGTTGGGGCCGGCCGAGAGCCGCGACCCGACCGGGCCGGGGACGGCTCCGAGGTCGCGCCCGAGGTCGGTCGCCAGATCGGCAGTGATCAGCGAGCCCGAGCGCTCGGCCGCCTCGACCACGACCGTCATCCCCGAGAGCGCCGCCATGATCCGGTTACGGGCAGGGAAGGTCCAGCGCCAGGCGCCGCTGCCGGGCGGCAGCTCGGAGAGGAGCAAGCCGGTCTCGCCGATCCGCCGCCAGAGCGAGCGGTGCGCGGCCGGGTAGGCGACGTCGGCGCCGCAGCCGAGCACGGCGACGGTCACTCCGCCGTCGAGGGCACCGCGGTGGGCGCAGCCGTCGATGCCGAAGGCGAGGCCGCTGACCACGATCAGCCCGGCGCGTGCCAGCTCGCGACCGAGCTCGCGCGCGACCTCGCGGCCGTAGGTACTCGCCCGCCTCGCCCCCACCACCGTCACCGTCTCGTCTGGAATCACTCGCTGGAGCAGATCCGGATCGCCCCTCCCGATCAGGGCCCAGGGAGCATCGGCGGCGTCGCGCAGGCCGGCCGGGAAGAGCGGATCGTGCCAGCAGCAGCCCCAGCACGCCGCCTCCTCCAGCTCCCCGTACAGGCGTTCCTCCGGCACCGCGACGACCTGGGCCAGGATCTGCTCGGCGACCTGCGGCGCCGCCACGGCCGCCAGGTCCTCGTCGTCGAGGCGGAGCAGTTCGGGCGAGCGCTTGCCCGGCGCCCCGGCGGCGATCTTCTCGATGTATGGCGCCAGTTGGGCAAGCAGCCGCGCCCGGCGCAGGCACTCGGGGCAGGCCCGCGGGTTGAATCGACTAATCATGGTCCCTCCTCCTCAGTTGAAGCGCTTGGGCGATCTGGTCTCGTCCGATCGCGTCGGTGGCGGCGAGGTCGGCGATCGTGCGCGCCAGGCGCAGCACGCGGTCGTGGGCGCGAGCGCTGAGCCGGTGGCGGGTGTAGGACTCGGCGAGCAGCGACGCGGCCGCTTCGTCGAGGGTGCACTCACGCACCTCCGCGGGGGTCATCTCGGCGTTGCAGCGCCCCGCACCGAGGCGGGCTTCCTGCCGCTCCCGCGCCGCCCCGACTCGCTCGCGAATCTCGGCCGAGGGCTCGCCCGGCGGCCCGGCGATCTCGGCCGCGCTGGGCTGGCGGATGGCGACGAGGATGTCGAGCCGGTCGGCGAGCGCGCCGCTGAGGCGCCCCTGGTAGCGACGCACTTCGAGCGGCGCGCAGTTGCACTCGGGGTCGGCCTCGCCGCGGCCGCAGGGACACGGGTTGGAGGCGGCGACCAGCATGAAGCGGCAGGGCAGGCGGCGATTGCTGCCGGCGCGAGCGATGCGCACCGAGCCGCTCTCGAGCGGACCGCGCAGGGCCTCGAGCGTGTCGCGGCGGAACTCGCAGAGCTCGTCGAGGAAGAGCACGCCGCGGTGGGCGAGCGTGGCCTCGCCGGGGCCGAGTGGGTTGCCACCCCCGATCACGCCCGCGGGGCTGACCGAGTGGTGAGGTGCGCGAAACGGGCGACCGCCGAACCCCTCGCCGAGGCGCCCGCCAGCGCTGGCGATTCGCGCCACCTCGAGCGCCTCCTCGGTGCCGAGTGGCGGCAGGATCGAGGGCAGCCTGCTAGCCGCCAGCGACTTGCCGGCCCCCGGCGGCCCGACCATCAACAGGCTGTGCCCTCCAGCGGCGGCAACCTCCAGCGCGTAGCGCAGGTGCGGCTGACCGCGCAGGTCGGCGAGGTCAGGCGCCCCCGGCGCGGCGGTCGACGGCAGGGTCAGCGGTCGCGGCCGTGGGGGTGCCCAGGCCCCCATCGCCAGGTCCACCACCTGGCCGAGGCTGTCCAGCGCGAGCACCTCGATCCGCGCGACGAGGGCCGCCTCGGCGGCGTTCTCACCTGGGACTGCGATCGCTTCCGCCCCCTGCCGCCGTGCTGCCTCGGCGATCGCCAAGACCCCCGGGATCGGCCGCACCGTCCCGTCGAGGGCCAGCTCGCCCGCCAGGGCCAGCCGCGGCAGGCGCTCCCACTCGAGCTGGCCGGAGGCCACCAACAGCGCCACCGCGATCGGCAGGTCGAGGCCGGGCCCTGCCTTGCGCAGGCTGGCCGGCGCAAGGTTGGCGACGATCCGCTGCAGGGGGAAGTCGAAGCCGCAGTTGGCAATCGCCGCCCGGACCCGCTCGCGTGCCTCCCGCACCGCCGCGTCGGGCAGGCCGACGAGGGAGAAGGCGGGCAGGCCGCGGTGCACGTCGACCTCGACCCGCACCGGGCGGGCGGCGATGCCGTCGAGGGTGAATGTCCGCGCCGTGGCGAGCATTGCGGCCACCCTGGCGGGCACGAATGCGCGGGTGGCGCGCAGCTTCTAAATCTTGTGGGCCAACTGTGTGGAAAAAGGCATGCGGCGAGGCCGTCGCCTAGCTTCGCCTCGATGGCGAGCGCGCGGCAGCGGTTGGGGCAGGCGGCGGAGGACCTCGTCGACGCGCGACTCCGCGGCGCCGGCTGGGAGATCGTCGAGCGCAACGCCCGCACCCGCTACGGCGAGCTCGACCTCGTCGCGCTCGACCGCAGAACGCTGGTCTTCGTCGAGGTCAAGGCCGGCCGCGCCGGCTCCGCCTTCGGCCCCGAGCGACCGGTCCTCTCGGTCGACTTCCGCAAGCAGGCCCGCGTGCGCCGCCTCGCCACCGCCTGGATGAGCGAGCGACGCGAGCTGCCGCGCTACGCCGAGATCCGCTTCGACGCGATCGGTGTCACCTATGACCAGGCGCGCCGCGTAATCGATTACGAGCACATACGCGGCGCCTTCTAGGCGCTTGGCTCAGCCGGCCAGCTCGAGCTGGCTGTATGCCACCGATTGGAACGAACGGCGGTGCAGGGGTGAGATGCCGATCCGTTCGATCGCGGCGCGGTGCTCGGGAGTCGAGTAGCCGACGTGCTCGTCGAAGCCCCAGCCTGGATGGCGGCCCGCCACGCCCTGCATGTAGCGGTCGCGGGTGACCTTGGCGATCACCGAGGCGGCGGCGATCGCCGCGCTCGTCCCGTCCCCCTCGATCACCGCGCGGTGCGGCACCGCGCACTCACGCAGCGAGAAACCGTCGACGAGGCAGGTCGCCTCGGCGCCGGGCGCGAGGCGTTCCAGCGCGCACGACAGCGCTTCGATGTTGGTCACGTGCAGGCCACGGTCGTCGATGCCGCGTACGCAGCGGATGACGACGCTGACCCGGCTCGCCGCGCGCAGCACTGCCGGGTAGAGCTCCTCGCGCCGCTCCGGTTTCATCTGCTTCGAGTCGTGCAGACCGGCGAGGGCGCGACGATCGGAGCGCGAGAGCGTCTCGTAGTCGATCAGGACGGCGGCAGCGACCAGCGGCCCGGCGAGGGAGCCCCGTCCCGCCTCGTCGGCGCCGGCGACCTGGCGGCTGCCGAGGCCGCGGTCGAAGGCGAAGAGCCGGCGCGAGCGGGCGAGACGGCGCCTGTGGGCCTTCGAGCCGTTAGAAGAGGCCGATGCGGTCGAGCGGCCAGTAGGTGGCGAAGGCCTTGCCGATGATCCAGTCTCGGGGGACGGGCCCCCAGAAGCGGCTGTCGTCGCTTGCCCCACGGTTGTCGCCCATCATGAAGTAATGATCGGGCGGGATGACGATCGGTTTGGGCATATTGCAGCGAGAATCGCCCAGACTGCAGGGATTGACGTAGGGCTCGTCGGTCTTGGCGACGCCGTTGACGACCGGATGGCCGTTGCGAATCGACAGCTCGTCGCCGGGCCCGGCGACGATCCGCTTGATGAAGTTCTGGCTCGAGCGCTCCGGGGTCGGCATATCGCAGGCTTCCCGCGGGCCGTGCGGCTCGCCGCACTCGCCGCCGTTGTCGGCGCCAGTGGGCGGGTGGAAGACGACGATGTCGCCGATCCCGGGGTCGCTGAAGTGGTAGAGAAAGCGGTTGACGAGGACCCGCTGGCCGACGTCGAGCGTCGGCTCCATCGACTGCGAGGGGATCTGGTAGGGCTTAACAAGCCAGGCCTGGATCGCCAGCGCCAGACCGACCGCCAGGGCGACGATCACGACCAGCTCGACCACGCCGCCGGCGCGGCTCTCCGGCTTGGGGATGCTCGGGTTCAGTCTGACTTCTCGCCGGAGTCGCCGGACTCCTCGGCAGCCGCCTCCGGCTCGGCATCGGTCTCCGCCTCGGGCTCCTCAGCCTCCGCTGCCGGCGCCTCCTCCGGCTGCTCAGCCTCAGCCACCTCGTCCTGGGACTCCTCAGCCTCAGGTGCCTCGGCCCGAGTGTCCTCGTCCTGAGGGGTCTCTTCATCAGCCTGAGTGACGCCCTCGGCATCCTCCGCAGCAGTCGGCGTCGAGATCAGCTCCTCGTCGATCCCCCAGCGGCGCTCGGCGACGCGCGCCGCCTTGCCGATGCGGCCGCGCAGGTAGTAGAGCTTGGCCCGGCGCACGTCGCCGCGCGCGGCGATCTCGAGTTTCTCGATCTTCGGCGAGTGCAGCGGAAAGGTTCGCTCGACGCCGACGCCGAAGGACTGCTTGCGCACGGTGAACGTCTCGCGCACGCCGGAGCCCTGCCGCTTGAGGACGATTCCCTCGAAGACCTGGGTCCGCCGCCGGCTGCCCTCGACCACCTGGAAGTGGACGCGCACGCGGTCGCCCGGGGCGAAGGACGGCAGTCCCTGCCTCTGCTGACCACGCTCGATGCTGTCGATCACGCTGCTCATGGCAATTTCCTCGCGAGAAAAAACCGCCGGAGCCGGGGATCGGCCGCCGCGCGGTGGCGGAATCGTACCTACTCGGAATCTTTTTCGAGCTCTTCGGCGCGCACCTGGCTCTGCTCGGCCCGCCAGAGGCGGACCCGCTCGTGGTCGCCGGAGAGCAGCACGTCCGGCACCCCCCACCCCCGGTAGGAGGGCGGCCGCGTGTAGTGCGGGTACTCCGGCGCCCCCTCGAGCACGCGGCTAAACGACTCCTCGACCGCGCTCTGCTCGTGCCCCAGCGCACCCGGCAGCTTGCGCATCAGCACGTCGGCGAGGACCATCGCCGGCAGCTCCCCCCCGGCTAGCACGTACCGCCCGATCGAGACCTCGTCGTCGGCCAGGTGCTCGTGAACCCGCTCGTCGAAGCCCTCGTAACGGCCGCAGAGCAGCGCCACGTGCGGCTCCCGGGTCAGCTCGTCGGCGAACGCGTCATCGAGCAGCCGACCGGTCGGCGAGAGCAGGACGATCCGCGGCTTCGCGCCATCGGCGTAGGCAGCCTGTAAGGCCGCGTCGACGACGTCGACCCGCAGCACCATCCCCGCCCCGCCCCCGTAGGGCGCGTCGTCGACCTGGCCGGCCCCCAGCGGCGTCGTCTCGCGGTAGTTGAACAGCCGCAGCTCGTTGCCCTGCCCGATCGCGTTCTGCACCGAGCGCTGGCCCTGGAACCACTCGAAGGCCTCGGGGAAGAGGGTGAAGACGTCGAGCTTCAAGCTCAATCGAGGATGTCGACGATCACGCGCCGATCCATGCGCACCGCCGAGGCCTTGGCAACGGTGCGGATCGCGTTCGCCACGCGCCCGCCTTTGCCGATAACCCGGCCCAGGTCGCCCTCAGCCACCGAGATCTCGGAGACGAGGTCGCCATCCTCTTCCAGCTCCTCGACCTCGACCGCGTCGGGCTCCTCGACCAGCGCCCGAACAATGAACTCCAGCAGCTCGGTCACTGGCCGCTCAGGTACCGGAGGCGGCGATGCCCTTGGTGCGCAGCAGCTTGGCCACGGTCTCCGACGGTTGGGCGCCGTGCTCGAGCCAGTGACGGGCGCGCTCTTCGTCGAGCTCGATCGTCGAGGGCTCCGTCTGCGGGTTGTACTGGCCGATCGTCTCGATCGTCCGCCCGTCACGGGGGGAGCGTTTGTCGGCGACGACGATCCGCCAGATCGGGTTCTTCTTCGAACCCACCCTTCTCAGTCTGATTCGCACTGCCATCGGCCGCGAGAGGTTACAGGACACTGACCGGCATGCCCGGACGCGACAGCGGAGGACATGCCGGTTGACGCTCAGCGCCTGCGGTACTTCGGGCGCGGGGAGCCACCTGCCATCTGAGCCAATTGCTGCGGGCTCGGCTGCTCGCCCGACATCATCATCCGCATCATCTTGCGCATCTGGTCGAACTGCTTGACCAGCTGGTTGACCTGTTGGATCCGGGTCCCCGAGCCGGCCGCGATGCGCTTGCGGCGCGAGCCCTTGATCAGCGCCGGGTTGGCCCGCTCCAGCGGCGTCATCGAGAGAATGATCGCCTCGACCCGGTCGAGCTCGCCCTCGTCGACCTCGGCGTCCTTCAGCTGCTTCATCGCCCCCATCCCCGGCAGCATCCCGATCAGGCCGCTAAGCGGGCCCATCTTGCGCACCTGCTTCATCTGCTGGAGGAAGTCCTCGAGGGTGAAGCGGTCGCTTTCGAGTTTCTTCTGCAGGTCCTCGGCCTGGCGCTCGTCGACCTGTTGCTCGGCTTTCTCGATGAAGGTGAGGACGTCGCCCATGCCGAGGATCCGCGACGCCATCCGGTCGGGGTGGAAGCGCTCGAAAGCCTCGAGCTTCTCGCCGGTCGAGGCGAAGAGGATCGGCTTGCCGGTGACCGCCTTGACCGAGAGCGCGGCGCCGCCGCGGGCGTCGCCGTCGAGCTTGGTCATGACCACGCCGTCGAACTCGGCCGCCTCGGCAAACGACTCGGCGACGGCGACGGCGTCCTGGCCGGTCATCGCGTCGACCACCAGAAGCACGTCGTGCGGCCGGGTCCGCTTGCGAATCTTGGCCAGCTCGGCCATCAGGGCATCGTCGATGTGGAGGCGCCCGGCGGTGTCGACGATCAGCGCGTCGCGCCCCTCCTCGCGGGCGCGCTCGAGCGCCCAGGCGGCGATCTCGACCGGGTCGGCGTCGGTCCCCTGCTGGTAGACGTGGGCGCCGGCCCGCTCGCCGACGGTGACGAGCTGGTCGACGGCCGCGGGGCGGTAGACGTCGCAGGCGGCGAGGGCGACATCCTTGCCTTCCTCGCCCAGGTGGCGGGCGAGCTTGGCGCAGGCCGTCGTCTTGCCCGAGCCCTGCAGGCCGGCCATCAGGATCACCGTCGGCCCGTCCGCGGCGAAGGCGAGGTCCCGCCCGGCGCCTCCCATCAGTGCGGTCAGCTCCTCGTTGACGATCTTCACCACCTGCTGGCCGGGATCGAGGCTCTCCAGCACCTCGGCGCCGAGGCAGCGCTCCTTCAGCGTCTTGGTGAAGCCTTTGACGACCTTGAAGTTGACGTCGGCCTCGAGCAGGGCGAGGCGGATCTCGCGCATCGCCGCGTCGACGTCGCCCTCGCCCAGCTTGCCGCGCGAGCGGACCTCGGAGAGGGTCGCCTGGAGGCGATCTGAGAGCTGGTCGAACACCCCGACCAGGCTACTCGGCGAGCAGCGCCCGGGCGAAGTCGGCCGGGTCGAATGGGCGCAGGTCCTCCAGCGTCTCCCCCGTGCCAATCAGCTTCACCGGGATGCCCAGTTCGTTGGCGATCGCCAGCACGATCCCGCCCTTGGCGGTGCCGTCGAGCTTGGTCAGGACGACGCCGTCGACCTCGGCCGCCTCGGAGAAGGTCTTCGCCTGGCGCAGGCCGTTCTGCCCAGTGGTCGCGTCGATCGAGATCAGCGTCTCGTGCGGGGCGTCGGGCATCTGCTTGGTGATCACCCGCCGCACCTTGGCCAGCTCGTCCATCAGGTTGCCCTGCGTGTGCAGCCGGCCGGCGGTGTCGACGATCACCACGTCGGCGCCGCGGGCGCGGGCGGCGGCGACCGCGTCGAAGGCGACCGCTCCCGGGTCGGCGCCGGGCTCGGAGCGGACCAGTTCGGCGCCGGCGCGCTCGGCCCACTTGGCAAGCTGCTCGGCGGCGGCGGCGCGGTAGGTGTCGGCCGCCGCGAGGACGACCGAAAGCCCGAATTCCTTAGAGAGGTGCCAGGCGATCTTGCCGATCGTCGTCGTCTTGCCGGTGCCGTTGACGCCGACCATCAGCAGCACGGCGGGCTCGCCGCTGAGGTCGATTGGGGCGCGCCCGTTGGAGGCGACCTCGGCGAGGAACTCGATCAGCCGCTCGCGCACCGCCTCTCCATCGGCGGGCACGCTGCCACTCTCCACCTCCCGCTCCAGCCGCTCGACCACCTCGGCGGTGGTCGGCGCGCCGGCGTCGGCGAGGATCAGCGCCTCCTCCAACCGCTCCCAGGTCTCCTCGTCGATGCGGTCGAAGAGACTGGCGGAGATCTCCTCGCTCAGCGCCTGACGGCTCTTCGAGAGGCTCTCCCGCAGGCGGCGGAAGACGCCGCGGCGC
>JBKPOW010000222.1:0-9875 GCA_046733275.1 Actinomycetota bacterium
TCATTCGGGTTTCCGTATTTGAAGTAATAATCGGGTTCGCCGTATGAGTTGCTGTTGCGCAGGAACCATTCACCACCAACACCAACGGTGCCGCGGAACACGCCGATGGTGTCAACGCCGTCTCCGTTCCAGTCGCCGACCACAGGAATATCGCCCGCTTGGCCATATTTGAAGAACGGAACATCTTCGATACCCGTCGTGTTGCTGTTGCGCAGGTACCATCCGCCATCGAGGAAGATACCCGGCGTGTCGACAGCGTCGTTGTTCCAGTCACCAGTAACGAACTTGGCGCCGGCCACACCATAGTCAAACCATAGATCAGAATATCCAGCAGAATTGCTGTTTCTGAGATACCACCTCGGTGCAGGCGGCGGAGGTGGCGGTGGGGGACTATCGTCGTCCGAACTAGCTGACGCACCGGCGGCCGGGAGGGATTTGACCCACTCCGGCACATCCACTACGGTCGCCTCACCACTGTTATGCCAATGATGATCACCTTCTATTCTCTCAGTTGGCCACCCCTGTTGGTTGTACATCCTTATCTTATCTTGAAGCACATTGTCTGGGTCCACATGGTCCTTGTCGAACATTTCCTCAGCCCACTTGGCAAACTGTTCCTCGGCCTCCTCACTTTCTCCAAACCACTGCCAAGGAGCGCCCTCGTTGATGTCCCGGTGAGTAGTACCAACTACATAAAAACCCCAACGGTCGTTGTACATGCTTGGAGTATCGCCATCCGCATACAGGCGCATATGGTAGGTCTTTCCCACCAATACCCGGCCCCCCTTAATGCCCCCGGTGGCCTGCGTCTTCCAGCCAAGACTAGCCTTATCGTTAAGAGCACCCCATGCGTCTGAGCCAGAACCGCATACTCCCCCCCAATAGCAATAGGCCGTCTGCAGCTTGAGCTTATTGGCGTTTTTGAAAATCATGCTCACGGCCCAGTCAACATGGGTCCTGCTGCGGTTGATTTCTGCTTGGCTTCCATTCTTAGGGGCCCACCAGTCCTTCGGGTGGTCACCCTCCTTGTAGTTCATGAAGTCGTAGTTCATGAACCGATCCTCTTCTATGGGGTATACCCTCAGATAGGACGTAATTGCAGCATCGGCACCGACGGTCATTCTGCCTGCCACTCCAAGCGCGACAAGGGTCAAACTGGCGATTACAAGCAGATTTCTTTGCGTAAGAGCCATCTTTCACTCCCCCGAGACGTACGTTTCCTCAGAAGGAGCCAGGGTTACGACTGCCCCTTCGTCTTCCATCGGCTGCAATTGAACCACTTCACCATCCAAGAATTCTCCTGATGAGTCCAACACGGCATCGAGGTTTGCAAAAATTTCCACCACCTCACTGGCGGATGCTTCAACAGTATCCGCAGAGTAAGTGCCGCTTTCGTAGAACGCTTCATAGTCCGCTGCGGGCCAACTCCACCATTTACCCCAATACTCGGGTTTCTCCAGATAAATTTTGAGAACCGCGCCGACGAGAACATTGGTTTCATTGCTCGTCGTCTCGAGCCAAGGAATCGCTTCTGCCGTGAATTTGGCTTCCCCCACCGCCGCCTGGAAATCAGGGTCTTCTTTGAGAATGCTGATTGCATCGGCTTCCTGTTCGGGGGTCAGGGAGAACTCTTCGCTAAACGGAATCACGATGGCTTCACCGGGGGGCGCCTTTGGTTCCATCGAACGGACGCTCAATGCTTCCGACTCGGCACTAGATCCAAGCGAGTGCGTGCCGACAGACAGGCAATCGGCGGTAGACGTGCAGGAGACATCGTAGAGGGCGCCTGATTTCGTTCCTTCGGACATCGGTATCGTCTCCAGCGTCCAACTGGTGCCGTCCCACCCCATGGCCATCGGATAGTCGTTGGGTCCGGTGGCGGTCGGCTGGGCAGTACCGACAGCGACGCACTTGATCGAGGTGAAGCAGGAGACATCTGTGAGGGTGTTGACGGTCGAGGTCGCCACGTTCGGGCTCGACTGGATGCTCCAGGCGCTGCCGTTCCACCTCAGCACATAGGTGAAGTTTCCGGAAGCATTCCAGTAGGTCCCAACCGCGGTGCAGGCGGTTAGCTTGCAGGAAACACCGTAGAGGTCGGTGCGCGTTGCCCCACCAGGCTCCGGTGGTGTCTGGATCGCCCACGAGGTCCCGCTCCACCTCTCGATCAACGCATGTTTGACCCCGCTCGAATTCTGGTAAGTGCCGACGGCAACACAGGCGGTCGTCGACGAGCAGGAAATGCCCTCGAACCAGGCCTGCGTGGCTCCCGCGGGGATTGGGACCGTGTCGATCGACCAGTTGGTGCCGTTCCACTTCTCGATCAGTGCATTGGCCGGGCTGGTGCCATTGACATAGCGTCCGGCGGCAATGCAGAGACTCGCGGAGGCGCAGCTGACCCCGTTGAGGATGACCGACGTTCCGCCACTGGGATTTGCGGTCGTCTGGGTCGACCACTGGCTCCCGTTCCAGCGCTCCGCCAGCGTCAGCGGCGAGCTTCCCTGCGATCCCACCGCGGTGCATTCCGAGGGCCCGGTGCAGGAGACGTCGAGGAGGTTCGACTGCGAGACCGTTGGAAGGGTCATGCTTTCCCAGCCCGAGTCTTCGAGCCTTGCAGCCTGTTGATTCTGCGATCCGCCCACGGTAGAGGAACCGACGGTGATGCACGCCTCGTTGGATCGGCAGGCGACGCCGTTCCACGTCGCCGTGGTGGTCGGGGGCTCGCTCTTGGTCCAGCTCGTGCCGTTAAAGGACTCGGCGAGCTCGGTCGCGGCCTTCGCTCCCATTCCCACATCACCAACGGCGACACAGGCCGTGGCCGAGGTGCAGCTGATCCCCGAGAGACCGCTGACCAGGGCGCCGGCGGGCTCTGCAGCGCCACTGGGAGTGCTAGACCAATTTCCCCCGACCAGCTGGAAGGTCATCGTGAGAGCTGCGTCCTTGCTTAGCGAGATGTAATTGCCGACCGCGAGGCAGGCGCTGGTCGACGAGCAGTAGACACCCGACAGCACGCTTGCGGTTGCACCGCTAAGGTCCGTCGTCCCGATCGAAGACCAGGATGAACCGCCGAATTTCATTGCCTGCGTCCTAATGACCCCGGTGGCGTTGGCATAACTCCCGACGGCGAAGCAGAATGTCGTCGAGAGACAGGTGACCGAGCGCAATTCACTCCATTTGGCGTCGCTCGGGTTCGGCGTCGATCCAATGCTCCACGTCGTTCCGTTCCAGGACATCGCGAGCGTCTTGCGCACTCCGGCGGAGTCGACGTAGTAGCCGACGGCTCGGCAGAATGAAGTCGACGTGCAGGAAATGCTTTTGAGGTGATTCGAGGTGGCACCGGAGACGTTGGGCGTTGTGAAGATCGACCACGAGGTCCCGTTCCAGTTCATCGCCAGCGTTTTTCTAGTCCCTTCGGAGTCGACGTAGCTGCCGACGGCGATACATGGGTTTTCACCCAAGCAGGTCACGCCTGAAAGCGAACTCGCGGTCGAGCCACTCGGATTTCCGGTGGAAAGCAGTGCCCACGACGTTCCATTCCACTTATAGGAAAGGCTTTTGGTCTCACCGGACGAGTTGACGAAGCTGCCGACGGCAATGCAGTGCGTCGCTGAGGTGCACTTCACGCCCCGCAGAGCGGTTTCGGTCGCCCCCGAGGGGCTCGGCAGAGATAGCGCCGACCAGGCACTTCCATTCCATGAGCGCCCGCGACTGCTTTCCACTTCTCCGTGCGTGTAGCTGCCGACACGAACACAGAAGGTCGTCGTCGCACAGGAGATTCCGGCTCGGCTGTCGGTGATGTCCTCGACGACGTCACCGAGCTGATTGAGTGCCGACCACGAACGCTGGTAGTTCCCGGACTCGGTCAGCACCCAGGCGGTCCCGTCGAATCGATACGCCAGCTGCCTCGGCGTGGCCGAGTGCCCGTAGGTGATCGACCCGGTCGCATGGCACGCCGTCGACGAAAGGCAGGAGACCGCGTTCAGCACAGTTGCCACGGCTCCGTAGGTATCCGTCGTGATCGACTGTTGGGACCAGCTGGTGCCGTTCCACCAGGCCGCGAGCGGGAGCTTGTCCGAGTTGACCTCGTATTCACCCACCGCCGAGCAAACATTCACTGCGACACAAGACACATCAGACAAGCCACTTGACGTCGCACCGCCTGGGACCGGCGTCGTGCTGCTCGACCAAGCGGCGCCATCCCACTTTGCTCCCAACGTCTTTTTGACCCCGGATGAGTCGATATAGGTCCCTACCGTCGCGCAAAACCAGGACGAGCAGGAAACGCCCGACAGCTGCCCGTAGGTGGCGCCGCCCGGAACCGGGACGCTATTGGTGACCCAAGTCGATCCGTCCCACTTGTTAGCGAGCGGCATTGTCGTCCCAGACGAATTTATGTAGCTTCCTACAGCTTGGCAGGAATACTCAAGCTTGCACATCACTGCGGAGACTTCACCGGATGTAGCGCCACTTGGAAGCGGGATAGGATCCACCTCCCAATCAGTTCCATCCCACCAGAGGGCAAGCGGCTGCTTGACTCCCGACGAGTCGAAATAGCTCCCGGCGGCCTCGCATCCTGAGGAGGATGGAGGGCAAGTAACCGATACTAGCTCTCCCAGAGTCCCCCCGCTTGGCATCGGCAGCGACGTGACGGTCCACGTTGAGCCATTCCACTTCATCGCAAGAGGTCGGTCCACAACGGAAGTGTCGACGTACTTGCCGACCGCCATGCAGTCCGATGCCGATCGGCATGAGACTGCCGACAGTTGACTCTGAGTGGTATCGCTCGGGCTGGGCGTTGTCTGAGTGGACCAGGCAGTTCCGTTCCAGGTGAAAATCTGTGCCCGGGTTTCTCCTGACGCGTCGGAGTTGCCCGCGCCAATGCAGTTCGACGACGATATGCATGAGACACCTTCAATCGCGCTCGTGGCCGCTGCGATTGAAGGTGAGAGCATCATGGAGACACCTGCAACCGCAATCAAGAGCACCAGGTGCCTGACCCTCATTTCGATCCTTTCGTTCATCGCCGTGCCCGCTGGTTCGCGGAATTAGCTGCTAACCATGGCGAACGTATTAAGTAAGGCACCCCAAAGGCAACCATTACCCCCAAATTTGTGAAAAATGGCTGGCAGAACACAGATGTGCTGAGGATAAGCTGGCCATCACTCTCGTGCCGTTGAGCAGGCAATTGTGGGTGAAGGTTGGCGCGCGATCGGACGCTACGTCGGCCATAAATGCGCGGCGTGGTTATTTCCAAGCCTGGAAAACTATGAGTCGCATCCTAGGCCGGGAATTCGGCCTGCACCGTCTCCAGTGCGACGTCGGCACCTGACTCCCGGAGTTCATCTGCGCTGTACTTACCGGTTGCCACGCCGACCACTTTGATGCCAGCACCGTGGCCCGCCCTGACGTCGCGGGGGGTATCGCCAACGGCGATGCAGGCGCCGTCGGCCAAGGTGCCGCCGGAGACAAGGGAACCGCGACGCAAGGCCGCCTTGGTCACCTCGGTGCGGTCGGATGAGTCGGAGCCGTAGCCGCCGAAGCTGAAGAAGCGGTTGAGCCGGCCGCGGGCTAGCTTGATGTGGGCGGCGGCCTCGATGTTGCCGGTGACGAGGCCGAGCAGGAGGCCGGCGTCGATCAACCGGTCGAGCAGCTCCTCCACGCCCGGAATCACCCGGTAGCCCGCCGACTCGGCAACGGTCTCCGGCAGGTGCTTGAGGTAGCAGCCGATCGCCTTGGCGCGTTCCTCGCCGCTGCCCTCGCGGCCGACCACCTCGCGGAAGAGGATCGCGGCGATCTCGGGGTCGGTCATGCCGGCGTCGGTGTGCTCGGCGACGTTGGCCTCGACCCCGTGCAGCTCGGCGAAGGCGCGCTTCCAGGCGGCGCCGCCGGCTCCCCCGGTGACGAGAAGCGTGCCGTCGATGTCGAAAAGAACGGCTTTGATCGTCGGGTCACCCATGCCGAGGCGCGAGCCTACTCGCCCGCCTCGCCCACCACGTCGCGCTGGGTGAGCGTGTAGAGCAGGGCGAGGGCGGGCAGGATGGTGGCGGCGGCGACGCAGAAGATGACGAGAACGGCGGTCAGGGTCGGACCGGGCGCAGCCGCCGTGGCGATGTCGAGCGAGGTCGGCAGCAGGTAGGGGAACTGGGCGACGCCCCAGCCCCAGATCACCGCGGCGAGGGCCAGCATCGCCAGCGGGCGCAGGCCGCGGCGGCCGCGGCGCAGCAGCAGGGAGACGACGGCGAAGCCGCAGAGGATCGAGACGATCACAAGCGGCAGTCCCTCGACGATCAGCCGCTCGTAGACATACTCGGCATCGGCCTGCAGGGCGACCAGGCCGGCGACGGCGATCGCGCCGGCGGCCAGGCCGGTGCCGAGGGCGCGGGCGGCGAACCAGCCCTCCATCTCCAGATCCTCGGCGCGGTGGGAGTCGACGACGAGGAAGACCGCCGCCAGGTAGGCGCCGCTGGCGACGAAGAGCGCCCCAGTGAGAAGTGGCAGCGGCTCGAGCCAGCTGGAGAAGGCGTCGCCGTTGCCCGCCGCCGGCACGTTGCCGGAGGCGATCGCGCCGACCACTGCGCCCATGAAGAAGGGCGTCATCACCGAGGAGATGGCGAAGGTCGCCCCGAGGGCGCGCTGCTGCGAAACGGTGTCGACCGACTTGCGGAAGGCGAAGCCCGCCCCGCGCAGGACGATCCCCAGCGCCGCCAGCGCCAGCGGCACGTACAGCGTCGACATGATCGCGCCGAAGGCCTCGGGGAAGGCGGTCCAGAGGACGACGAGGATGAAGATCAGCCAGACGTGGTTGGCCTCCCAGACGGGCGTGATCGAGCGCTGGATCCGCGCCCGCGGCCGCCGGCCGCGCTCGGCGTCGCCGGCGAAGAGGTCCCAGAAGCCGCCGCCGAAGTCGGCGCCGCCGAAGATCGCGTACATCGTCGCGCCGATCCAGAGGATCACCGCGGCGAGATCGGCCTTGCTCATCGCGCCGCCGCCTCCTCGGGGGGCGCCGACGGCCCGTAGGGCGACTCCGCCTCTCCCCCCTCGCCCTCCCCGCGCCAGCGCCGCGCCATCCCGCGCAGGACGAGGATCGCGGTCGTCCCCAGCGCCGCGTAGAGCGCGATCACGCCGGCGAAGGCGAACCACAAGCCCTCCGCCTCGGTCACCGCTTCCTCGGTGCGCATGTAGCCCTGCACGATCCAGGGCTGGCGGCCGACCTCGGTGACGATCCAACCGCACCAGACAGCGACCACGGCCGCCGCGCCGGAGATCGCGACCGCGCGCAGGAACCACGGCGTCGCCGGGATGTCGCGCCGCCGCCACCAGGCGAATGCGAGCCAGGCCGCCAGGGCGAGCAGGCCGAAGCCGATGCCGACCATGGTGTCGAAGGAGAGGTGGAGCAGGGTATTGGCCGGCGGCCGCTCGTTGGGCGGGACGTCCTCCAAGCCGGTGACGACGGTGTCGGTGCTGAAGCCGACCAGCCAGGAGTCGAGGCCGGGGACGCCGATCGCCCCCTCCACCCCCTCGTCGGTGCAGATGCCGCCGAGGTACTCGGTCTGGTCGGCGCCGGTCTCCTCGATGCACTCGAAGCCGGCGAACTTGGCCGGCTGGTGGTCGGCGACCTCGCGCGCCGCCAGGTCGCCCCAGAAGATCTGCGCGGGGGTCGCCAGGCAGGCGATCGTCAGCGGGATCAGCAGCCCCAGGCGGTGGTGGCGGTCGCGCTGCCCGCGCAGCATGCCGACCGCGTAGACCGAGGCGAAGAGGAAGCCGGCGACCATGTATGCGGCAAGGATCATGTGCGGTACCTCGTAGCTCCAGGCGGGGCTGAAGAGGACCTCGAGCGGCGCCGTCTCGACCACCTTGCCGGCGGCGTCGAGCTCGAAGCCCTGCGGCGTGTTCATCCAGGCGTTCGCCGTCACCACCGAGAAGGCGCCGCCGATGCCGGCGACGAGCATCGGCACCCCGGCCCAGAAGTGCGCCCAGCCACCCAGCCGCCGCCAGCCGTAGATGTAGATCGCGAGGAAGATCGCCTCGGTGAAGAAGAAGAGGCCCTCGATCGCAAAGCCGAGGCCGAAGGCGTCGCCGAAGCGGGCCATGAACTCGGGCCAGAGCAGGCCGAACTCGAAGCTGAGCACGGTGCCGGTGACCGCGCCGGTGGCGAAGGTGACGGCGGCAACCTTCGACCAGCGCCGCGCCAGCCGCAGGGCGTCGGCGTCGTCGCGTTTGAGGCCGATGTAGTTGGCGCTGAGGACGATCGCTGGAAAGGCGACCCCGATGCAGGCGAGGACGATGTGGAAGCCGAGGGTGAAGGCCATCAGCTCGCGCGCGGCGAGCAGGTTCGACTCCGACGCGGCGAGCGGCAGCGCGTCGAGGCCGGGCACGGCCTAGCCCTTCGCCCTCGCCCGGCGGTAGTGGCGGATCAGGCTGTTGGTCGAGCTGTCGTGGGCGAGCGTAGGCTCGTCGTCGGCCTGCAACTCGGGGACGATCTGCCTGGCCAGCACCTTGCCCAGCTCGACTCCCCACTGGTCGAAGGAGTCGATCCCCCAGACCGCCCCTTGCGTAAAGACGCTGTGCTCGTAGAGGGCGACGAGGGTGCCGAGGGTGAAGGGGTCGAGCCGCTCGGCGAGGATCGTGTTGGAGGGGCGGTTGCCCTCCATCGTCCGGTGGGGCACGATCTCCTCCGGCGTGCCCTCTGCGCGCACCTGCTCGGCGGTCCTGCCGAAGGCGAGCGCCTGCGTCTGGGCGAAGACGTTCGAGATCAGCAGGTCGTGGTGCTCGCCGAGCGGGTTGTTCGAGCGCATGAAGCCGATGAAGTCGCAGGGGACCACCCGCGTCCCCTGGTGGAGCAGTTGGTAGAAGGAGTGCTGGCCGTTGGTCCCCGGCTCGCCCCAGAAGATCGCGCCGGTGTCGTACTCGACGCGGGCTCCCTCGACGGTGACGTGCTTGCCGTTCGACTCCATCGTCAGCTGCTGCAGGTAGGCGGGGAAACGGTGCAAGTACTGGTCGTAGGGCAGCACCGCGCAGGTCTCGGCGCCGAAGAAGCCGCTGTACCAGACCGAGAGCAGGCCCATCAGCAGCGGCAGGTTCCGCGCCGGCGGGGTCTCGCGGAAGTGCTCGTCCATCGCGTGGAAACCGGCCAGCATCTCGGCGAAGCGATCCGGGCCGATCGCCAGCATGGTCGAGAGGCCGATCGCCGAGTCCATCGAGTAGCGGCCCCCGACCCAGTCCCAGAAGCCGAACATGTTCTCGCCGTCGATGCCGAACTCGGTAACCCCCTCGGCGTTGGTCGAGACGGCGACGAAGTGCTTGGCCACCGCCGCCTCGTCGCCGCCGAGGCCGGCCAGCGACCACTCGCGCGCGGTGCGGGCGTTGGTCATCGTCTCCAGCGTGGTGAAGGTCTTCGAGCAGATGACGAAGAGCGTCTCCTCGGGGTCGAGGTCGCGGGTCGACTCGGCGAAGTCGGTGCCGTCGACGTTGGAGACGAAGCGGAAGGTGAGCTCGCGGCGGCTGTAGTGGCGCAGTGCCTCGTACGCCATGACCGGGCCCAGGTCGGAGCCGCCGATGCCGACGTTGACGACGTTGCGGATCGGCCTGCCCGTGTGCCCCCTCCACTCGCCCGAGCGGACTCGCTCAGCGAAGGCGGCCATGCGGTCGAGCGTCTCGTGCACCTCCTTCACCACGTCGACCCCGTCGACCACGAGCGAGCGCTCGCGGGGCATGCGCAGCGCCACGTGCAGCACGGCGCGATCCTCGCTGACGTTGATGTGCTCGCCGGCGAACATCGCCTCGCGGCGCGCCTCGACCCCCCGTTCGGCCGCCAGCTCGCCCAGCATGGCCACCGTGTTGTCTGTTAAACGATTCTTGGAGAAGTCGAGGTGGAGGCC
>JBKPOW010000223.1:0-23378 GCA_046733275.1 Actinomycetota bacterium
CGCCGGTCCGCCGCCCGCGTCCACGTCCCCACTCGGGGCGCCCCCACGAGCACGCCGTTGAGGCGCCGGTCGGCGCTCCTGGTGAAGGCTTCCAGCCGCACCCGCGCGACCATCGCCCGGCGCCGCACCGCTGCTATCATCGCGCGTCGCTCAGGCTTCTTTTTCGCAGTACGTTTCGCCGGGCCCGCGAGGGCCTTTTTCATGCGCCGATCCCGGCGGCTCTTGCGGGAAGGCCCCGACTTCGAAGATTTAGATCTCTCTCGTCCCCACTTCATAAAGGCAACGCTTACCTTACGACCATGGCACGCAGCTTCCCCCTAGAGAAGACCCGCAACATCGGGATCATGGCGCACATCGACGCCGGCAAGACCACGACGACCGAGCGCATCCTCTACTACACCGGCCGCACCCACAAGATGGGCGAGGTCCACGAGGGCGCCGCGGTGATGGATTGGATGGAGCAGGAGCAGGAACGCGGCATCACGATCACCTCCGCCGCGACCGCCTGCGAGTGGGAGGGTCACCGGATCAACATCATCGACACCCCAGGCCACGTCGACTTCACGGTCGAGGTGGAGCGCAGCCTTCGCGTCCTCGACGGCGCCGTCGCCGTCTTCGACGCAGTCGCCGGGGTCGAGCCGCAGTCGGAGACCGTCTGGCGGCAGGCCGACAAGTACAAGGTGCCCCGCATCGCCTACATCAACAAGATGGACCGCACCGGCGCCGATTTCTTCAATTCGGTGCAGACGATGGTCGACCGCCTCGGCGCAAACCCGCTGCCGATCCAGCTGCCGATCGGCAGCGAGGGCGACTTCGTCGGCGTCGTCGACCTGATCGAGATGAAGGCCCAGGTCTGGAAGGACGAGCTCGGTACCGAGTTCGAGGTCGAGGAGATCCCCGCCGACCTGCAGGAGAAAGCCGAGCAGTACCGCACCCAGCTGATCGAGGCCTGCGCCGACTACGACGACGAGCTGATGGAGGCCTACCTCGGCGAGGAGGAGATCCCGCACGAGCGGATCGCCTCGTCGCTCCACCGCGCCTGCCTCGACACCAAGGTGACGCCGGTGCTCTGCGGCTCGTCCTTCAAGAACAAGGGCGTGCAGCCGCTGCTCGACGCGATCGTCGAGCTGTTGCCTTCGCCGCTCGAGGTGCCCCCGGTGACCGGCACGGTGCCCGCCGGCAAGGGTCAGGACGAGGCGACCGAGGCGGAGCGCCCCGCTGACGACAACGGCCCCTTCGCCGCCCTCGCCTTCAAGGTGATGACCGACCCCTACGTCGGCAAGCTGACCTACTTCCGCGTCTACTCCGGCAAGCTCGAGGCCGGTGGGCGGGTCCTCAACGTGAGCACCGGCAAGACCGAGCGCATCGGCCGGCTGCTGATGATGCACGCCAACAGCCGCGAGGAGATCGAGGAGGTCTACGCGGGCGATATCTGCGCCGGCGTCGGTCTCAAGCAGACGGGAACCGGC
Organism: Actinomycetota bacterium; assembly: GCA_046733275.1. Lineage (GTDB taxonomy): Bacteria > Actinomycetota > Thermoleophilia > Solirubrobacterales > 70-9 > VRUE01. The sequence continues at coordinate 1,470 of JBKPOW010000223.1, forward strand.
GACACGCTCGCCGCGCCGGACGCGCCGCTCGCCCTCGAGAACATCGAATTCCCCGAGCCGGTGATCGCGGTCGCGATCGAGCCGAAGACCAAAGCCGACCAGGAGAAGATGGGCACCGCCCTGCAGCGCCTCGGCGAGGAGGACCCGACCTTCCAGGTCGAATCCGACGAGGAGACCGGCCAGACCCTGATCCACGGCATGGGCGAGCTCCATCTCGAGGTGATCGTCGACCGCATGCTGCGCGAGTTCAAAGTCGAGGCCAACGTCGGCAAGCCGCAGGTCGCCTACCGCGAGACGATCCGCAAGGACGCGAAGAAGGTCGAGGCCCGCTTCGTCCGCCAGACCGGGGGCCGCGGCCAGTTCGGCCACGTCGTGATCAACGCCGAGCCCGCCCCGGGCGAAGGCTTCGTCTTCGAGAACAAGATCAAGGGCGGCGTGATCCCGGGCGAGTTCATCGGCCCGGCCGAACAGGGGATGCGCGAGGCGCTCGACAACGGCGTCAAGGCCGGCTACCCGATGGTCGACGTCAAGGTCGAACTGATCGACGGCTCCTCACACGACGTCGACTCCTCGGAGATGGCCTTCAAAATCGCCGGCTCGATGGCGATCCAGGAGGCGGCCCGCAAGGCCAACCCGGTCCTGCTCGAGCCGGTGATGGCGGTCGAGGTGGTCACCCCTGAGGACTTCCTCGGCGACGTGATCGGCGACCTCTCACGCCGCCGCGGCAAGGTCCAGGGCCAGGAGCAGCGCGGCAACGCGCTGGCGGTGCAGGCCTTCGTCCCGCTCGGCGAGATGTTCGGCTACGCCACCGATCTGCGCTCCTCCACCCAGGGCCGCGCCACCTACACGATGCAGTTCGAGCGCTACGAGGAGGTCCCGACCAACATCGCCGAGGAGATCGTCGAGCACCGCTCGGGCGAGCCGGTAGGAGCGACCACGTGAATCTGGCTATATTTCCCAGGTTCGCCCGCAGGCAGACAGATAACCCCAACTTCGAAAGGTAGAACGGAGAGCGATGTCAAAGGAGAAGTTCGAGCGCGATAAGCCGCACGTGAACGTCGGCACCATCGGTCACATCGACCACGGCAAGACGACGCTAACGGCCGCGATCACGACCACGCTCTCCGGCAAAGGCGAGACCGAGGCGAAGAGCTTCGAGGAGATCGACAACGCGCCGGAGGAGAAGGAGCGCGGGATCACGATCGCGACCTCGCACGTCGAGTACGAAACCGAGAACCGCCACTACGCCCACGTCGACTGCCCCGGCCACGCCGACTACGTGAAGAACATGATCACCGGCGCGGCGCAGATGGACGGCGCGATCCTGGTCGTCTCGGCCGCCGACGGCGTCATGCCGCAGACCCGCGAGCACATCCTGCTTGCCCGCCAGGTCAACGTCCCGCACGTGGTCGTCTTCCTCAACAAGATCGACCAGGTCGACGATGAGGAGCTGGTCGAGCTGGTCGAGGAGGAGGTCAAGGACCTGCTCAACGAGTACGACTTCCCCGGCGACGACACGCCGATCGTCAAAGGCTCGGCGCTGAAGGCCCTGGAGGGCGACGAAGAGGCCCAGAAGGCGATCTTCGAACTGGCCGAAGCGCTCGACTCCTACATCCCCCAGCCCGAGCGCGACCTCGACAAACCGTTCCTGATGCCGATCGAGGACATCTTCTCGATCACCGGCCGCGGCACCGTCGCCACTGGCCGCGTCGAGCAGGGGATCGTCAACACCGGCGACGAAGTCGAGATCGTCGGCATCAAGGACACGACGAAAACGACCGTCACCGGGGTCGAGATGTTCCGCAAGATCCTCGACCAGGGCCAGGCTGGCGACAACATCGGCGCGCTGCTGCGCGGCACCAAGCGCGAGGAGATCGAGCGCGGCCAGGTGCTCTGCAAGCCCGGCTCGATCACCCCGCACACCAAATTCAAAGCCGAGGTCTACTGCCTGAAGAAGGAGGAGGGTGGCCGTCACACGCCGTTCTTCTCCGGCTACCGGCCTCAGTTCTACTTCCGCACGACCGACGTGACCGGGATCGCCAACCTCCCCGAGGGGACGGAGATGGTGATGCCGGGCGACAACGTCGAGATGACGATCGAGCTGATTCAGCCGATCGCGATGGACCAGGGCCTGCGCTTCGCCATCCGCGAGGGTGGCCGGACCGTTGGCTCGGGGGTCGTCGCAGACATCATCGAGTAGCCCGCATAAGGGCGGGCTTCGCCCGCCTTCGCCGCGTTCGCGGCGAGGAAATTTAAAGACATACGACCGGGGGCGGCGCCCCACCACCAAGGGGCGGCGCCCCTTCGGCGCGGGAAGACCGCGCAGGAGAAAAGAAGGAAATAACCGTGGCGACGATCGCGGCCCAGAAAATCCGGATCCGACTGAAGGCGTACGACCACGACGCCATAGATCGGGCTGCCCGCGAGATCGTCGAGACCGCGGAGCGCACCGGCGCCAGCGTCTCCGGCCCCGTGCCCCTCCCCACGGAGAAAAACGTCTACTGCGTGATCAAGTCCCCGTTCAAGGACAAGGACTCGCGCGAGCACTTCGAGATCCGCACCCACAAGCGCCTGATCGACATCCTCCAACCGTCGCCGAAAACCGTCGACTCGCTGCAGCGGCTCGACTCGCTGCCCGCCGGCGTCGACATCGAGATCCGCCTCTAGCCCGACCATGGCTGCGATCCTCGGCAAGAAGCTCGGCATGACGCAGGTCTTCCGCGAGGACGGCACGGTCGTGCCAGTGACCGTGATCGAGGCCGGGCCCTGCAAGGTGACCGCCGTCCGCGACGCCGAGCGCGACGGCTACGCCGCCGTCCAGCTCGCCTTCGACGAGGTCAAGATCTCCAAGCTGAGCAAGGCCGAGCTCGGCCACTTGATCAAGGCCGGCGCGCCACCGATGCGCCACCTGGCCGAGTTCCGCGACGAGAACCTCGGCGCCGAGGAGGGTCCCAAGGTCGGCGACGACGTCACCGTCGCCGCCTTCGAGGCGGGCCAGCGGGTGAAGGTCTCGGGGATCTCGATCGGCAAGGGCTTCCAGGGCGGGATCAAGCGCCACAACTTCAGCCGTGGCCCGGTCAGCCACGGCTCGCACAACATCAGGCAGCCGGGCTCGATTGGCGCCAGTGCCTTCCCCGGTCGCGTCTTCAAAGGCCAGCGGATGCCCGGCCAGATGGGCAACAAGCGCACCACCCAGCGCGGCCTCGAAGTGGCCGAGGTCGACGCGGAGCGCAACCTGCTGCTGCTCAAGGGCTCGGTCCCCGGCTCGCGCAACGCACTGCTGGAGGTGAGGACGGATGACTAAAGCAGCCGTGCTGGGCAAGTCGGCTAAAGCCGACCTGCCGAAAGAGCTCTTCGCCGAGCCCTTCCACCAATCGCTGGTGCACGAGACGGCGCGCGCCGACATGGCGGCGCGGCGGCGCGGCACCGCCTCGACCCTGACCCGCGGCGAGGTCGCCTTCACCACCGCCAAGGCCTGGCGGCAGAAGGGCACCGGCCGCGCCCGCGCCGGCACGCTCGGCGTCCCCAACCGCTTCGGCGGCGGCGTCGCCTTCGGCCCCAAGCCGCGCCACTACACGGTCAAGGTCAACCGCAAGGCGCGCCGCAAGGCGATGCGGGCGGCGCTCTCAGTTCACGCCGAGCGCGGCAGCGTCGCCTTGCTCGACCCCGCCGCGTTCGAGACGCCCTCGACCAAAGCCGCCGCGGCGGCGCTGGACAAATGGGGCGCCAAGCGGTCGACGCTGGTCGTGATCGACGCCGAGGAGACCGGCGCCCTGAAGAGCTTCCGCAACATCGACCGGGTGACGGTCGCCGAGGTCGGCGCGATCGGCGTCGCCGACGTGATCGGCGCCGCCTCGCTGGCGATCTCGGAAAAAGCTTTGGAGACGCTGAAGGAGAGGCTGGCCTGATGGAGGCGCGCAACGTGATCATCCGCCCGGTCGTCTCGGAGAAGAGCTACGCGCTGATCGCCGAGGGCAAGTACACCTTCAGGGTCAACGACCGCGCCCACAAGACGCAGATCGCGGCCGCGGTGGAAGAGATCTTCGACGTCGGCGTGGCCCAGGTGCGCACCTCGAAGGTGCGGGCGAAGCCGAAGCAGCGCGGCCTGGTCAAAGGCCGCACCCGGGCCTGGAAGAAGGCAATCGTCCAGCTGGTGCCGGGCGACCGGATCGAGCTGTTCGAAGGCGCCGAGACCGCCTAGGGAGATCGCGATGCCGAACCGCAAAACCAAACCGACCAGCCCCGGGCGCCGCTTCGCCACCTACCCGATGCGCGAGCAGCTGACCGCCTCGGAGCCGGGAGAGCGCAAGCTGACCGAGGGCCTGCGCAAGAGCGGCGGCCGCAACGCCAACGGCCGCGTCACCGCCCGTCACCGCGGCGGCGGGGCCAAGCGGCGCTACCGCAAGATCGACTTCAAGCGGCTCAAGGACGGCGTGCCGGCGAAGGTTGCCGGCATCGAGTACGACCCCAACCGCAGCTGCTACATCGCCCTGCTGCACTACGCCGACGGCGAGAAGCGCTACATCCTCGCCCCGGCGGCGCTGCAGGCGGGCGACACGGTCCAGTCCGGCGAGGGCGCCGACATCAAACCGGGCCACGCGATGGCGCTGGGCGACATGCCGACCGGTACCGTCGTCCACAACGTCGAGCTGACGCCGGGACAGGGCGGCAAGATGGGCCGCGCCGCCGGCACCGCGATCCAGCTGGTCGCCAAGGAGGGTGAGATGGTCACCCTGCGCCTGCCCTCCTCGGAGATGCGCATGGTCCGCGCCGAGTGCCGGGCGACGGTCGGCCAGCTCTCCAACGCCGAGCACCAGAACGTCAAGGTCGGCAAGGCGGGCCGCAGCCGCCACAAGGGCAAGCGTCCGCAGACGCGCGGCGTGGCGATGAACCCGGTCGACCACCCGCACGGCGGCGGCGAGGCCCACCACACGCCGGGCGGCCACCCGGTGACGCCGTGGGGCAAGCCGACGCTCGGCTACCGCACCCGCAAGAAGGGCAAGCAGTCCGACCGCTACATCGTGCGCGGCCGCCGCCGCGGAAAGAAGAAGCGCTGAGCCATGGGTAGATCGACCAAAAAGGGGCCATGGGTGGAAGCGGCGCTGATGAAACGGATCTCGGCAATGAACGAGTCCGGCCAGAAGCAGATGGTCAAAACCTGGTCGCGGATGTCAACGGTCTTCCCCGAGATGGTCGGTCACACGATCGCCGTCCACGACGGCCGCAAGCACGTACCGGTCTTCATCTCCGAGTCGATGGTCGGCCACAAGCTGGGCGAGTTCGCGCCGACGCGGACCTTCCGCGCCCACTCCGGCACGGGCAAAGGCGAGTAGCGATGGCGGACGAGAAAAAAAACACCAGCATCAAAAAAACTAAAAAAGCAGCTTCTAAAAAAGCTGCGGACAAAGCGCCTGCGAAGAAAAAAGCGGCGCCGAAGAAAGCCGCGAAAAAAACCCCGCCGAAAAAAGAGGGCGGGAAAAAACCCGCCGGGAAAAAGGAGGCGGCGAAACCGAAAGCCAAGCCGGCGCCGCTCGTCGTCCGCGCCAGCTCCCGCTACGTGCGCGTCGCCCCGCGCAAGGCGCGCCTGGTCGCCGACCAGGTGCGCGGCATGCAGATCGAGAAGGCGCGCGCCCTGCTGCAGTTCTCGCCTCGCGGCGCCGCCCGCGACATCGGCAAGCTGATCGAGTCGGCCGCGGCCAACGCCGAGAACAACCACGACCTTGTCGCCGACGAGATGAAGGTGCTCGAGATCACCGTCGACGAAGGCCCGACGCTGCGCCGCTACCGGCCGCGGGCGCTCGGCCGGGCGACCCCGATCAACAAGCGGACCAGCCACATCGCCGTTGCGCTGAGCCCGGAGGAGGAAGCCTGATGGGACAGAAGATCCACCCCGGCGGCTTCCGCGTCGGCTACATCCACGACTGGAAATCGAACTGGTTCGACGAGAAGGGCTTCGCCGATGTGCTCGAGGAGGACCTCTCGATCCGTTCGCACATCGAAGGCAAACTCGCCCACGCGGGGCTCTCGGACATCACGATCGAGCGCCGCGGCGAGGTCGCGGTCGACATCCACACCGCCCGCCCGGGCATCGTCATCGGCAAGTCGGGCAGCGAAGTCGACGCGCTACGCAAGGAGCTGCACAAGCTGACCGGCAAGCCGGTCAAGGTGAACATCCGCGAGGTGAAGCGTCCCGAGCTCGACGCCAAACTGGTCGCCCAGTCGATCGCCGAGCAGCTGCAGAACCGGGTCGCCTTCCGGCGGGCGATGAAACGGGCGCTGACCTCGGCGATGCGCTCGGGCGCCAAGGGCGTGAAGCTGCAGGTCTCCGGCCGCCTCGGCGGCTCGGAGATGGCGCGGACCGAAAGCTACGCCGACGGCCGCGTGCCGCTGCACACCCTGCGTGCCAACATCGACTACGGCTTCTACGAGGCCCGCACGACCGCCGGCCGGATCGGCGTCAAATGCTGGATCAACAAGGGCGAGGTGATGCCCGAGGGCTTCCGAACGGACCAGATCGCCGCCGACGGCGAGCCGCAGCAGGGCGGCGGACGCGGGGGAGACCGCGGTCGCGGCGGGCGCGGTGGCGGGCGCGAGGGGGGTGGCCGCTGATGCTGATGCCGAAGCGGGTCAAGCACCGCAAGCAGATGCGCGGCCGCATGCGCGGCAACACCAAGGGCGGCAGCCACGTCGCCTTCGGCGAGTACGGCCTCAAGGCGCTCGACCGCGGTTGGATCACCAACCGTCAGATCGAGGCCGCCCGTATCGCGATGACCCGCAAGATCAAACGCGGCGGCAAGGTCTGGATCAACATCTTCCCCGACAAGCCCTACACGAAAAAGCCCGCGGAGACGCGGATGGGCTCGGGCAAAGGCAACCCCGAGGGCTGGGTCGCCGTGGTCAAGCCTGGCAAGGTGATGTTCGAGCTGGCGGGTGTCCCCGAGGACCTCGCCCGCGAGGCGTTGCGCCTAGCCGGGCACAAGCTCCCGGTGAAGACCAAATTCGTCATGCGCGAGGGGGCGGAGGCGTGATGAAGGCCTCTGAGGCGCACAACATGAAAGACCACGAGCTGGTGGCGAAATTGATCGACGCCAAACAGGAGTCCTTCAACCTGCGCTTCCGCCACGCCACCGGCGAGCTGGAGAACACGGCGCGGCTGAGCCAGGCGAAGCGCGACGTGGCGCGGCTGCTGACGGTGGCCAGGGCGCGCGGGATCGACATCGAGAGAGAGCTTCGGAAATGAGCGAGGACGAGAAAAAAGACACCACTGAAGAGACTCCTCAGGACGAGGACGCCTCAGCCGCGGGTCCTGTCGCGGAGGAGGAGGGGTCTGCGGGCGGGCAAGCCACGTCCTCGACCCCATCCTCCTCCACGCCACCCGCGGAAGAGGAGTCGGACGCCGCTGACGAGAAGTCGCCAGAGGAACCTGCTGCCGATGACGAGGCTCCCGCCGAGGAGGCTGATGCCCCTGCCGCGGAAGAGCCTGCCGCCGAGCCCTCAGAGGAGGACGAGCTGCCTTGGAAGGAGAAGCGGCGGCTGGAGAGGTCGCGCAGGCCCCACAAGGCAAAGGCGCAGCAGACGCCAGAGGAGCGGACGGCTGCTCGTGTTGCCGAGCGGAAGCGGCGGGGGGCCGAACGGCGCAAGGAACGGGCCGCCGCGAAGAAAAAGAAGACTCCCGGGACTGGCACGCCGCGGGCGGAGAAGGAGTCCAACGCGGCCAAGGTGCGGCAGGGGATTGTCGTCTCCGACAAGGGACAGAAATCGATCACCGTGCGTGTCGACATCGTTCGCCGCCACCCGACCTACGAGAAGGTGATCCGGCGCTCGCGCACGCTGCACGCGCACGACGAGCGCGACGAGGCCGGCGAGGGCGACGTGGTTCGCGTCGTCGAGACCAGGCCGATGTCCAAGACCAAGCGCTGGCGCCTGGTTGAGGTCCTGGAGAAGGCGAAGTAGGAGCGAGTCGTGATCCAGCAGGAGTCCAGACTGAAAGTCGCCGACAACTCGGGCGCGAGGGAGATCCTCTGCATCCGGGTAAAAGGCGGCTCGCACCGCCGCTACGCTGGCGTCGGCGACGTGATCACCGCCACCGTCAAACAGGCCAGCCCGCAGGGCGGCGTGCGCAAGGGCGAGGTCGTCCAGGCGGTGGTCGTTCGAACAAAGAAGCAGCTCGGCCGCGCCGACGGCACCTACATCTCCTTCGACGAAAACGCCGCGGTGCTGATCGATCCCGCCAGCAACAACCCGCGTGGCACCCGCATCTTCGGGCCGGTGGCGCGTGAGCTGCGCGAGCGCAACTTCATGAAAATCGTCTCGCTCGCGCCGGAGGTGCTCTAGCGATGGGCAGGACGATGCGAATCAGGGCCGACGACATGGTCAAGGTGATCGGCGGCAAGGACTCCGGCAAGACCGGCCGCGTGCTGCGCACGGAACCGAAGCGCAGCTTCGTCTACGTCGAGGGCCTCAACCTGGTCAAGCGGCACGAAAAACCGCGCCCCACGCAGGACGTGAAAAAAGCGGGCTCGCAGCTCGGCGGCATCGTCGAGAAGGAGGGCCCGATCCACGTCTCCAACGTGATGCTGCTCGATCCCAAAGACAACAAGCCGACGCGCGTCGGCGTGCGCCGCGACAAAGGCGGCAAGCGCGAGCGCTTCGCCAAGCGGAGCGGGGCGGCGTTCTAGATGGAGGCCGCGACCAAGCCGCAGTCCCAGGCCGCGCCGCCGCCGCGCCTGCGCGAGCGCTACGAGCAGGAGGTCGTCCCGGCGCTGACCGAGAAGTTCGGCTACACGAGCGCGATGCAGGTGCCGCGCCTGCGGAAGATCGTGCTCAACATGGGGGTCGGCGAGGCGAAACAGAACGCGAAAATGCTCGAAGCCGCGCAGGAGCAGCTGGCGACGATCGCCGGCCAGCAGCCGAGCGTGCGTCGGGCACGCAAGTCGATCGCTTCCTTCAAGGTGCGCGAGGGCATGCCGGTCGGCCTCTCGGTGACCCTGCGCCGCGCCCGCATGTGGGAGTTCCTCGACCGCCTGACCTCGATCGCCGTGCCGCGCATCCGCGACTTCCGCGGCCTCAACCCGCGCTCCTTCGACGGCCGCGGCAATTACTCGATGGGCGTCAAGGAGCAGCTGATCTTCCCCGAAATCGATTACGACTCGATCGACGAGGTGCGCGGGCTCGACGTCACGATCGCGACCTCGGCCCAGACCGACGAGGAAGCGTTCGAGTTGCTGCTCGGCCTGGGCATGCCCTTCGCCAAAGAGGGCCGGCCCGGCAGCCGCGACGCCGAGGCCGAGGCGGCGGCGGAGGAGGAGCGGCGCAAGGAGGAGGCCCGCCAGCGGGCCGAGGCCGAGCAGGCAGCGCTGGAGCAGCTGAAAGAGGAGAACCCCGAGGCGTACGCCAAGCCCGAGCCGGAGGCCGGCGAGGAGGGCGAGGACGCCGAGGGCGAGAGCGACGAGGCCGGGGAGCCGGCAGGCGAGGAGACTTCTGAGGATGGCTAAGACCTCGATGAAGGTGAAGCAATCGCGCAAGCAGAAGTTCAAGACGCGCGAGTACAACCGTTGCCGCCGCTGCGGGCGCCCGCGCGGCTACTTCCGCAAGTTTGGCCTCTGCCGGATCTGCCTGCGCGAGGCCGCGCACGAGGGCTACGTGCCCGGGATGACCAAGTCGAGCTGGTGAGAAGAGGACCGACGGAACCATGCTGAACGACCCGATCGCCGATTACCTGACCCGGATCCGCAACGCGCTCGGCTCTGGCCACGACGACGTGCAGATCCCCGCCTCGCGGCTGAAGGAGGAGATGTCGCGCATCCTCAAGGAGCAGGGCTACATCCGCGACTTCGCCCGCAAGCCGGCCAAGGTCGGCGAGGCGCTCGAGATCCGGCTCAAGTACACCGAGGACCGCCGCCCGGTGATCATCGGGCTGGAGCGGGTCTCTCGGCCGGGCCGCCGCCGCTATGTCGACCACAAGGAAGTGCCGCGCGTGCACGGCGGCAGCGGCACCGCGATCATCAGCACCTCGGTCGGCGTGATGACCGGCCACGAAGCGACGCAGAAGGGCGTCGGCGGCGAGGTAGTCGCCTACGTCTGGTGAGCCTGGAAACCGAGTCATGAGCCGCATCGGCAGAAAGCCCATCCCCGTCCCCGAGTCCGTCACGGTCGAGGTCGCCCCTGGCCAGGTCGCGGTCAAGGGCCCGAAGGGCGAGCTGACGCAGACGCTCGCCGTCGAGATGAAGGTCGAGCAGGAGGACGGCACGGTTACGGTCAGCCGCCCGACCGATCGCGGCGAGCACCGTGCCCTGCACGGCCTCACCCGCAGCCTGATCGCGAACATGGTCGAGGGCGTCACCGAGGGCTTCGAGAAGCGGCTGGAGATCCAGGGCGTCGGTTACCGCGCCCAGCTCAAGGGCAAGAGCCTCGAGCTGGCGCTCGGCTACTCGCACCCAGTCTCGGTCGAGCCCCCCGAGGGGATCGAGTTCGAGGTGCCGCAGCAGACCGAGATCGTCGTGCGCGGAATCGACAAGCAGCTGGTCGGCCAGGTCGCGGCGGACATCCGCAAGCGCCGCCCGCCGGAGCCCTACAAGGGCAAGGGCATCCGCTACAGCGACGAGCACGTGATGCGCAAGGTCGGGAAGAGGGCCTAGCGATGACGGTGATGACCAAGCGACAGCAACGCCTGCGCCGGCGCCGCCGCGTCCGCGCCCGCGTCGTCGGCAGCGCCGAGCGGCCGCGCCTCTCGGTCTACCGCTCCAACCGCGGCGTCTTCGCCCAGCTGGTCGACGACGCCGCCGGCAACACCGTGGCCGCGGTCAACTGGACCGAGCCCGAGCTGCGCAAGCTCTCCGCCGGCGAGCAGGCGAAGCGGGCGGGAGAGCTGCTCGCCGAGCGGGCGAAGAAGGCCGGGGTCGAGACCTGCGTCTTCGATCGCGGCGGCTACAAGTTCCACGGCCGCGTCAAGGCGCTGGCCGAAGGCGCCCGCGAGAAAGGCCTGAAGTTCTAATGGCCGCAAGCGCAAACCCGCTACCTTCTTCCGTCCGATGAAGGGCATGGACATGACCAATGTGGAGACGGTCTCCCCGCGGGGGCTGGATCTCCAGGAGCGTGTGATCGAGATCAACCGCGTCGCCAAGGTGGTCAAGGGCGGGCGCCGCTTCTCCTTCACCGCGCTGGTCGCCGTCGGCGACGAAGAGGGCGTCGTCGGGATCGGCTACGGCAAGGCGCGCGAGGTGCCGCTGGCGATCCAGAAGGCGGTCGAGAACGCGCGCAAGAGCCTCATTCGCGTGCCCAAATACGGGCAGACGCTGACCCACAAAATCATCGGCCGTTACGGCGCCGGCCACGTCGTCCTGCGCCCGGCGAGCCCCGGTACCGGCGTGATCGCCGGCGGCGGCGTGCGGGCGGTGCTCGAGCTCGGCGGCGTGCGCGACGTGCTGACCAAGAGCATCGGCACGCAGAACCCGATCAACCTGGTGAAGGCGACGATGGACGGCTTGGTTCGTCTGCGTCGGCCTGAGGAGGTTGCCGAGCTGCGGGGGCTCACGGTTGCGCAAGTGCTTGGGGTCCAGAAGACGGATGCCTCGGCCGCGGGTCCTGTCGCCGCGGAGGGGGGGTCCAAGGCTGCGCTGGGTTCCTCGCCAGATGCGCAGGAGAGTGGGGCTGAGGAGTCGGAGGGGCGAGGAACGGACGCCGCTTCCGCCTCGGACCCCCCCTCCCCGACGCCACCCGCGGGTGAGGCGCCTGAGGTCCCCGCCGAGGAGACCAAAGCTGAGGAGCAGTCGTGACGGCCGTGAAGATCAAGCAGATTCGGTCGGCCAACGGCAGCAATCCGTCTCAGAAAGCGACGTTGTATGCGCTTGGGCTGGGGAAGATTGGCCGTACTACCGAGCGCAAAGACTCCCCGCAGTTGCAGGGGCAGCTGAACGTCGTCTCGCACCTGGTGGAGGTCGACGGTGGCTGAGAAAGCGGCGAAAGCCAAAGGCGGGAAAGCCAAGGGCGACGCTCCCAGCGAGCGCACGCTGGAGATCGGGCTGCACAACCTCTCGCCCAAGCCTGGCTCGAAACGACCGCGCAAGCGGATCGGGCGAGGTGAGGGCAGCGGGCTCGGCAAGACCTCCGGCCGTGGGCACAAGGGTGCCGGGGCACGCTCCGGCCGTAAGCGCAAGGCCGGCTACGAGGGCGGGCAGAACCCGATCCACATGCGGATGCGAAAGCTTCGCGGGCCGCACAAAAAGCAGTCGATGCCGTTCGAGAAATTCCGCACTTCGACCCAGCCGGTCAACGTCGGCGACCTCGAGGAGCGCTTCGATGCCGGGGCCGAGGTTAACCTCGAGACGCTGAAGGAGAAGGGCCTCGCCAAGCGCTCCGATCCGGTCAAGGTCCTCGCCCGGGGCGAGATCTCGAAGAAGCTCGACGTCCACGCCCACGCCTTCAGCGCGACCGCCAGGGAGAAGATCGAGGCGGCCGGCGGTTCCTGTCACACTCTGGAGCCGTAATGCTCAGGACTATTGCGAACGCTTTCAGCGTTGCGGACATCCGCAAGAAGCTGGCGTTCACGGCGGCGATGCTGCTGCTCTACCGGCTGGGCGCGTACATCCCGGCCCCCGGCGTCGACGCCGACGCGGTCAAGGAACTCTCGGAGAACTTCGCCGGCAGCAACGTGCTCGGCTTCCTCAACCTCTTCGCGGGCGGCGGCCTCGAACGGTTCTCGCTCTTCGCCCTGGGGATCATGCCCTACATCACGGCCTCGATCATCCTGCAGCTGCTGACGGTCGTCGTGCCCTCGTTGGAGAAACTGCAGAAAGAAGGAGAAGTCGGCCAGCAGAAAATCACCCAGTACACCCGCTACCTCACCGTAGGCCTGGCCTTCGTCCAGTCCTTCGGCTTCGTCTTCCTCTTCCGTTCCTTGGGTAACCAGGCGCCGGGCAATGCGATCGGCCAGCTCGCCGGGGCGAAAGTCCTGCTGATCGTAATCTGCCTCACCGCCGGCTGCACCCTCTTGATGTGGCTGGGCGAGCTGATCACCCAGCGGGGCATCGGCAACGGCATCTCGCTGATGATCTTCGCCTCGATCGTCTCCGGCCTGCCCGGCGGCATCCAGGCCTGGTGGACCAATTCCGACCAGGTCTTCGTCGTGATGATGCCCTTCGTCGCTCTCGCCGTGATCGTCGCGATCGTCTTCGTCCAGGAGGGCCAGCGACGGATCCCGGTCCAGTACGCGAAACGGATGGTCGGTCGCAAAATGACCTCCGGCGGGTCGACCTATCTGCCGCTGCGGGTCAACATGGCGGGGGTGATCCCGGTCATCTTCGCCGCCTCGATCATGGCCTTCCCGCCGACCATCGGGCAGCTGCTCAACACCCCCGCCGCGCTCGACTTCGCCGCCTTCTTCAGCCCCAACGGGTGGGCCTACGTGGCCGGCGAGGTGTTCTTCATCATCATCTTCACCTACTTCTACACGGCGGTCACCTTCAACCCGGTCGACCAGGCCGACAACCTGAAGAAATACGGCGGCTTCATCCCCGGCGTGCGTCCCGGCCGGCCCACCGCCGAATACCTCGATCGCATCCTCTCTCGTCTCACCTTCCCGGGTGCCCTCTACCTCGGTGCGGTCGCGGCGCTGCCAACGATCCTGATCAGCCAGACCTCGGCCAACTTCTTCTTCGGCGGCACCTCGATCCTGATCGTGATCGGCGTCGCCCTCGATACGGTGAAGCAGCTCGAGGCTCAGCTGATGATGCGCAATTACGAGGGCTTCCTCAAATAGAGCTAAATCTCGTACTTCTGGGGCCGCCGGGGAGCGGCAAGGGCACGCAGGGCGAGCGGCTGCAGGAAGACCTGAAGCTGCCCTACTACGCGACCGGCGACATTCTCCGGGCCGCGGTCCGGGATGAAACCGATCTCGGCAAGGCGGCGAAGGAGTACATGGACCGCGGCGACCTCGTCCCCGACGAGGTGATCGTCGGCGCGATCGCCGAGCGGATCGATTCAGCCGAGGCGGCCGACGGCTTCATCCTCGACGGCTTCCCCCGCACGGTGCCGCAGGCCGAAGCCCTGGCGGCGAAGCTCGAGGAGCTGGGTCGCGGCCTGACCGGGGTGCTGCTGATCGATGCCGACGACGAGGAGGTGATGCGTCGGCTCGGGGGGCGCCGCACCTGTGTCGAGAACGGCCACGTCTTCCACGTCGATTTCAACCCGCCCGAGCGCGAGGGCATCTGCGACATCGATGGCAGCAAGCTGGTGGTTCGCGACGACGACGAGCCCGCGGTGATCCGCCACCGGCTCGAGACCTACCACGAGAAGACCGAGCCTCTGATCGAGCTCTACGACCACCAGAGCCTGCTACGCCGCATCGACGGCGGCTCCCCGCCGGACGAGGTCGCCGACGAGCTGCGACGCTGCCTGGCGACCCTCCGGCTCGAAGCCGACGAGGCGATCTAGGCGCACCGGGTAGGGGGCTAGCGTGTACCGGATGATCATCCGCAAGACGCCGGAGCAGGTCGACAGGATGGCGGCCGCCGGCGAGGTCCTCGTCCGCTGCCTGCGCATGCTGGCCTCGAAGGCGCGCGCCGGCGTCACCACCAAGGAGCTCGACGCCGCGGCGGAGAAGTTCATCCGCTCGCAGGGCGCCGAGCCGGCCTTCAAGGGCTACCGGGGTTTCCCCGGCTCGATCTGCGCCTCGCCCAACTCGATGGTCGTACACGGCATCCCCGGGCCCTACGAGCTGAAACGCGGCGACGTGCTCTCGATCGACGTCGGCGTGATCAAGGACGGCTGGGTCGCCGACGCGGCGATCACCGTGCCGATCGGCTCGATCACACCGGAGGCGCGCAAGCTGCTCGACGTGACCAAGGCCTCGCTATTCGCCGGGGTCGAGCAGATGCGCCCAGGCAACCACCTGGGCGACGTCTCGGCGGCGATCCAGCGGGCGGTCGAGATCGAGGGCCTCTCGATCATCCGCACCCTGGTCGGCCACGGGATCGGCCGCGAGATGCACGAGGACCCGCAGGTGCCCAACTTCGGCGAGCCCGGAAAGGGGCCCGAGCTGGAGGAGGGCACGGTGCTGGCGATCGAGCCGATGGTCAACGCCGGCGGCGCCCTGGTGCGCATGGGCGACGACGGCTGGGCCGTCTACTCGCAGGACGGCTCCTTTGCCGCCCACTTCGAGTTCACCGTCGCGGTCACAGCCGACGGCCCCCGCATCCTCACCCCCTGGCATGAAGACGAGTAGGCGCTGGGCAAGCCCTTTCGGCGGCGCTTGGGCCACCCGTCCCCTGCTATCTTTCCCGGTCGGCCCCAAGGGCCGTTTGTACGTGCCCGCTTGCCCGACTCATGGGGCGGGCGGGAGTCCTGCAGTCGAGACAAGACCGGAGCGATGAAGGTCCGAGCTTCCGTAAAGCCGATGTGCGAAAAGTGCAAGGTGATCCGCCGCAACGGGGCGGTCCTGGTCATCTGCCAGAACCCGCGACACAAGCAGCGGCAGGGCTGAGCGATGGCGCGTATCGCGGGGATCAACATCCCGGTCAACAAGCGGGTCGAGATTGGCCTCACCTACATCTTCGGCATCGGCCGCTCCACCGCACAGGAGATCCTCGCCGAGACCAAGATCGATCCCAACACCTCGGTCAAGGACCTGACCGAGGACGAGGTGGTGAAGCTGCGCGAGGCGGTCGAGCGGCGCGAGGTCGAGGGCGACCTGCGGCGCGAGCGCTCGCAGGACGTCAAACGGCTGATGGAGATCGGCTCCTATCGCGGCCTGCGCCACCGCCGCGGCCTGCCCGTTCGCGGCCAGCGGACGAAGACCAACGCGCGTGGCCGCAAGGGCCCGCGCCGGATGAGCGTCGCCGGCAAGCGCAAGGCGCCGACCGCGGGATGACCTAGATGGCAGCCGCGAAAAAACCAGCCAAAGGCCGTGCCCGCCGGCGGACGAAAAAGAACATCGCCTACGGGCAGGCCCACATCAAGACTTCGTTCAACAACACGATCGTCACCCTGACCGACACCCAGGGCAACGTGATCGCCTGGGAGTCGGCCGGCTCGGCGGGCTTCAAGGGCTCGCGCAAGTCGACCCCCTTCGCCGCCCAGGTCACCGCCGACGCGGCGGCCAAGAAAGGGATGGAACACGGCCTCGAAAAAGTCGAGGTGTTCGCCAAGGGCGCCGGCTCCGGCCGCGAGACCGCGATCCGCTCGCTGCAGGCGGCCGGGCTCGACGTGACCACGGTCAAGGACGTCTCCCCCCAGGCCCACAACGGCTGCCGGCCGAAGAAGCGGAGGCGCGTCTGATGGCCCGCGATACCGGTGCCCAGTGCAAGCAGTGCCGCCGCGAGGGTCAGAAGCTCTTCCTCAAGGGCGAGCGCTGCTTCACCGACAAGTGCGGCGTCGAGCGCCGCTCCTACCCGCCGGGCGAGCACGGCCGCGGCCGCATGCGCCAGTCCGAGTACCGCGTGCAGCTGCGCGAGAAGCAGAAGACGCGCCGCTATTACCAGGTGCTCGAGAACCAGTTCCGCGCCTACTACGAGAAGGCCTCGCGCCAGGACGGCGTCACCGGCGAGAACTTGCTGCGTCTGCTCGAGTCGCGCTTCGACAACGTCCTCGTGCGGCTCGGCTTCGCCGCCTCACGGCGGCAGGCGCGCCAGCTGATCCGCCACGGGCACTGGCTGGTCAACGGACGGCGCGTCGACGTCCCCTCCTACCAGGTGCGGCCCGAGGACGTGATCTCGATCAAAGCGAGCTCCGCCGCGACCGACACGATCCGCAAGGCGACCGAGCTGGTCTCGACCGTGCCGGCTTGGCTGCAGGCCGACCACGACTCGCTTACCGCCAAGGTCCTGCGCTACCCCGAGCGCGCGGAGATCTCGGCGCCGGTGCAGGAGCAGCTGATCGTCGAGCTGTACTCCAAGTAGCCGGACTCGATTTCTGAATACCCCCATACGCAAGGAACTCATGACCACTGACTTTCAGGTCCCCCGGATCACCGCAGAGAAGGCGGACGACCGCCACGGCACTTTCACCATCGAGCCCCTCGACAAGGGCTTCGGCTACACCTTCGGCAACAGCCTGCGGCGCGTGCTGCTCTCCTCGCTAGGCGGCGCCGCCGTCACCAGCGTCCGCATCGAGGGCGTCGCGCACGAGTTCTCCAGCGTGCCCGGCGTCAAAGAGGACGTCACCGACATCGTCCTTAACCTGAAGGACCTGGTCGTGCGCATGCACACCGACGCCGACGAGGTCGAGGCGCCCCTGGTCGCCACCGGCCCCGGCGAGATCAAGGCGAAGGACATCGACCTGCCCTCGGGCGTCGAGATCCTCAACCCGGACGCGCCGATCGCGACGCTGGAGAAGAAAACCAAGCTCGAGGTCTACCTGACGATCGGCCGCGGCCGCGGCTACTCGCCGGCGGAGGAGAACAAGTCCGACGAACAGCCGATCGGCGTGATCCCGATCGACTCGATCTTCTCGCCGATCCGGCGCGCGTCCTACTCGGTCGCGACCGCCCGTGTCGGCCAGCGCACCGATTTCGACAAACTGACCCTGGAGCTGGAGACCGACGGCTCGATTGAGCCCGCCGCCGCGCTGCGAGAGGCCTCCGAGATCTTGATCAAGACGCTGGCGATCTTCACCGACGCCGAGCGGGTCGAGGAGCTGACCGCGCGCGAGGCGATTGCCCCGCCGTTGCCCAGCGACGGCTTCAGCGGGGGCGGCGACGGCGTCGGAACCGCCGCCAGCAACGGCCTCGACGAGATCCTGATCGAGGAGCTGGAGCTGGGCGTGCGCTCCTACAACTGCCTCAAGCGGGCCGGCGTGCAGACCGTCGGCGACCTGGTCCGCAAGACGCGCTCGGAGCTGAACGCGATCCCCAACTTCGGCTCGAAGTCGATCGAGGAAGTGATCGAGACGCTGCAGGCCCGCGGCCTCGACCTGCAGGCGGACTGAGGAAGCGGCGAGAGCGAGAGCGAGGCCACCGATGCGCCACCGCAGGAAGCGAAACAAGCTCAGTCGCGACGCCGCGCACCGCGAGTCCCTGCTCGCCAACCTCTCCAAGCAGCTGATCGAGCACGAGCGGATCAAGACCAGCCAGGCGAAGGCCAAGGCGGTCAAGCCCGAGGTCGAGCAGTTGATCACGCTGGCCAAGCGGGGCGACCTGCACGCGCGGCGCCAGGCGCTGGCGACCCTGCACAACGACAAGTTCGTCGTCCACAAGCTGTTCGAGGAGGTCGCGCCGCGCTACACGGAGAGGCCGGGTGGATATACCCGCATCGTGAAGTTGGGCCCGCGGCGGTCTGACTCCACGGAGATGGTTTATCTCGAGCTGGTCTAGTAGCTGACTTTCTCCAGGTAGAGGCCGTGGGGTGGGGCCGTGTCGCCGGCATCCGACCGCGCAGCGCCTTCAAGGAGCTGGGTGAAGTTCTCTACCGTTCGGCGGCCCGAGGACACTTCGAGCATCGTGCCTACGAGGATTCGGACCATGTTGCGCATGAAGGCGTCGGCGGTTATGCGGAACGTCAGTAGGTCGCCCTCTCGATCCCAAATGGCGGCGTGGATGTCGCGGTCGAAGTGGACGTGGTCGGTTTGGGTGGGGGTGAAGGCGGTGAAGTCGTGCGTGCCCTCGAGGGCTGAGGCGCACGCTTGCAGGGAGGGGAGGTCGATTCGGTGCGGCCACCAGAGGGCACGGCCCTGCTCGAATGGGCTTGGCGCCGAGCGGGCGAGGACGCGGTAGAGGTAGCTGCGGGACCGGGCGTCGCGTCGCGCGTCGAAGCCGTCCTCGGCGACGTTCGCCGCGGTGACGCCGACGTCGTCCGGCCCGATCCCGTTCAACCGCCGTGCCAGGTCCTTCTGGACCTCCGCCTCGGTGACGAAGCTCGCCACCTGCCCCAGCGCATGCACCCCCGTGTCGGTCCGCCCTGCCACGGTCAACTGCACCGCCTCTCGCAGCACCGTAGCCAGCGCCGCCTCCAGCTCCCCCTGTACGGTCCGCAATCCAGGCTGAGCTGCCCAGCCACGAAACCCAGCTCCCTCATATTCGATGTCTAGCCGGACAGTCGTCATCGCGCGCAGTATGCCCTTGTGAGGCGGGGGTGGGGTGCCTCACGAACCGGCGGATACTCAAAACGGCGGTCTAAATTAGACCGCCGTTTGTCGGGGCGTGAGGCACCCCACCCCCGCCGTGGCGACACGATCCCGACCATATCGCTAGGATTTCGGCAGCCCTAACTTTAGGGTCCCCTAACAACTTCTCGAACCCAGGAGAAACAGTCCCCCAGATGACGATCCGCAAGCGCTTTCCCCGCCCCCGCTTCGCCCTCGCGGCGCTCGCCGCGGTGGCCCTGCTCGCCGCCGGCTGCGGCGACGACGATTCCTCGGCGACCGCCGAGGAGGAGCACGCGGCGGTGACCCCGCAGAAGGCGATCGCCGAGATCGCCGCGGTTCGCACCGGCCTGGCCGCCGGCCTTGCCGCTTACCGGCAGGGCAACGCGGCGAAAGCCGACCAACTCGTCGGCGACGCCTACCTCGAGCACTTCGAGCCGGTCGAGGTCCCGCTCGAGCAGCGCGACGAGGAGCTCAACGAGGAGCTGGAGGAGCTGATCCGCGAGGAGCTGCGGCAGGAGATCACAGCGGGCGCCGAGAAATCCGAGATCGCGCAGCTAGTAAAAGAGGCCAACCGCGAGCTCGACGAGGCCGAAAAGGCGCTGAAGGGTTAGGACCGCCTTGCGGGCTCTGCATCGCAGCTCCACCGCGCGGGCCATCGTCGCCGTCACGGCGCTCGTCGTCCTGGCGGCGGCGTTGCCCGCGCCCGCGAGCGCCGAGACCTCGGTCGGGGTTGAGCGCGCGCAGCAGGAGGTCGACCGGGCGCTGGTCCTGGTCGACGAGTCGGTCGATGCCGCCGAGGAGGGCGAGCGCGAGCGCGGCTACGAGCTCGCCCGCAGCGCCTACCTCGATCATTTCGAGCTGGTCGAGATTCCGCTGCGCCTGCGCAATCCCAACCTCGTGCTCGACCTCGAGTTCGCCTTCGCCGACCTGCGCGACGGGATCCGCGACGGCGCACCCCTGGGCGAGGTCCATGACTCCGCGCGCGAGGTCCGCGCCGGCCTGCGCGACGTCAAGCGCGAGCTGGAGGCAAAGGGCTTTGCCGCGCCGGCGCTCGCCTTCGGCTTCTCCTTCACGATCCTCTTCCGCGAGGGCCTCGAGGCGGTACTGCTGATCGCCGTCCTGCTCGGCTCGCTGGAGGCGGCGCGCGCCGCCAATTACCGGCGGCCGCTCGCCTGGGGCATCGCCGGGGCGGTGGCGGCGACGGCGGTGACCTTCCTGGTCGCCACCTTCCTGATCGACATCGCCCCGGTCAACCGCGAGGTGCTGGAGGCGGTGACGGCGCTGCTCGCCGTGGCCGTCCTCTTCTTCGTCAGCTTCTGGCTGGTCTCGCGGCTCGAGCACAAACGCTGGATGGAGTTCATGCGAGCGCGCACGGCAAGCGCGATCGCCGCCGGCGGCGCCCTCGCCTTCGCCGGCCTGGGCTTCACCGCCGTCTACCGCGAGGGATTCGAGACTGTGCTCTTCTACCAGGCGCTCACCCTCTTCGCCGAGGGCCTAGTCCTCTGGGTCGTGCTGGGCGCCGTCGCCGCGGCGCTGGCCCTCGCCGGCGTCGGTTACGCGATCTTCGGCCTCGGCCGCAAGCTGCCGCTGAAACCCCTGCTGATCGGGGGCGTCTCCGTCCTCCTCCTGCTCTCTGTCGCCTTCGCCGGCAACGCCGTCCGCTCGCTGCAGGAGGTCGACGTGATCGACGCCACGCCGATCGAGGGTGGCTGGGCGCGGCTGCCCGTCTTCCTTGCCGAGCTGACCGGGATCCACCCCACCACCGAGGGGATCGCCGTGCAGGCGGCGCTGCTGGCCGTCTACGCCTTGGGCGCCGTCTATGTGTTCGCCTGGCGACCGGCGCGCGAGCGGCGCGCCGCCGCTGAAGTGGGGGCGGTGTGAGCGGGGCGGGCGGGCTCCTCGTCGAGCGCCAGGTGGCCCGACCGGGCGACGGTTCGGCGCGTGCCGGCGCCACCCTGCGGGTCGGCGTCGACGTCGGCGGGACCTTCACCAAGGCGGTCGCCGTCGATACCGACGGCGGGCTTCTCCGCGCCCATTGCACCGTCCCCACGACCCATCGGGCCGAGGGCGGCGTGACCGCCGGCGTCGCCGACGCCCTGCGCGGCCTGCTCGCCGGTCTGGGCGAGGAGCGCACCGCGGTCGGCTATGTCGCCTTCTCGACCACGCAGGCGATGAACGCCCTGCTCGAGGGCGACGTCGCCCCGGTGGGTGTCGTCGGCGTGGGCGCCGGCCGCGAGCTGCGCGCGGTCGGGCGGCGGACGAGGATCGGCTCGGTCAAGCTCGCCCCCGGCCGCGAGCTCCACACCGAGCACGAGCTGATCGACGCGAGCGGCGGCATCGACGCCGCCGAGCTGCGCGCCGCGCTCGAGCGGCTCGCGGCCCGGGGCTGCGAGTCGATCGCGGTCAGCGGCGCCTACGCGGTCGACGATCCCGAGCAGGAGCTCCGCGTTGCCGTCGCGGCGCGCGAGCTGGGGATGCCGGCCTGCTGCGGTCACGAGCTCTCCGGCACCTACGGCCTCGAGACCCGCACCGTCAGCGCCGCTATCACCGCCGCGGTTCGGCCGGTCGTCGAGCTGACCGCGTGGGTGGTGGTGGGCGCCCACCACGCCGCCGGGGTCGAGGCGCCGCTGCTGGTCCTGCGTGGCGACGGCGGCGCGATGAGCACCGAGTCCTTCCGCCGCCGCCCCTCCTTCACCGTCGGCTCCGGGCCTGCGGCGGGGGTCGCCGCGGCGCTGCACCAGCTCGGTGTCGCCGACGCGCTCGTGCTCGAGTGCGGCGGCACCAGCTCCAACGTCTCGATCGTCAGGAACGGCCGCCCGGTGCTGCGCTCGATTC
>JBKPOW010000224.1:0-5133 GCA_046733275.1 Actinomycetota bacterium
GCTCGAGGTTGGCCGCCGCGTCGCCGCTCAGCTCGCCGCCGGGCCCGAGCAGCAGCGCCTCGACCGCGAAGCCCGCCTCGCGCAGGTAGCGGGCGGCGACCAGCCCGTCGCCGCCGTTGTTGCCCTTGCCGCAGACGACCCGCACGGGACCCTGCGGCGCCAGCTCGCCGACCGCCTCGGCCACCGCCCTGCCGGCCGCCTCCATCAGCTCCAGCGAGGGAACCCCCATCCGCTCGATCGCCCACCGATCGATCGCCCGCATGCCTTCGGCGTCGTAGAGGGGCGAGAGCCAGGGCTCCATCGGATGCAGCCTAATCGGCCGCCGTGCGGCGCCCGGCTACTTCAGGCCGACGATCAGCTTCGCCGTCGCCAGCTCCTCCTGCTCGGCGGAGCCGAGGGCGAGGAAGCGGATGCTCTTCAGGTACCGCTTCGCCTCCTCGAAGTCCTCGTCGGAGCTGGGGATGAGAGCGTCGGCGAGGCGCAGCGCGCCGGCGCCGTCGGCGAAGCCGGTGATCGCGGTGCCGCCGAGCGAGTCGACGGCGGCCTGGTAGTCGGGATCGCCGGAGAGCGTCCGGCCCTCTCCCGCGCGCAGGCCCTGCAGCGTCGGCGGCAGGCCGTAGCCGATCACCATCCGGCCCTCTTTGGCGGCGACGACGAGCGGCTTGTCGCCGAGGTCGTCGCTGCGCACCGAGAAGCCGGCGTATTTGCCGCCGAGCACGGTGACGCCCTCGACCTTGACCCCGCGCAGCAGCTTGACGATGCCGTTGACGGCTTCGACCCCCTCGTTGCCCTCGGTGCTCAGTACGAGGGCCCCGCCGAGATCGGCCTCGCCGTTGCCGACGGCGAAGGCGCCGCCGTCGCCCAGCGAGTCGCCCAGCTTTTCGAGGTCGATTCCAAGGTCTTTGAGCCCTTTCTTCAACTGGTTCGGCGGGACCGTGTCCGGGATCCCTTCTTTGTCGAGCGCGTCGATCGCTTCCTGCACCTGGTTGCCAAAGCCCGAGACCGCGAGGCCGGCGAAGGCGTCGCCCGGCAGCGAGCCGAGCAGCTCGGAGGCCTCGCCGCTCGGCGCTTCCTGGCCCGCAAGGTCGCTGCTCAGTTCGACCGTGATCTGGCCGTCGCCGGGGAGGATGCTGGCGACCGCGGTCGCTTCGCTCGGGTCGATGCCAGCGTTCTTCAGGACCTCGCGCGCCTGCGGGTCGATCTGACCGCCGGACTGGTCGATCAGCTCGCCGACGTCGACGTAGACGTCGGCCAGACTGCCGTCCGAGGCTGCCGAGATCGCCTCGACGAAGGTGTCTTCGCCGGCGAGCGAGTCGCCTGCCGAGGCGTCGACCATGCGCTTGAGGATCTTCTCGTCTTCGCCGAACGCGAGGAAGTCGCCGACGACAGCGATCGCGCTGTCGTCCTCGCCGCCGACCTCGTACTCGACCCCCTGGTAGGAGCCTGAGCGGTAGGGATCGTCGCTCGCCTCGACCTGGGAGTCGATGAAGTCCTGCGTCGTCGCGGTGTCGCTCGATTCGAGGATCATGCCGAGCCCGGTGAGCTCCTCCTCCTCTTCGTCGAGCCGCTCGAAGAAGAGCGCCGCCCGCTCGCCCAGCCAGGGCTCGACTTCGCGCTGGTAGTCGAACGGCTCACCGTCCTCCTCGGCCGAGCTTTCCAGCTCGGAAGCGATGAATTCGCCGAGGTTGTCGATCCCGCCGACCTGCTTGGCGATCGCGTCGGTGTCCGCCTTCAGCTCGCCCGTCGGCCGCACGGTGCCTTCGACGAAGACCGGTACGCCCGGCGGCGCCAGCTCGGCGACCTGCGAGCCGGACGAGCCCTCGCCGCAGCCGGAGGCGAAGATGGCTGTCAGCGCGGTGAGGGCGGTCGCGGCAAGCGCGGCGAGGAGGGGGCGGGACCTCATGCGGCGGGCATCCTACCCGTCTCTCACTCGACCGTAACCGTCTTGGCCAGATTCCTGGGCTGGTCGACGTTGAGCCCGCGGGCGCGGGCGATGTCGTAGGCGAGCAGCTGCAGCGGCAGGATCGCCAGGATCGGCTGCAGGATCCAGTCGCTGGCGGCGACCTCGATCGACTGCTCGGCGACGGCCGCGGCCCGCTTGTCGCCCGCGGTGACGACGGCGATCGTCTCCGCACCGCGCGCCCTCACCTCTTCGACGTTGGAAATCACCTTGTCGAGCACGGGGCTCTCGGTCGCCACGCAGACGACCGGCGTCGACTCGTCGAGCAGCGCGATCGGGCCGTGCTTCATCTCGCCGGCGGCGTAGGCGTCGGTGGGGATGTATGAGATCTCCTTCAGCTTCAGCGCCCCCTCGAGGCAGACCGGCAGGCCGATGTGGCGGCCGAGGTAGAGGAAGAACTGCTGCTCGGCGTAAGCGGAGGCGACCCCGCGCACGGGCTCCTCGCAGCTCTCCAGCGTCGCCTCCACCTTCGAGGGCAACGACTTCAGCTCGGCGACCAGCTCGGCGAGGCGCTCGGCCGGAAGCGTGCCGCGCAGCTCGGCGAGGTAGAGGCCCAGCAGATACATCGAGGCCACCTGGGCGACGAAGGTCTTGGTCGCGGCGACGCTGATCTCGAGGCCGCTGCGGGTGTAGAGGACGGCGTCGGCCTCGCGCGTAGCCTGACTGCCGAGCACGTTGGTGATCGCCAGGACGGTGGCGCCGCGCTCGCGCGCCAGGCGCATCGCCGCCAGCGTGTCGGCGGTCTCGCCCGACTGGGTTATGCCGATGACGAGATCGTCCTCGCTGACGACCGGGTTGCGGTAGCGGTACTCGGAGGCGACGTCCATCTCGACCGGCACCCGCGCCCACTCCTCGATCGCGTAGCGACCTACCAGGCCGGCGTGGTAGGAGGTGCCGCAGGCGACGATCACGATCCGCCTGATGCCGCGCAGGAAGTCCACGCCGAGGCCGAGCTCGGAGAGGTCGACCCCCTCGTCGCCGGGCAGGCGGTCGGCGATCGTTTCGGCGACCGCGTCGGCCTGTTCATGGATCTCCTTCAGCATGAAGGTCTCGTAGCCGCCCTTCTCGGCCGCGGCCTCGTCCCAGTCGATCTCTTCCGCCGCGCGCTCGACCCGATCGCCGGCCGCGTCGAAGATGGTCACGCCGGAGCGGTCGACGCTGACGATCTCGTCGTTTTCGATCGCCACGGCCTGGCGCGTCTCGGCGAGGAAGGCGGGGATCGCCGAGGCGAGGAAGGTCTCCCCCTCGCCGACGCCGGCGACGAGCGGGCACTCCTTGCGCGCGCCGACCAGGAGGTCGGGGTCGTCGGCGTGCATGGCGACGAAGGCGTAGTGGCCGCGCAGCTCGCCGAAGGCGGCACGGACCGCCACGACGAGGTCGCCGTCGTAGTGCGTGGCGATCAGGTGGGCGACGACCTCGGCGTCGGTTTCCGAGCTGAACTCCTCGCCCTCGGCCTCGAGCCGGGCGCGCAGCTTGGCGTGGTTCTCGACGATGCCGTTGAGGACGATGTGGACCCTGTCGGAGGCGTCGCTGTGCGGGTGGGCGTTCTCCTCGGTGACCCGCCCGTGGGTCGCCCAACGGGTGTGGGCGATGCCGGTCGTCGCCGGGGCCGCGGCGACCGCGACCGCGCCACCATCCTCGCCCTCGTCCATCGCCGCCCGCAGCTTGGCCAGGTTGCCGACGGCGCGCACGCTGGCGACCCGCCCGTCCTCGATCACCGAGACGCCGGCCGAGTCATAGCCCCGGTATTCGAGCTTCTCCAGCCCGGCGACCAGCAGGTCCCGGCAGGGACGGCCACCGACGTATCCGACGATCCCGCACATGGAAGGCCGTACAGAGTAGTCGGCGGCGGGGTCTCAGCCCAGCTCTTGGCGGACGAGGTCGGCGAGGCGGTTGCAGACCTCGTCGGCCTCCTCGGCAGTCGGGGCCTCGACCATGACGCGGACGAGGGGCTCGGTGCCGGAGGGGCGGAGGAGGACCCGGCCGCGACCGTCGAGCTCGGCCGACTCGCGCTCGACCGCCTCGTGCACGGCGGTCGCGCCGGCGATCGCCTCGCGGTCCGCGACCTCGACGTTGACCAGGGTCTGCGGCAACTTCTCCATCGCCTCGACGGTGGCGAGGTCGCCGCCGGCCAGCTCGCGCATCGTCGCCAGCGCCGCGGCGATGCCATCGCCGGTGGCGGCGAAGCGGGTGTCGATGATGTGGCCGGACTGCTCACCGCCCAAGGCCCACTCGCGCCGGCGCAGCTCGTCGAGCACGTAGCGGTCGCCGACCTGGGTGACGGCGACCTCGATCCCGGCCCCCTCCATCGCCCGGTGGAAGCCGTAGTTGCTCATCACGGTCACGGCCACGCCGCCGTCGAGCTCGCCGCGCTTGCTCATGCCCGCCGCCAGGAGGGCGATCAGCTCGTCGCCGTCGTGGGCGCGTCCCTCCCGGTCCACCGCCAGCACCCGGTCGCCGTCGCCGTCGAAGGCGAAGCCGACGGAAGCCCCCCCGGCGGCGACGTGCGCCTTGAGGTTGTCCAGGTTGGTCGAGCCGCAGCCGTCGTTGATGTTGCGACCGTCGGGCTCGGCGGCGATCGCCACCACCTCCGCGCCGAGCCGCTCGAAGATCGCGGGGGCGACCCGGTGGGTGGCGCCGTTGGCGCAGTCGAGCGCGACCCTGACGCCGGAGAGGTCGAGGGGGAAGGCCGCCTCAAGCGCGCGCAGGTAGTCCTCGGCGCCGCCGTTCAGCTCGCGCACGTGACCGGGGTCGGCCGGCGCCGGCCCGGCCTCGAGCATCGCCTCGATCCGCGCCTCGGCCTCGTCGCCGAGCTTCGTCCCCTGGCTGCTGAAGAACTTGATCCCGTTGTCGCGGTAGGGGTTGTGGGAGGCGGAGACGACCGCGGCCAGGTCGAGCCCGAGGCGGCGGACGAGAATCGCGGCGGCGGGCGTCGGCAGCACCCCGCCGAGCAGCGCGTCCCCCCCGGCCTCGGCAACCCCGGCCGCCAGCGCCGCTTCCAGCATCGGCCCCGACTCGCGCGTGTCGCGCACGATCAGCACCTGCGGCCGCCGCGCCTCCAGCGAGGCGGTGGCCGCCCGCCCAAGTGCGAGCGCCAGCTCGGCGGTGAGGAACGTGCCGGCCGCCCCTCGGACCCCGTCGGTGCCGAAGAGCTTGCGCCTGTCTCTTATACA
>JBKPOW010000225.1:0-1499 GCA_046733275.1 Actinomycetota bacterium
CACTTGGCGCATCCTTTCAAAGCTGCTCGGCGAGTTGTTGGGAACTCGTCACAGGCGCCTGGCAAGCGAAGTGCTCGCAGACGTAAGCGGTCGGTTTTCCGTCGACCGCCGGCCGGTCGGCGAGCAGGGGAGGAGTGTCGCTGCCCTCGGCGCCTCCGGCGAGGACGAGGTGCGGGCGGAGCTCGGCGCGCACGACCGCGGCGAGCTCACCGAGCTCCTCGCCGACGAGGGCCACCTCCCTGGTCGGCGCGAGCTCGAAGTCGAGCGCGCGCAGCAGGTGGGCGAACGCCTCCGGCGCCCGCGCCGCCGCTCCGGCGAAAAGGCGCAGCACGCCCTCGGCCTGCTTGCCGTAGGCCCGCTCCCCCGTCAGCGCCTCGAGCCGCAGCAGGCCCAGCGCCGCGGCGGAGTTGCCCGAGGGGATCGGGTGGTCGCCGATCTCCTTGCGGCGGGCGATGAGCGTTTCGTGGTCCTCGGAGGTGGAGAAGAAGCCGCCGCGCTCGGGGTCGCCGAAGCGGGCGATCGTCGTCTCCGCCAGCGCCTGCGCCTTTTCGAACCAGCGCGGCTCGAAGCTCGCTTCGTAGAGCGTCAGCAGCGCCTCCAGCAGGTAGGCGTGGTCCTCGAGGTAAGCGTTGAGGCGCGCCTCGCCGTCCTTGTAGGTGCGCAGCAGGCGGCCGTCGGGGTCGCGCATCTCAGCGAGGATGAGCTCGGCGCAGCCGCGGGCCGCGTCGAGGTAGTCCTCGCGCCCGAGCACCGCGCCGGCCTCGGCCAGCGCGGCGAGCATCAGCGCGTTCCAGGAGGCGAGGCGCTTGTCGTCGAGCCCCGGCCGCACTCGCCCGGAGCGCGCCTCGAACAGCACCCGGCGCGCTCGCTCGAGCCCCTCCGGCCGTGGCGCGTCGGTGCCCCCGGCGAGGTGGAGGACGCTGCGACCCTCGAAGTTGCCCGCCTTGCTGACGCCGTAGTAGGCGCCGATCTCATCCGCCTCCTCGCCCAGCACCTGGCGCATCTCGTCGGGCGTCCAGAGGTAGAAGCGGCCCTCCTCGCCCTCGGAGTCGGCGTCGAGGGCGGAGTAGAAGCCCCCCTCGGGGCCGCGCATCTCGCGCAGCGCCCAGTCGAGCGTCTCTTCGCAGACGCGGCGGTAGCCCTCATGGCCGAGCGCCTGCCAGCCGTGCAGGTAGGCGCGCGCCAGCTGCGCGTTGTCGTAGAGCATCTTCTCGAAGTGGGGGACGAGCCAGCTCGCGTCGACGGAGTAGCGGGCAAAGCCGCCGCCGAGGTGGTCGTAGATGCCGCCGGCCATCATCGCGTCGAGCGTCCGCTCGACGATCGCGGTCCTGCCCCGCGCCAGCAGCAGCTCCAGCGCCGCCGCAGGGGGGAACTTCGGCGCGCCGCCGAAGCCGCCGCGCTCGCGGTCGGCCGACGCCTCCAGGTTCGCCAGGGCGCTCTCCAGCAGCTCGGCGCCAGGCGCCTCGGCCCCCGGCTCGACCGCGCCGATCGCCCCCAGC
>JBKPOW010000226.1:0-9914 GCA_046733275.1 Actinomycetota bacterium
GACCAGGCCCACCGCGGCGTAGATCGCCTGGCGGTCATAGAAGTAGCCGGGGCTGCCTGGCACGTCGCCCTGGGTCGCCTCCTCGAGCACGAAGACGCTGAAGACGACGAGGGCGAGCGCGGTGAGCGCCAGCGTGCCGTCCATGTAGGGCAGGCCGATCCGCTCGGCGATGCTCGGCCGGGTAGTGAAGGCTTCGGGGCGGGCGCCGCGGGCGCGGGTCGCGTACACCGTCACTCCACCGCCCCTGCGGCTTCGACCGGCTTGGCGCTCTTCTCGAAGTACTCCGAGAGGATCTTCAGCGCGGCGGGGGCGGCCGTATCGGCGCCGAACCCGCCCTGCTCGAAGGTCACGGCGACGACTATCTCTGGTTCCGGATAGGGAGCAAGCACCACATACCATGACTGATCGCCGTTCGGCGGGCGCTCCGCCGTGCCGGTCTTGCCCGCGACCGGCACTGGAAAGCCACCGAAGACCTCATAGGAGGTTCCGCCGGGCGACTGCGCGGCGTCGTGCAGGCCGGCGAGGATCGTCTCCCGCCACTCGGGGTCGATCCGCACCGAGCGGGCCGGCCGCTGCTCGATTTCGCGCAGCACCCTGCCGGCGGGGTCTTCGACCTGCAGGCCGACGTGCGGTCGCGGCACGGTGCCGCCGTTGGCGATCGTCGCGTAGGCGGTCGCCATCTGCAGCGGGTCGGCCTGCAGGTCGCCCTGGCCGACCGCGAGGTTGACGTTGTCGCCCGCCGACCACGGCCGTTCGGTGAGGCCTTCCTCGTAGAGCTGGTTGCGCCAGGCCGGCGTCGGCAGCAGCCCGGGCTGCTCGCCGGGCAGGTCGATGCCGGTCTCGCGGCCGATGCCGAGCTTGTGCGCCCAGTCCTGCAGGGCGAGGCTGCCGTTCATGCGGTCGCCGAGGGTGTAGTAGAAAACGTCGGAGGAGACCTGCAGGGCGGTCTGCATCGCGATCGAGCCATGAGCAACGCCGCCGGCGTTTTCGAAGTCGATGCCGCCGAGACTGAACACCCCGTCGTCGTAGATCGGTTCGCTGACGGTGACGTGGCCGCTGGCGAGGGCGGCGACCGAGGTGATCGGCTTGAAGGTCGAGCCGGTCGGGTAGGCGCCGGCGATCGCCCGGTTGGTCAGCGGCGCGAGCACCGGGTCGCGGTAGAGCTCGTCCACCTGCGCCTGGCTGATCGGCGGCGTGAGGACCGCCGGGTCGAAGGTCGGGTTGGAGCCCATCGCCATGATCTCGCCGCCACGCACGTCCATCGCCACGTAGGCGCCGGCGAGCCCCTGTTCGGAGAGCGCCGCATCGCCGACTTCCTGCAGATCGGTGTCGATCGTCAGGCGCAGGTTGTCGCCGGGCGCCGGTTCGACCACGCTCAGCTGGCCGCCGGGGGTCGGCTGGCCGAGCGAGTCGACCTGGATCCGCTGCAGGCCGGCGCGGCCCCGTAGCACCTCGTCGTACTGGTACTCGACGCCGTCCTTGCCCACCGTGTCGCCGGGCTGCAGGTCACCGTAACGGGCTTCCTTCAGCTCCTCTTCGTCGACCTCGCCGACGTTGCCGAAGAGGTGGGCGGCGAGGGTGCCGTGCGGGTAACGGCGGACGAAGACCCGTTGCACGGCGATGCCGGGAAAGCGATTCTGGTTCTCCTCGAGGTAGTAGACGAGGTAGCTGCCGACGTCGCGGCGCAGGGTCACGGGGGCGCCGGGCGCCAGCTCTTCGCCCTCGCGGATCGCGCGGCGCACCCTCGACAGGTTGGTGTGGATCAACTCGGCCAGCCGGGCCAGCTCCGCCCGCCGCTCGCGCGGGTCGGCCGGCAGCTTGCGCGGGTTGACCTGGAGGGCGAGGCTGGTGCGGTTGGAGACCAGCACCTCGCCGTCGCGGTCGAGGATCTCGCCGCGGGGAGCAGTGACGCGGTACTCCCGGGTGCGGTTGTTCTTCGCTTCCGCCAGGTACTCCTCGCCACCGACGATCTGCAGCAGCCAGAGGCGGAAGAAGAGCGCGGCGAAGAGGGCGAAGGCGACGCCGCCGAAGATCGCGATCCGCAGCGCCAGCTGTTTGCTGCCGCCGATCTCGTCAGAGCGCCGGTACACGCCTACGTCCCCAGTACGGTCGGTTGGCGGCGGCTGACCCGCGGCTCCTCGACCAGCGCCGGGCGCAGCGCCCAGCGCAGGCCGAAGTAGATCGGCCAGGCGAGGAAGAAAGCGTAGATGCTCTTCAGCAGCATGTCGCGCACGATCAGGCCGCTGACCGGGGCGTCGACGCCGAGCGTCAGCTGCACGGCGGCGAAGCCGAGCTCGGCGAAGAGGGTCAGGCCCATGCAGAGCAGCGCCGGCACCAGCGCGCTGTGGATCCCGAAGCGTTCGCGGAAGAGGCCGCCGAGGTAGCCGGCGCCGAGCAGCACCAGCGAGGAGCCGCCGAGCGGCGCGACGATCAGACAATCGACGAGGAAGCCGATCGAGAACCCCGCCACGGCGCCGGTCATGCTGCCGCCCAGCAGGCCGAGGGTGACGACGACCGCGGGCAGGATGTCGGCGCTGGTGTGGAAGAGCTCGACCCGGGAGAAGAACGAGAGCTGCAGCAGCACCGCGATCACCGCGATCGCGGCCAGCCGGGCGAAGATCTGCGGGGTGACGATCAACCGCGCGTTCCTCCGGTCAGCACCTGGACGAGATCGAGGTTGGCAAGGTCGGCGTAAGGACGCAAGTGGACCTGCTGGCTCGCCTCCTGCTCGACGATCGGGGCGCGCGTCACTTCGCCGACCGGCAGCCCCGGCGGGAAGTGCGAGGCGATCGTCGCGGCGCGCCAGCCGGCGGTGACCACGGCCTGGCCGCCGTGCACGTCCCTGGTCGAGTCGATGAAGTCGAGAATCAAGTCCTCGGGGTTGCCGACTTCGGGCTTGATCACCCCTTGCACCCCGCCGGGCAGGACCTTCGCCGTGACGCCGCTGGTGTGATCGGTGATCAACTTCACCTGTGCCGAGCTCGGCTGGGTCGAGGCGACCAGGCCGACCAGACCCTCGCCGCTGATCACCGGGTCGCCGACGCGGACGCCGTCGCCGGAGCCGACGTCGACCGTCACCGCCGAGTGCCAGACGGTGGGCGAGCGGGCGATCACCCGGCCGGTGACCGGCTCGTAGGCCGATTCGGCCAGGGCCGGGTCGCCGTCGAGGTCGACCAGCTTGCGCAGCTGGGTGTTCTCCTGCAGCGCCTCCTGGCCGGCCACCGCCTGCCGGCGGGCGACGACCAGCTCGGCCTGCAGGCGGCTGTTCTCGCCCTTCGCCTCGAAGGTCTCGTCGAACCACCCGATCAGGTCGCGGGCCGGCTTCAGCGCCCGGTCGGCGACCGTCTGCAGCGGGCTGAAGATCGTGCTCACCCCCCGTTGCAGGCCACCGGAGCCCTGGCCGTAGGTGACGGTCAGCAGCAGAAAGGAGCCGATTATGAGGAAGGTCAATACCGCCCTACGGCGGCGTACTTGCTTGCGGTACACGTATGCCTAAGTTCAGTGCTTGTGAGCGGCCGCTATGCAACGCGCGCCGCTCCCGAATTCATCTTGCTCGCGCGGTGGATCGTCTCGAACTCCTCCAGCGAGATGCCGGAGCCGACGGCCACACACGTCAAAGGCGACTCTGCCAGTTGACAGGGCATCTGGCACTCGTCGCGGAGGCGCTGTTCGAGTCCTTGCAAAAGCGCGCCCCCGCCGGCAAGGGTAATGCCCCGGTCCATGATGTCGCCGGCCAGCTCCGGCGGGGTGCGGTCGAGCGTGTCCTTGACCGCATCGACGATGTGCCCGACCGTTTCGTCGAGCGCCTCGCGCACCTCGGCCGAGCCAAGCACGATCGTCTTCGGCAGGCCGGAGACCAGGTCGCGGCCGCGGATCTCAACCTCGATCTCCTCCGGCAGCGGCGAGGCCGAGCCGGCCTCGAGCTTGACCTCCTCCGCGGTCTGCGTGCCGATCGCGAGTTTGTAGTGGCTTTTGCAGTGGTGGACGATCGCCTCGTCGAGCTCGTCGCCGCCGACCCGGATCGATTGCGAGACGACGATCCCGCCGAGCGAGATCACCGCCACCTCGGTGGTGCCGCCGCCGACATCGACGATCAGCGAGCCGGTCGGCTCGGCGACCGGCAGGCCGGCCCCGATCGCCGCCGCCATCGGCTCCTCGATCAGGTAGGCCTTGCGGGCGCCCGCCGAGAGGCAGGCCTCCTCGACCGCCCGCTTCTCCACCCCGGTGACACCGGAGGGGACGCAGACGACGACCCGCGGGTGGGCGAAGCGGTTGGAGTGGACCTGCTTGATGAAGTGGCGCAGCATCTGTTCGGTGACGTCGAAATCGGCGATCACCCCGTCCTTGAGCGGGCGAATCGCGGTGATCGTCCCCGGGGTGCGACCGAGCATGCGCTTCGCCTCGACCCCCACCGCGTGCACCTGTCCGTTTCGCGAGTCGATCGCGACAACCGACGGCTCGGAGAGCACTATGCCGCGACCGCGGACGTAAACCAGCGTGTTTGCGGTGCCGAGGTCGACCGCCATGTCACGGCCGCCAAGTCCAGTCAGGTAGCTGAATACACCCATGTGTTGCGATTCGGCGAGTGCCGGCGGCAATCATCCCAGATGGGCCCAGTTCGCCGAAAACTCAACCAGTTTCCAATGGACGTTATCGGGTACTGAAACTTATACTCAGCAAGGCTGGATTGGTCCAGTCTGGGTTGCATGCAATGGGCTCGCTTTACCGAGGAGTCCCCGTGGAAGACAAACCACATGCATCGAGGGTCGAGGGAGGCGACCCCGCCAAGAAGGCGCGTGCCCCGGCCGCCGACGAGCCCCCGGATGCCTACGCCCTGCTCGCGGCGCGCGAGATCGCCGAACGCCTCGCCGGGGCGATCGAGACGCACGACCCCGGTGTCGACCGCCACCTGAAGGCCGTCGCCTCGATCGCCGCCCTGCTCGGCTCGGCGCTCGGCTTCGACCCCCATCGCGTCGCCCTGCTGCGCGCGGCCGCCCCCCTGCACGACGTCGGCACAATCGCGATCCCGGCCGGTGTCCTGCACAAGCGGGACCGGCTGACCGAGAGCGAGCGCGAGCACATGAAGAGCCATACGACCGTCGGACATGAGGTCCTCGCCGGCGCGGAAAGCGAGCTGCTGCAGATCGCGGCGCGGATTGCCCTCACCCACCACGAGCGGTTCGACGGCTGCGGCTACCCCTGCGGGCTGCGTGAAGAGGAGATCCCGATTGAAGGCCGGATCGTCGGCCTCGCCGACACCTTCGACGGCCTGCTTTGCGAGAAGCGGTACCGGCCCGCCTTCACGGTCGAAGAAGCGGTCGAGCTGATCCTGCGAGAACGGGGCAGTCGCTTCGACCCCGAGGTCGTTGACGCCCTCACCGAGAACCTGGACGAGGCCTTGGCGCTACGCGGCTGAGCCGCGCTCGAACAGCTCCGGGCCAAGCGCGAGCAGGAGCCCGACCGGCAGGCCGACCACGTTGGAGACACTGCCCTCGACCCGCTCGACCAGGGTCGACCCCAGGGTCTGGATCGCGTACCCGCCCGAGCGCCCCCGCCACTCGCCGAACTCAACGTAGCGCTCTTTTTCCACCTCGTCGAGTGCCTTGAAGACGACGGTGCTCCGTTCCAGTCCCGACCGCTCCTCACCGTCGACAAGGACGACCAGTCCGCTCATCACCGTGTGGGCCCGGCCCGACATCCGCTCCAGGTACTGGCGCGCCTCGGCCTCGTCGGCGGGCTTGCCGAGCGCCTTGCCGTCGAGCACGACGTCGGTGTCACAGGCGATCACCACACCGTCACGCTGGATCGCGCCGGCCTTGGCCCGCGCGTTTTCCACGACCTCGAGCTCGGGCTCCCCGCCCGTCAGCTCCTCCACCCCGGGGACGACGACTTCGAAGTCGAGTCCCAGCTTCTGCAGGATCTCCCGCCGTTGCGGGGATCCGGATGCGAGGGTGACTTTCAGGACAGCTCGGGGAACCAGATGCCGATCTCGCGCTCGGCCGACTCGTCGGAATCGGAGCCGTGCACCATGTTGAAGGTCACCTCGAGCGCGTAATCGCCGCGGATCGAGCCGGGCGCGGCCTCGACCGGGTTGGTCGCGCCGATCACCTGGCGGGCGGCGGCCACCGCTTCGGACCCTTCCATCACCAACGCCACCAGCGTGCCGCCGGTGATGAACTCGACCAGCTCGCCGAAGAAGGGCTTCTCGGTGTGCTCGGCGTAGTGCTCGTTGGCGATCTCCTCGGAGGCGACCATCGTCTTCAGGGCCGCGATCCGCACGCCCTTGCGCTCGAACCTTGCAATCACCTCGCCGCTGAGGGCGCGCTCGAAGGCGTCAGGCTTGACGAGGATCAGGGTCCGGCTCACGGCTGGGGCTCCTTTGCTGTCGTTTGGGTTTCGCGGGCTCTTTCGGCGAGGTCTCTTTGCGCGCCTCGGCGGCGGGTTTCCTGCGCGGCGGCGCTTTGCTGCGCTCCTCGCGCGGCTCGCCGCGGCCCTCGGCGCGTTTGCGGCGCGGGCGCTCGGTCGCACCCAGCGGCTCCTCGCAGTAGGGGCAGAGCTCCCATTTCGGGTCGACCGGTTTGCGGCAGCTCGGGCAGGGGTGCTTGAGGCGGCGTTGGCATTCGGGGCAGCGCAGGTAGCTGCGCTCGATCGGGAAGCCGCAGCCCGGACACGAGCTCTCCGTCAGCTGCCGCACGCGCAGCTCTGCCGCCTTGATCTCCAGCTCGCGTTCGTGCGCGTCCTCGAGGAACTCGGGCGGGCGGACGATCGCGTAGATCGCCGTGCCGAGGTAGGGGATGAAGGAGGCGAGGGTCGCGCAGCCGACCAGGAAGGGATCGGCGATGCGGCGCTTGGCGTCGAGGTAGGTGTAGACGATCAGCGCCAGCCAGACGACGACCAGCATCAGGATGAGCAGGTTGACGACCAGGTTGAGGCCGTCGTTGCTGATACCGAAGGTCGCTATAGCCATGGTTGGACCCGTCCGCGGAGGGGCGGTGAGTCTACTTCGCCGCCCGCGACGCGAACCCTGTCGCGCCGCCGGTCAGAGGAAAAGCGTGCCGAAGAGATAGCCGAGGCCGAAGAAGACCAGGATCACCGCGGCCACCACCGCGGCGACCAGGGCCATCATCGAGAGCAGTTCGGAGCCGGCGCTTTTCGAGCCCATTCGAGGCTCAATCCTCGCACAGTCCGAGCGCTTGCCGGGCGGGTGTGAGCAGGTAATGTGAGCCGGCGACGAGCAGCGTTCCGCCGGCTTCGCGGGCGCGCTCGCGGGCCAGCTCGATAGCTGCGCCCAAGTCCGACTCGGCCTCGGCGGGGAGGTGGGCCTCCTCTTCGCAGACCCGCGCCAGCTCGACGGCGGGCACGCTCGCCCGCTGACCCGGCCACTGGTCTCGATCGCGGGGTCGAGACCCGTCGACCCCGGGGGGAAGCTCGGTGCAGATCGCCCGCTCGACGGCTGGGGCGAGCGCGCGCGCCATTCCGGCGACGTCCTTTTCGCCCAGCACCGCCAAGCAGGCGATGACGGGGCCGGTGGCGACGACCGCCGGCAGGGCCTCGCCAAGGGCCCTTGCGCCGTCGGGGTTGTGAGCGGCGTCGAGGATCGCCGGCGGATCGCCGGCGACCTGCTCCAGCCGGCCAGGGATCTCGACCTCGGCGGCCACCGCCCGCGCCCGCGCCGGGTCCAGCTCGCCGAGGAAGGCCTCGGCGGCGGCGCAGGCGAGGGCGAAGTTGCGGCGCTGGAAGGGGCCCCCGGCGCGCAGCTCGACCCCCGCGCCCGGGTCCTCCGGCGCGACGACCAGCTCGGCGCCTCGCTCGGCCGCGGTCCGCTCCGCCAGCTCGCGGACCGTCGGGCTCACCCGTCCCAGCACCAGGGTCGTGTGATCGCGCAGCACGGCCAGCTTCTCCACCGCGATCTCCTCCTCCGTCTCCCCCAGCCACTTGGTGTGGTCGAGCCCGACCGAGGTCAGCACGGTGGCTCGGGAGGGAATCGTGTTGGTCGCGTCGAGCCTCCCCCCCAGCCCAGCCTCGATTGCGGCCGCGTCAACCCGTGCGGCGGCGAAGGCGACGAAGGTCGCCGCGGTCGCCAGCTCGAACTGGGTCACGGCCTCGCCCTCCTCCAACCCCTGGTTGACAGTCTCGGCCGCCTGCGCGGCGCGCTCGACCGCGGCGGCAAACTCGGCCCGGCCGATCTCCTCGCCGCCGATCAGCACCCGTTCGGACCAGTGCGCCGCGTGCGGAGAGACGCAGGCGCCGGCGGACACGCCGTGCGTTTCCAGGAGGGCGGCGATCATCCGCGTCACCGACGACTTGCCGTTGGTGCCGACGACGTGGATCGAGCCGAAGCGGTGCTGCGGCAGGCCGAGCAGCGTGCTCAGCTTGCGCATCCGCTCCAGGCCCAGCTTCCAGCCGATCGGCTCGAGCGAGTCGAGGAAGGCCTCGGGGTCGGCAGGGGCTCCGAGCTCTATTCGGAGAGCTCCTCCAGCTCGGCGCGGTAGCGCTCGAGCTTCTCGCGCTCCTCCTCGACCACCTCGGGCGGGGCGCGGTCGACGAATTTCTCGTTGCCGAGCTTGCCCTCCGCACGGGCGACCTCGGAGCGCAGCTCCTCGCGCCGTGCGTCGAGCCGGGCGGTGACCGCCCCGGCGTCGATCTCGGCCGAGGCGAGGATCTTCACCGGGCCGACCGCGGCGACGGGGTCCCCCCCGTCCTCGCCGAACTCGAAGCGGGCGAGGCGGCCGACGAACTCCCGCGGCTCGATCCCATCGGCGCGCGCGGGCAGCACCGTCGCCGCGGGCGCCTCGACCAGGTCGCGCCAGGCACGCAGCCGCCGCGTCAGGTCGATTCCGGCGCGCACCTCGGCCTCCGCCTCGGCGTCGCGCAGCGACTCGTCTGCCACGGGGAAGGCGTGGACCGCGAGGTGACCCCGGCGCGAGGGGTGGTAGGACCAGATCTCCTCCGTGACGAAGGGCATGATCGGGTGCAGCAGGCCGAGCACCCGCTCCAGCGCCCAGAGCAGCGTCGCCGAGACCTCCGCCTCACCCTCGTAGAGGCGCGGCTTGACGATCTCCAGGTACCAGTCGCAGAGCTCCGACCAGAAGAAGGCATAGGCGTCGGTGACGGCATGGGCGAAGTCGTACTCCTCCAGCTTCGCCGTGACCGAGGCGATCGTCGCCTCCAGGCGTGAGAGCAGCCAGCGGTCCTCGACGCTGCTCGGCCGCGGCTCCGCCTCCACGTCGGCCACGTTGAGCAGGATCAGTCGCGACGCGTTCCAGAGCTTGTTGGCGAGATCGGCCCCCTGCTGCACCTTGGCGTCGGAGAAGCGCACGTCCTGGGTCGAGGACATCGCCAGCAGGCCGAAGCGCAGCGCGTCGGCGCCGTGGCGGTCGATCTCCTCCAGCGGGTCGATGCCCGTACCGAGGCTCTTCGACATGCGGCGCCCGTCGCGGGCCTGGATCACCGAGTGCACGTAGACGTCGCGGAAGGGGACGTCGCCGGCGAACTCGATCCCGGTCATGACCATCCGCGCCACCCAGAGGAAGAGGATCTCGCGCGCGGTGGTGAGGAAGCTGGTCGGGTAGAAGGCGCGCAGCTCGGGGGTCTCGTCGGGCCAGCCGAGGGTCGCGAACGGCCACAGCGCCGAGCTGAACCAGGTGTCGAGCACGTCCTCCTCCTGGCGCAGTTTCGGGCTGTCGCACTGAGGGCAGCGCTCGGGCGCCACCTCGGCGACGATCTCCTGCTCGCACCGGGCGCAGTACCAGACCGGGATCCGGTGCCCCCACCAGAGCTGGCGCGAGACGCACCAGGGGCGGATCTCGCGCATCCAGTCGAGATAGACGCGCTTCCACTGCGGCGGCGTGATCCGGACCTCGTCGCGTTCGACGACTTCGATCGCTGGCCGCGCCAGCTCGTCCATGCGGCAG
>JBKPOW010000227.1:0-1528 GCA_046733275.1 Actinomycetota bacterium
GTCTCGCCGCGGCGCTACTGGCGGCGATCGGGGCCGAGGGGGTCGAGCTGCTGAGCGGAACCGCGGTGGAGGCGGCACTCTTTGACGGCGAGCGGATCGTCGGCGTGCGCAGCGAGGGCGGCGCCGAGCTGCGCGCGGCGACGACCGTGCTCGCCGCCGGCGCCTGGTCGGGCCAGGCGGGGTGGCTGCCCGAGGCGGCCCGCCCGCCGGTACGCCCTGTCAAGGGCCAGATCCTCGAGCTGCGCTCGCGCGACGGCGTCGCGCCCTGCCGGCGGATCGTCGCCTCCGAGCGCGTCTACCTGGTGCCGCGCCCCGACAGCCGCCTGATCGTCGGGGCGACGGTCGAGGAGCAGGGCTTCGACGAGGCGGTCACCGCGGGCGGCGTCCACGACCTGCTGCGCGAGGCCTACCGCCTGCTCCCCGAGGTCG
The DNA here is from genome assembly GCA_046733275.1 of Actinomycetota bacterium. Classification (GTDB taxonomy): domain Bacteria; phylum Actinomycetota; class Thermoleophilia; order Solirubrobacterales; family 70-9; genus VRUE01. The sequence continues at coordinate 430 of JBKPOW010000227.1, forward strand.
CCGAGATGGAGCTGGTCGAGGCGGCGGCGGGCCTGCGCCCGGGGACCCCCGACAACCTGCCGCTGGTCGGCGAGAGCGGTGTCGACGGCCTGCTCTGGGCGACCGGTCACTACCGCAACGGCATCCTGCTGGCGCCGCTGGCAGCCAACCTCCTGGTCGAGCATCTCGCCGGGGTGCCGGCATGAGGATCGAGCTGAACGGCGAGCCGTGCGAGCTGCCGGCAGGCGCGACGCTCGCAGACGCGGTGCGGAAGAGCGGCGCCGACAAGGGCGCGCGCGGGGTCGCCGTCGCCCTCGAGGGCGAGGTCGTGCCGCGCGGCGAGTGGGAGGCGAGGCCGCTCGCAGAGGGTCACACGGTCGAGGTCCTCGCTGCGATCCAGGGTGGCGCAGAGGCTGACCCGGCCGCCGAGACCTGGGAGCTGGGCGGCCGCTACTGGTCCTCGCGGCTGATCGCCGGCACCGGCGGCTTCCGCTCGCTGGAGCAGATGGAGGAGGCGCTCGCCGCCTCCGGCGCCGAGATCGTCACCGTCGCCCTGCGCCGCATCGATCCCGCCGCCAAGGGCTCGGTGCTCGACGTGCTCGGGCGGCTCGGCCTCTTCGCCCTGCCCAATACGGCCGGCTGCTTCACCGCCCGCGACGCCGTCCGCACCGCCCGCCTCGCCCGCGAGGCCTTCGAGACCGATTGGATCAAGCTCGAGGTGATCGGCGACGACCGCACCCTCTATCCGGACGCGGTCGAGCTGGTCGAGGCGGCCGAGACCCTGGTCGGCGAGGGCTTCACCGTCCTCCCCTACACCAACGACGACCCGATCCTCGCCCGCCGCCTGGAAGAGGTCGGCTGCGCAGCGGTGATGCCGCTCGGCTCGCCGATCGGCTCCGGCGCCGGCATCCGCAACCCGTACAACATCGCGATCGTCGCAGAGCAGGCCCAGGTCCCGGTCGTGCTCGACGCCGGCATCGGCACCGCCTCCGACGCGGCGCTGGCGATGGAGCTGGGCTGCGACGCGGTGATGGCCGCCAGCTCGATCTTCGGCGCCGCCAACCCGGCGGCGATGGCCCGCGCCCTGCGCGCCGGCGTCGAGGCCGGCCACGCCGCCCGC
>JBKPOW010000228.1:0-2583 GCA_046733275.1 Actinomycetota bacterium
CGGTGGAGCCGGGGCTGGGCGGGGCGCCCGTGCGACCGGGCGGCGGCTGGGCGAGGCCGGGCGCAGCTCGGTGCGCTCGGTCTGGTCGAGAGGGCGGGTCGCGGTCTCCGCCCCGAGGACGTTGGTCGCCGCCGTGCCCTCCTCCAGCGGCAGGGTCACGTCCTCGCCCTGTAGGCCCAGCTGCAGCCCGCCCGCCAGCTCGTCGGCGCTGGCGTAGCGCCGACCCGTGTCGCCCTCCAGCGCCCTCAGCACGGCGCCGCCGAGCGTCTCGGGCACGTCGTCGTTGTAGGTGCTCGGGGTGAGCGGGCGCTCGTTCTGCTGGCGCACCGCCAGCTCGGCCAGGGTCGAGCCCTCGTAGGGCAGCCGCCCGGTGAGGAACTGGTAGAGGACGACGCCGAGGGCGTAGACGTCGGTCGCCGGCGTCGCCTCCTCACCGCGCACCTGCTCGGGGGCGAGGTAGGCGGCCGTGCCGACCACCGAGCCGACCTGGGTGATGCGGGTCTGCGCCAGCGCCCGGGCAATGCCGAAGTCGGTCAGCTTGACGGTCATCGGGCCGCCCTCCACGGGGCCGCCGGTGACCATCAGGTTGCCCGGCTTGACGTCGCGGTGGATGATCCCGCGCCGGTGGGCGTAGTCGAGACCGGCGCAGGCCTGGACTCCCACCTCAGCCGCGGTCTGCGCGTCGAGCGGCCCCTGGCGCTGCAGGATCTGCGCGCCGGAGCGGCCAGTGACGTACTCCATGACGATGTAGTGGCGCCCCTCGTCGATGCCGGTGTCGTAGACCTGGACGATGTTGGGGTGGATCAGCTTGGCGACCGCCAGCGCCTCACGGCGGAAGCGGGCGACGAAGCGCTCGTCGTCGGAGAGGTGCTCGGCGAGGATCTTGACCGCCACCGAGCGCTCGAGGATCAGGTCGGTGGCGCGGTAGACGTTCGACATCCCGCCCGAGCCGAGCCGGTCGCCGAGCTCGTAGCGACCCGAGAGCGTGCCGGCCGCCATCACTCGCCTTCCCCGACCGGCGCGCTCGGGCTTACCCCGCCTGAGGAGCTTTCTTCAGGCGCTTCTTCCGCCGGGGGCGAGCCGTTGCCTTCGTCCAGCCCTTTGCCTTCGCCGTTGGCCTGCGGCGGCAGTTCCTGGTTGCCTTCGCCGTCGCCTTCTTCTTCCCGTTCGGCTTCCTTTTCGGCCTTTTCCTGCTCCTTTTCTTCCGCCTCGCGCTCCTTCTCTTCTTCCCTTTCCTGCTTGCCGGCGTCCTCGCTTTCCTCGTCCGGGGCGGCGGTGGGAGCGGTCGTTTCGACGCTCTCTTCTTCGCACTGTGCGATCACTTCCTCGAGCCGGTCGGCGCCCTCTTCCAGCGCCTGCTTCAGCCGGCGGTCGACGCCTTCGATCGCTTCGATCTGTTCGGCGACCTGACGGGCGGCGCTTTCCGCGCCGACGCAGTCGCCTTCGTCGGAGAGTTGCTGGACCGTGTCGAGGTTGGCGGTGATTTCGCGGGCGGTCTCCCCGGGAAGCAGCTTGGCGTCCTCGCCGCCGCAGGCGGAGAGGGCCAGGGCCGCGGCGAGGCAGAGAACAGTGGCCAGTGCGCGCGCGCGAGGCATGCGGGCGAGTCTAGAGAACGCCCCCTGGCGCAGAATTCCCCTGCATCCGAGCGTGGACCGACCGGTCATGAGCCGACGTGCAGGCGATCGGCGAGGCGACGGGGGAGGCCGGCGGACGAGATCGCGACTGCGGCCCGCTCGACGTCGTAGCCGACCCGGTGGAAGCGGGCGGTCCACTCCTCGGTGTCCAGCTCGAGCCAGGCTGCGCGCGGATCGCCGTCGCGCGGCTGGCCGACGCTGCCCGGGTTGATCAGCCAGCGCCCGGCGCCGAGCTCGAGCAGGGTGTCGTCGGCGGCCTGGGCACCGCGGATGTCCTCCCCGTGCTCGCCCGCCTCGGGGCGGACGAAGAAGAGCGAGACGTGGGAGTGGCCGATCAGGGCAACCCGTTGCGGCTGGGTGTCGAGGCAGGCGTCGGCCTGCTCGGCCGAGAGGACGTACTCCCAGACGGGATCGCGGGGCGAGGCGTGGAAGAGGCCGATGCCCTCGCGTTCCCCCGCCGGCTCCAGCTCGCGCAGCATCGCCAGGGTCGGCTCGGCTACGTGCTCGCGGGTCCAGGCGACGGCCGTCGCGGCGGCCTCGGAGAAGGCGGCGATGTCGAGCGCGCCGAGCACGGCGAGGTCGTGGTTGCCGACCAGGCAGAGGGCGCAGCGCTCGCGCACCAGCTCGGTGCAGCGGTCAGGGTCGGCGCCGTAGCCGATCGTGTCGCCGAGGCACCAGATCTCCTCGATCGTGGCCGAGTCGACGGCGGCGAGGACGCCCTCGAGCGCGGGCAGGTTGGCGTGGATGTCGCTGATCACGGCTACGCGCACGGCGGCCAGCGTACCCGGGCAGGGGTGCTCTCCATACGATGGGGCGGTGAGCGCGACGACGTGAGGGTCCTGGCCGAGATTCCGCCCCGGCCCGCGGCCGAGCTGCGCACAGGCACGCTGAGGCGTACGGACCTCGCGGCCTTCCACGGCTTGCTCGAGCGGCTCGACGGCGCCCGCGC
>JBKPOW010000229.1:0-30401 GCA_046733275.1 Actinomycetota bacterium
ATGGCGACAACCGCTACCTGCACCCGGTCTCGGTCGCCGGGATGATCGCCGGCATCGCCGCCCTGTACGTGACCGGATTGCTGGTGACCGTCTGATGACCGCCGTCAACAGCGGCGGGCGGCCGCGCCACTCGCCGAACACCGAGGCGATCGAGGACTACGCGAAGGCGATCTACGCGCTGGCGAAGCGGCGCGAGGGGCCGGTCCTCAACGGCGAGGTCGCGACGCGGCTCGGCGTCGCCCCCGGGACCGCGACCTCGATGTTGAAGAAGCTCGACGAGATCGGCCTGGTCGAGCACGTCCCCTACAAGGGCGTGACCTTGACCCCCGCGGGCGAGAAGGTCGCGCTCGAGGTCATCCGCCATCACCGCCTGATCGAGACTTACCTCTCCGAGGCGCTCGGCATGCCCGACGACATGGTCCACGCCGAGGCCGAGGTGCTCGAGCACCACATCTCGGAGGAGCTGGAGGAGCTGATCGCGGCCAAGCTCGGCGAACCGAGCCACGACCCGCACGGCACGCCGATCCCGGGCCCGGACCTGCGGCCTCCTACCGACTGAGCAGGTCGTCGACGAGCTGCGGTAGGTCGCGGGCCATGCGCGAGCGTGGCACCGCGAGGTCGATGCCCGCCGCATCCGCCACTTGCTTCGTCTCGACGTTCACATGCGAGTAGTAGCCCAGGATGGGGATGCCGAGGCCGACCAAGGCCTCCGGGTTCTCGGTGTCTAGATCGGCTATGACGAGGTCGGCGTCGTCTAACGGTGCTTCCGCCAAGCCGGGGGACAGCGTGACTTCATGGCCGGCCGCGCTCAACATCGCCTCGACTTTGCTGCCGAGCAACAGATCTGGGGCGACAGCGACGACGCGAGCCACTAGATCGAACGGCGCTGGCGGAACTCCTCGCGAACGCTCTCGGGCCGGCCCCACATCTGCACGACCTCAGACCGTCCCTCGCGCACCTCACGAACTTGCATCTCGCCCATAACCCCATCCGCATCCAGCTTCCCCATCACCCCGAGCACGCTCTCAGGAGCCGCCGCATGCCCGAAGCTCTGGGCGACCAGCAATCGCCAATCCCAGTCAGCCTGGGAATAGGGCTGCGCATTGACCTGGCTCAGCGCGACCGCGGTATCCACGTACCGGCTCTCGTCATCGATCCGCAGATCGATCTCCAGGTCGGTCCAGTCCGGCGGCAGGGAGTCGAGCACCTGCCGGAAATCGTCAGCGAGACCCATCGGTTGCAGCGTACCTGCGCGGGAGGGTCGGGGTCCTCCGCGGGAACATTGGAGCCCTCCCCCGACAAGAGCCCTCGTCGCCGTTTCTATGCGGGTTTCCGCGGGGGACCCCCGACCCTCTTGGGCACTACGAGTCCAGCTGGAAGGCCGCCTCGACGTCGAGCGGCCTTTCGAGCAGGCCGTGCTCGAGGTCCCACGCCGCCCACTCGCGCAGGATGCGAGGGTCGAGCGGGGCGGGGTGGAGGTCGGGCCCGAGCGCGCGCAACTGCTCCGCCTGTTCGGCCCGGTCGAGCCTGGGGACCGCGGCGAGCAGGTCGTCCAGCGCCCGATCGGGGTGGTCGGAGGCGAGCTCGTAGCCGCGGGCGGTCGCGGCGATCATCGCCTCGACCAGCTCCGGGTCGCGCTCGATCGTCTCCCGCGACGTGGCGACGATCAGCTCGGGATAGGGCGGCGCGCCGTAGCGATCGACCTTGAAGATCCGCACCGGCACGCCCTGCCGGCGCAGCGCCACCCCCTCGGCGTTCCAGAAGCCGGTCGCCGCGTCGACCCTGCCGGCGGCGAGCGCCGCGACGGCGTTGAAACCGATCGTCACCCGCTCGACTCGACCGGGATCGCCGCCGTCCGCCGTCACCTCGGAGTCGACTACCGCTTCGTCGGAGGGCAGGCCGGTGACGCCGACCCGCCGGTCCTCGAGATCGTGCGGACGCCGCACCGGGCCCTCGTCGCGGGCGATCACGGCGGCGAGCGGACGCTGCACGATCGCTGTCGCGCCGACGACGTCGAGGCCGCGCTCCCGGGCGATGCCGAGGTCGTGGATGTCGAGGATGGCGAAGTCCACGCGACCCGCCGCGAGCAGCTTCGGCGCGTCGGTCGATTCGCCGGGCTGGCGGATCGTCAGCTCGATCCCGCGCTTGCCGTACCAGCCGCGGCGCTCAGCGGCGTAGATGCCGGAGTGCACCGCGTTGGGGACGAAATCGAGCACCAGCGTCACGCCTTGCGGCGCGCCCGGTTCAGCGCCGTCCTCGCCGCAGCCGCCGCAGCCGGCGAGCAGGAGGGCGGCCGCCAGCAGCGCGGCAGCTCGTCTCATTCAAAAGGGAAAACTATTCAATCCCCATTCCGGATACACTCCCGCCCCGAAACCGAGGTATTTACGGGACTAGAGGAGGCGTAACCAGTGCAGCAACGAGGCCTTGCGGCATATCTCGCCGAGCTGATCGGCACTTTACTTCTGGTGTTCTTCGTCGTCAGCGTGGTCGTGCTGTTCGTGGCGACCGGCAACAACCCGCAGTTCGGCTCGGACTTCGCGGTGGTCGGCCTCGTGCACGCCTTCCTGCTGTTCGGCCTGATCGTGATGTTCGGCGTGGCCAGCGGCGGTCACTTCAACCCGGCCGTCACCCTGGCCGCGCTCGCGATCAGGCGGATCTCCGCGATCGACGGGGTCATATACATGCTCGCCCAGCTCTCGGGCGGCGTGCTCGGCGCGCTGCTCGCCAAGGGCCTCCTGCTCGACGAGGGTCGCGCCACGAACTACGCCGCGGCCGAAGTGAGCGGCTATCTCGCCGGCAACTTCCAGGGCATGATCGTCGAGGGGATCGGCACCTTCTGCCTCGTCCTCGTCATCCTCGCCGCCGTTTACTCAGCCAAGAGCGTCAAGGACTGGGCGCCACTGGCGATCGGCACCACCCTGGGCTTCATCGTCATGGTCGGCGCACCGCTGACCGGCGGCTCCTTCAACCCGGCCCGCTGGTTCGGCCCTGCCGTGGTCAGCGGCGAGTGGGGCGGCGTCTGGCCCTACCTGCTCGGCCCGATCGTCGGCGCCCTGCTTGCCGCGGCTGTCTTCCGCTTCGTGCTCGAGCGCCCGGGTCCGGCGCCGACCGAACCGCCTGAGCGGGTCAAGCCCGCCGCCGCGCCGAAGCCCGGCGCCGGCTCCGTCGCCTGAGCGCGACCATCCTCTAGTTGCCGCGCCGCCGGGCTGCTTCGGCCCGGCGGCGGCATGCCCGGTCGCCACGGCCCCGGGGGTAGGCTCTGAGGCCTCGTGCGCCGGGTCACCTTCTCCAGGAACTACACCCTCTCCCTCTCGCGCACCTGCCAGTGCTACTGCAAGTACTGCGCTTTCGCGACGCACCAAGCCCACATCTACACCCCATCTGAGGTCGAAGAGCGGCTGGGTGAAGCGGAGCGACGCAATGCCAAGGAGCTGCTTGTGCTCACCGGCGAGCGACCAGAGATCAACCCGGTTGTGGCCGCCAAGCTGGCGGACTGGGGTCACGAGGACTTCACGTCCTACGTGGTCTGGGCGTGCGAACGAGCTCTCGAGCGCGGCATCCTCCCCCACACGAACATCGGCGTCCTCGATCGCGAGGACCTAGCTCGCTTACGCGAGGTCACCGCTTCTCAGGGCCTGATGCTGGAGTCGGTATCGGAGCGCTTGATGGACACCGTTCACGCCGGTTCGCCGACCAAGCATCCGGCTAGACGCCTGGAAACGATCCGAGCTGCTGGCGAGCTCAAGATCCCGTTCACCAGCGGCATCTTGGTCGGGATCGGCGAGACCGACGAAGAGCAGGTCGCTTCGCTGGAAGCCCTGGCCGAGCTTCACCGTGAGTACGGCCACCTCCAGGAGGTGATCCTGCAGAACTTCGTGCCGCATCCGCGGTATTACGGGCGTGAGGTGGCCGAGATCGCCGATGCTGCTTCTTTGGCCAGGTGGGGAGGGGCCGACGGGGCCCCTCCACAAGCGCCGGAATCGGACCAGCTGGTGCCAGCGTGGGCGAACCCGGTTTCGGTCGAGGACATCAAGCGGTTGATCCGGGAGTGCAAAAGGCTGATGCCGGATGTCGGGATTCAGGTGCCGCCGAATCTGTCGGATGCTTGGGCGGAGTTGGTTGAGGCTGGAGCGACGGACCTTGGGGGGCTCTCGGCAAATGGAGACCACATATCGCCTGAGCATGCATTTCCGAGTCCGCATGAGGTGCGGAAGGGGCTGGCGCCGAAGGGCTATGCGCTGACCGAGCGGCTTTGCGTCTATCCGCAGTACATGGACTCCGCGTGGACGGAGCAGGGAGTCCTTGACGTGATCAAGCTGAAGTACTGGAGCTTCATCCCTCGGAAGGGGTCGGGACGCAGAAACGACGAGCGGATCGATCCGGACCTAGCTGAGAAGGCGATCGGCAAGGGGCGCGACGGGGTCGAGCTGACGGAGGACGAGCTGACTGCTCTGTTCGCGGAGACCCGGCCTGCGGTGATCGAGGAGATGCGGGTGGCGGCGGACGAGCTGAGGGAGGAGCTGGTGGGGGAGCGGGTCACGTTCGTGGTGAACCGCAACATCAACTTCACCAACATCTGCGTCGTCGGCTGCGCCTTCTGTGGGTTCGGGCAGGGACGGCGATCGCCCGATGCGTACGAGGTGAGCGAGGAAGACTTCGCCGCGCGGATCGAAGAAGCGATCGAGTTCGGGGCCACCGAGATCTGCATGCAGGGGGGAATCCATCCCGACCTGACGCTCGAGGAGTACGGCAAGTGGCTGAAGCTGGCGAGAGAGGTCGGACCGGAGCTGCACCTGCACGCCTACTCGCCGATGGAGGTCCACTACATGTGCGAGCGCTCGGGCAGGGAGCCGCAGGAGGTCTTCGAGTACCTGCTCGAGTGCGGGCTCGGCTCGACGCCGGGGACCGCCGCCGAGGTGCTCGACGACGGCGTGCGCCAGCGGATCTCGCCGAACAAGCTTCCGGTCGAGCGCTGGGTCGAGATCGTCGAAGCCTCCCACCGCGCCGGTCTGCGCTCGACCTCGACCGTGATGTTCGGCCACATCGAGGAGCCGCGCGAGCTGGCCCGCCACATGGGCGTGGTGCGGGCGCTGCAGGAGCGGACCGGCGGCATCACCGAGTTCGTGCCGCTCAGCTTCATCCCCTTCAACACGATGCTCGGTCGCACCCACGGGATCGAGGAGATCTCGGCGAGCGAGAACCTCAAGCACACGGCGGCCTTCCGCCTGGCGCTCGGCCGCACGATCCCCAACCTGCAGGCGAGCTGGGTGAAGATGGGCCTCGAGGCTGCCACCGAGGCGCTGCGCTGGGGGGTCAACGACCTCGGCGGCACGTTGATGGAGGAGAACATCTCCCGCATGGCCGGTTCTCAGCATGGCGTCCGGCTCGAGCCCGAGCAGCTGATTGAGGCCGCCCGTGCCGCCGGCCGCGAGCCCGCCCAGCGCACGACGCTCTACGACCTGGTCGAGACCTATTGAGAACCCCGCCAGCGATTGCCGCTCGCTATCTTGGATCGATCATCCGTCCACCTGCACCAGTCACAGGTCGACTGCCGGGACTTGCCGTCCTCGTTCTCGCCGCCGCTGGAATTTTGCTCGGGGGCACGGGGCTGGTCGGAGCGAAACCGTCCCTGAGCTTCCTCGCGTCCGCGGCCCGGGCGCCCGGGGACATTCAGTTCGGGGTGGGTGAGGCGGGCCGCACGAGGCGCGGCATCGGCTTGGCTCCTAGCCGCCGCTCGTTCGCGCGGCAACCGCCGTCGGTCGGGGAGCAGAGGTCGGTGACCGCCGGGCCGTCGCCGGCTGCGGTCCCCGCGCCCCCCTCGCCCCCGCAGGTTCAGCCGGCTCAGGAATATCGACCCGTCGTACTCGCCCCGGGCGTTGGCGCACAGCAGCCGCCGATTCCTCCGGTCGACGAACCAGATCCCGAGCCCTTGCCTCCTCCGGAACCCCAACCCGAACCCGAGCCGGAACCCGAGCCCGAACCCGAGCCGGAACCCGAACCCGAGCCGGAACCTGAGCCCGAGCCCGAACCCGAACCGGTCCCGGAGCCCCTCATGGAGGCGGACTTCGAGAACGGCCTGAGCGGCTGGAGTATCGCCGGTGTCGGCGAAGTCGTCCCCAAGGTGACCACCGACATCGTCCGCGACGGTTCGCAGTCGAGCGAAGTGCGACTGGTCGGCGAACAGGACCGCTCGGAGCTGATCCTCGGTGGCAACGGCAGCCGCAGCACTGCCGGCACGGTTCGCTTCCACGAGGGCGATGAGTACTTCTACGGCTTCTCCTTCTACATCGAGGCGATGGTCTACGGCGAGCCGGGCGCGCACAACCTGATCATGCAGTTCAAGAGCAGCGACAGCGGTAGCCCGAACTTCGGTCTGCAGCTCTGGGATTACGCCGGGGACGGAGGGCATGGTGGTGGCCGCGGTCTCTGGTCGCACGGCTCGGCGATGGGCGGCGACCGCTTCCTGGCGCCGGTCCCAGAGCAGGCCTGGCACGACGTCGTCATCCACTTCAAGGCCTCGAGCGAAGGCGCGGGCTTCTACGAGGTGTTCCTCGACGGAGTGAAGATCGATGAGCGAAGCGAAGTCAGCATGATCGTGCCGGGCGCCGAATACGCCTATCTCAAGGACGGCCTCTACCGCAACGGCGGGGAGATCCCGGGCACGTCCGAGATTCGCCTCGATGCCGCCAAGCTCGGCGAAACGCTGGAATCGGTTCTCCCCTGACATCCTGGAAGAGCCGATGCGCGCGATGGTCCTGGAGAGACAGGGCGAGCCGCTGCGGGCCGCCGACCTGCCCGATCCCGAGCCGTGGCCGGGACAGGTCCTACTCTCGGTCGCGGCCTGCGGCGTCTGCCGCACCGACCTGCACATCGTCGATGGCGAGCTGAGCGAGCCGAAGCTGCCGCTCGTGCCCGGTCATCAGATCGTCGGCAGGGTGGTGGGGACCGGCGAGGGGGCGGAGCGGTTCGCGCTCGGCGAGCGCGTGGGCGTTCCTTGGCTCGCCTGGACCTGCGGCGAGTGCCGGTACTGCCGCGGTGGCCGAGAGAACCTCTGCGACCGCGCCGGCTTCACCGGCTACGACCTCGATGGCGGCTACGCCGAGCTCGCCGTCGCCGACGAGCGCTTCGGCTTTCCGCTCCCCGACGGGTACGCCGACGAGGAGGCGGCACCGTTGCTTTGCGCTGGGCTGATCGGCTACCGGGCGCTGCGCCTGGTCGGCGACGCCGGGCGGCTCGGTCTCTACGGCTTCGGCGCCTCGGCCCACATCCTCTGTCAGCTTGCCGTCCATCAAGGGCGGCGCGTCTTCGTCTTCACCCGCGACGGCGACGAGGAGCGGCAGGAGCTCGCCCGCGGTCTCGGCGCCGAGTGGGCGGGCGGCTCGGGCGAGCCGCCGCCGGAGCAGCTCGACGGCGTGATCGTCTTCGCCCCGGTCGGCTCGCTGATGACGGCGGCGCTGCGGATGAGCGCCAAGGGGGCGCGGATCGTCAGCGCGGGGATCCACATGAGCGACGTGCCGAGCTTCCCCTACGCGCAGCTCTGGGGGGAGCGCTCGCTCGGCTCGGTCGCCAACCTGACGCGCCGCGACGGCGAGGAGCTCCTCGCGCTTGCGCCGCAGGTTCCGGTGCGGACCACGGTCGAGGTCCACCCGTTAGAGGAGGCGAACGAGGCGCTCGACTCGATCCGCGACGGCAGCCTTCGCGGCGCGGCCGTCCTGCGAATCGCCTAGCGGAACAGGTCCTCGTCCCGGGGGCGGCGGAGGGCGGCGGCGCCCACCCCGTCTTCGGGCATGACGTAGCGATCCAAGCCTCGGACGATGGCGGCGGGCGTGCAGCTTGCCTTGTCGCGGACCAAGTCTGCTGCTGCGGCTGCCTGGTCGGCGATGGCGATCAGGGTCGCCTCCAGCTCGCGCCCGCCGGCGTCGGCGCGGCCGCGCCAATCGTCCAGCGGGGTGAGGCCCGCGCAGCCGATCGCCACCTCGACCTGGCCGAGTCGCCACGCCCGTCCCAAGCTGTCCGAGACGATCACCGCCGGTGCTACGCCTGCGGCCTCTCTGAACTCCTCGCGGATGCGCCGCGCCGACGCGTCGGGATCCTCGGGCAGGAGGGAGACGGTGCCCTCCTCCGCCTGGTTCGAGCTGTCGATGCCGGCGTTGGCGCAGACGAAGCCGTGGTGGGTTTCGGCGATCAGCACGCCGCGCTCGGCGCGCAGCACCTCGCGGCTCTCTTTCAGGATCAGCTCGACCAGCGCCGGCTCCTTGCCCAGCGCGGCCGCGAGCCGCCTCGCCTCCTCGCCCGGGATGATCGAGGCGAGGCGGCGAACCCGTCCCTCGGCCTTGGAGACGATCTTCTGCGAGATGACGATGGCGTCGCCGCCGCGCAGCTCGGCCCGGGCGGCGATCTCGGCGCCGACGCTCATCCCCGGCTGGAACTCGGGCAGATCCTCGACCGGCAGGACCTCCAACCTCATATCCCGAGCGCCTTGGCCGTCCGCCGGGCTCGACCCGGTCCTTCCTCCAGGGCGCGGGTGAGGGCGATCAGGTCGGCCGGAGTGTCGAGGTCGAGCGCCAGCGAGGGCAGCTCCTCGACCGCGAATGGGACGCCCGCCTCGCGGGCGGCGGCGACGTGGCGGTCGCGGCTACCCTCGCCGAAGGCCGGCTCGATCGCCCCCGGCGGCGCCAGGACGAGGGCGTTGGTGCCGCTGCCATGGCGGTCGGGGACGATCGCGACGTAGCTCGAGGGGACGCCGGTGAGCAGGCGGTCGAGCTCTTTCGGATCGAGCAGCGGGCAGTCGCCGGGGAGGAGGACGACGCACTCGGCCCCGTCGACCTCGGCGCGGGCGATCCCGGCGAGGGCGGCGGTGACGTGGCCCTCGTCGGCCGGGTCGGGCAGGACCTCGGCCGGGCTCGCGGCGACCATCTCCTGCGCCCGCGGGTCGCCGGTGACGACGATCGTCCGCTCGATCGAGCGCGCCGCGGCGATCGCCTCCAGGGTGTCCTCGAGCATCGCCGCGACCAGCGCCTGCCGGCGTTCGTCGTCGATCCCCGTCGCCAGGCGCCGCTTCGCCTCGACGAAGCGCTTCACCGGCACTATCGCGGTCGCCTTCACGCCGCCAAGCTAGCCCAGGCGGCCACCGGCGAGGTCGCTCGCGTAGTCGAGCACGATGCGGGCGAGACGGGCGCGGGCGGCGGCGCTGTCCATCAGCGTCGGCGCCGCCAGGGTCGGGATCTCGCTCGGCGGGGGGTTCGGGTCGTCCTCGTCGACGACCATCGCGTCGATCAGCCCGGCGTAAAGCGAGGCGACGCCAGCCGCGGTCGAGGGACGGCCGACGGCGGCCATGAAGCGCTCGGTCGGCCCCTTGACCACCTCGCCGGCGACGAAGGGGCTGACCGCGACCACCGGCGCGCCGGCGGCGGCAATCGCCTCGCGCATGCCGGGCACGGCGAGAATTGGGCCGATGCTGATCACCGGGTTGGACGGTCCGATCACGATCGCCTCGGCGGCGGCGAGCGCGGCGAGCGCCTCCGCGGTCGGCTCGGCCTCGGCGATCCCCTCCAGCTCGACGCCCTGCACCTCGGCCGCGCCGCGGTCGACGATCAGGTACTCCTGCAGGCCGCGCCTGCCCGCCGCGGTGATCACCTGGGTCCGCACCGGCGCCTCGCTCATCGGCAGCACCCGCGCCTCGACCCCGAGGGCGCGGGCGATCTGCGCCTGCGCCTCGGTCTGCCGGCCGCCCTCCTCGAGGAACTGGCGCCGGTAGAGGCAGGCGGCGAGGTCGCGGTCGGAGAGGCCGAACCAGTCCGGCGCGCCCAGGCGCGAGAGCCGCTCGAAGACGGTGAAGCTGTCGTCGCGGATGCCCCAGCCGCGCTCGGCGTCGATTTCGTCGCTGAGCCAGTAGACGATCAGGTCGGGGTCGGGGGAGACGTGGACGCCGAGGATCTCGATGTCGTCGGCGGTGTTGGCGATCACGCTGAGCGCGCCGCCGATCTCCTCCTGCAATCCGGCGCCGAGCTTGGCGCCGCCGGTGCCGCCGGCGAGCAGGGCGACCCTCATCGCGCCGCCTCGCTCACTCCCAGTGGTCGCCGTCTGGCAGGCCGGTGAGCTTGATCCCGGCGTGGGTCTTGTAGCGGACGTTGACCGAGATCAGCAGGGGCGTCAGCTGCTCGACGATCCGCGCCGTCTCCAGCGCGCCGGCGTTGACCGGACGCAGCCCGGGGATCGCCTCGATCAGGCGGGCGACCCGTGCCTTGTCGGCCTTACGGTCGCCGCAGAGCGGCACGTCCTCGTCGAGCTCGGCTCCGTCGTCGGCGAGGCGGGGCGCGCTGACCGTGTGCAGGGCGGCGACGACGGTGACGCCCTCGGGCACCATCTCCTGCGCCTGCTGCGCCGCCGAGCCCTGCCAGACGCCGAGCGTGCGGGTCGCCTTGCCGCTAACTGCGGCCGCCAGCGGCACCGTGCAGTCGACCAGGATCTGGCCTGGTCGCAGCGCCTCGCGCAGGTTGTTGAGGTTCTCCGATTGGGCGCGGAAGGGGACGGTGAGGAAGACGACCTCGGCGCGCCGCGCCGCCTCGGCGTTGTCCAGGCCCTCGACCTCGGCGCCGGGCACCGCCTCGCGCAGCTTCGCCGCCGCCTCCTCGGCCCGCTCGGCCGAGCGCGAGCCGATCACGACCGGGCGCCCCGCCGTCGCCCAGCGCAGCGTCAGGCCGGCGCCGAGGGCGCCGGTGCCGCCGACGATCGGGATCGGTTCGTGCTCGGCCAAGGGCGGCCAGTCTATGCTCCGCCGCGATGAGGCTGGAGGGACGAAAGGCGCTGGTCACCGGCGGCGCCGGCGGGATCGGCGCGGCGATCGCGGCGCGGCTCGCCGCCGAGGGCGCCGAGGTCTGGGTCGGCGACCTCGACGCCGAGGGGGCGCAGCGGGTCGCCGGCGAGGTCAACGGCCACGCGCTGAGGCTCGACGTGACCGACCCCGAGGCGGCGAAGGCGGCGGTCAAGGAGGCCGGCACACTCGACGTCCTCGTCAACAACGCCGGCACCGACGAGTTCGGCTTCTTCACTTACACCACGCCCGAGCAGTGGCAGCGGGTGCTGGCGGTCAACCTTGGCGGCGTCCTCAACTGCACCCACGCCGCCCTGCCCGGGATGCAGCAGGCCGGCTACGGCCGCATCGTCAGCATCTCTTCCGAGGCGGGCCGGGTCGGCTCGAAGGGCTCCGCCGTCTACTCCGCCGCCAAGGGCGGCATCGTCGCCTTCATGAAGGCGATCGCCCGCGAGAACGCGCGCTACGGGATCACCGCCAACTCGATCGCACCCGGGCCGATCGAGACGCCGCTGCTGATGGGCGCCAAGGAGTTCGGCGAGATCGGCGAGAAAGTGATCGAGACGATGAGGGAGGCGACCCAGATGAAGCGGCTCGGCCAGCCCGACGAGGTCGCCGCCGCGGCCGCCTTCCTCGCCTCCGACGACGCCGCCTACGTCACCGGCGAGACCCTCGGCGTCAGCGGCGGCCTCGGCATGGTTTGATGGTTGAGTCGAAGCCAGGCCTCGCCCCTGGGATCGAGCGCAGCGACGAGTTCACGGTCGAGGGCCGCTTGGTCACCGACGTCGGCGGCACGATCGGCGCCAGCGTCCTCTCCACTCCAGGGATGATCGCGATGATGGAGGGCACCTCCTCGGTGCTCGCCTACGAGCATCTGCCGGAGGGTCAGGCGACCGTCGGCTTCGAGGTCTGCGTCAAGCACGTCGCCGCGGCGGCCGAGGGCTCGACCTGCGTCGTGCGCGCCACCCTGCGCGAAGTCGTCGACGGCCGCAAGCTCCGTTTCGACGTCGAAGTCACCGAGGGCGAGCGCACGATCGGCGTAGGAACCCACGAGCGCCGCATCGTCGACTTCGGTCAGCTCGGCGAGTAACGCCAGCCATCCGTCCACCAGGGGGGCGAACCAGAACTTCTGTCGCCTTTATGACCCTATGGGGTCATCAACCCATCAGAAGTTCGGCGGGGGCCAGGTTTGGAGCTTGGCCGCGGTGCAGCATGGGGTGGTCACGCGGCGCCAGCTCTTGGAGCTGGGTTTCAGCCCGCAATCGATTCAGCACCGGCTTTCGAGGGGGCGCCTTCATCGCATTTCGCGCGGCGTGTACTCGGTGGGACGTCGGGAGCTGAGCCCGCATGGCCGCTGGATGGCAGCGGTCCTCGGTAGCGGCAAGGGAGCAGCATTGAGCTACGGCAGCGCCGCGGCGCTATGGGGAATTGACAGAGAGAGACTTGGCGTTGTCGAGGTTTCGATCCCAGTCGCCTCGGTACGGCGCCGTCGAGGCGTGCTGATCCACCGCCGTCCGAACCTGCGCCCGACCGACGTCGTCGTCGAACAGGGCATTCCCGTCACGTCGGTAGTGCGGACGTTCATAGACCTGGCGACGCGCCTCGACCGCTCCGGCATCGAGCGCGCCGTCAACGAGGCTGACAGGCGAGGATTGATCGATCCCGAGACGCTGCTCGCCGCGCTGGACGCCCATCCAGGCAGGCAGGGGATTGGGAGCTTGCGGGAGATTCTTGGTCGGGACGCATTCTTTCTCACTGATTCAGAGCTGGAGCGCCGATTCCTTCGGTTGGTCGCCGAGGCAGGACTGCCGATGCCACAGACCCAGCAGCAACTCAACGGCTTCAAGGTCGACTTCTTCTGGCCGGACTGGGGGCTGGTGGTCGAGACCGATGGCCTTCGGTACCACCGCACGTCCACACAGCAGAGAAGAGATCGGCTCCGCGACCAGACGCACCTCGCGGCCGGCCTCACCCCGCTCCGGTTCACCCATCGCCAGGTCCGCTTCGAGGCGGGCTACGTGCGCTTCACCCTGCTTGCCGTCGCCCATCGCCTGGCGAATGGTGACGGCCTAAGCTCCGCTGCATGAACGAGCTTCCGAGCAGCGTGCGGATCCGCGAGGTCGGGCCTCGCGATGGCTTCCAGAACGAGCCGGAGACGATCCCGACGGCGGAGAAGGTGCGCTTGATCGACCTGCTCTCGGCGAGCGGGCTGCAGCGCCTGGAGGTGACCTCGTTCGTGCGCCCGGACGTGATTCCCCAACTCTCCGACGCTAAGGAGGTGCTAGCCGCGGTGCAGCGGCGCGACGGTGTCTCCTTCTCCGTGCTGATCCCGAACGAGCGCGGGCTGGAGCGGGCGCTGGAGCTGCGCGATCGCTTCGACGAGATCAACGTCTTCGTCTCCGCCTCGGAGACCCACAACCGCAAGAACGTCAACCGCTCGATCGAGGAGTCGCTCGCCGGGCTGGAGCGGACGCTGGCCGGCGCGCGCGACGCCGGCCTGCGCTGCGAGGGCGTGATCTCGACCTCCTTCGGCTGCCCCTATGAGGGGGAGGTCCCGCCGGACCACGTCCTCGCGATTGCCGAGCGGCTGGCCGCCGCCGGCTGCGCCGAGATCGGCTTCGGCGACACCACCGGGATGGCCAATCCGCGCCAGGTCGGCGGGTTCTTCGCCGCCGCGCGCGAGCGCCTCTCCGGGGTCGAGCTGACCGCCCATTTCCACAACACCCGCGGGCAGGGACTGGCCAACGTCTTGGCGGCGCTGGAGCAGGGGATCGAGTCCTTCGAGTCGAGCTTCGGCGAGCTCGGCGGCTGCCCGGTGCCGCCGGGGGCGACCGGCAACATCTCGACCGAGGACGTGGTCTCGATGCTGCACGAGATGGGGGTCGAGACCGGCATTGAGCTCCCGCGGCTGATCGAGGCCTCGCGCGCCGCCCAGGAGGTGCTCGGGCGGCCGCTCGGGGCGCACGTGCTCACCGCCGGCCCGGTCGACTGGCTCGGCAGCCAGGCATCCGAATAGGCTCCTCGCCGTGAGCGATTTCGAGCAGGCGCTGGAGGCCGCGCTGGCTGGCGGGCCGCGGCGCCATCACGAGAAGACCGCCGAGCAGGGCAAGCTGCCGGTGCGCGAGCGGGTGGCGCGGCTGGTCGACGAGGGCTCTTTCGCGGAGGAGGGGCTGCTCGCCAACTGGAACGAGGAGGGGCTGGGCGCCGACGGCGTCGTCACCGGCCTGGCGACGATCGACAGCCGCCGCGTCGCCCTGATGGCCAACGACCCGACGGTCAAGGCGGGATCCTGGGGGCCGAAGACGGTGGAGAAGATCCTCCGTATCCAGGAGCGGGCGCTGAGCCTGCAGGTGCCGATGGTCTACCTGGTCGACTCGGCGGGGGCGCGGATCACCGACCATGTGCAGATGTTCCCGGGTCGCCGCGGGGCCGGGCGGATCTTTCACAACGAGGTGCGGCTCTCGGGCCAGGTGCCGCAGGTCTGCCTGCTGTTCGGGCCGAGCGCCGCCGGCGGCGCCTACATCCCGGCCTTTTGCGACGTGGTGATCATGCGCGAGGGCAATGCCTCGATGTACCTGGGGTCGCCGCGGATGGCGGAGATGGTGATCGGCGAGACGGTGACGCTGGAGGAGATGGGCGGGGCGAAGATGCACACCGGCGTCTCCGGCTGCGGCCACTTCCTCGTCAAGTCCGACGAGGAGGCGATCGACCTCGCACAGCGCTACCTCTCCTATATGCCGGGCAGCTGGCGCGGGCAGCCGCCGGCGGTGGAGCCCGCTCCGCCGGCCTCGGGCGCGTCGATCGCGGAGATCGTCCCCGACGACGAGAACCAGCCCTTCGACATGCGCGAGCTGCTCGACGTCGTGCTGGACGCCGACTCGTTCCTGGAAGTCCACGAGCGCTGGGCCAAAGAGCTGATCGTCGGCTACGGCCGCCTCGACGGTCGCGCCGTCGGCGTCGTCGCCAACCAGCCGCGGCAGAAGGGCGGCGTCCTCTTCGTCGACTCGGCCGACAAGGCGGCCCGCTTCATCCAGACCTGCAACGCCTTCAACCTGCCGCTGCTCTTCCTCGCCGACGTGCCCGGCTTCATGATCGGCACCGCGGTCGAGCGTCAGGGGATCATCCGCCACGGGGCGAAGATGATCAGCGCCGTCTCCGAAGCGACCGTGCCGAAGCTCTCGGTGGTGGTGCGCAAGGCCTACGGCGCCGGCCTCTACGCGATGGCTGGGCCTGCCTTCGAGCCCGATTGCTGCATCGCCCTGCCCAGCGCCTCGATCGCGGTGATGGGGCCCGAGGCGGCGATCAACGCCGTCTTCTACAACCAGATCCAGGCGATCGAGGACGAGGCCGAGCGGACCGAGTTCGTCGCCCGCAAGCGCGAGGAGTACGCGGCGGACATCGACATCCTCCACCTCGCCTCCGAGCTGGTCGTCGACGCGGTCGTTCAGCCCGAGGACCTGCGCGACGAGCTGGTCCGGCGCTTCGCGTTGGCGGCGCGCAAGGACCGCCGCTTCGCCGAGCGGCGCAACCCGGTCACGCCGGCTTAGCGCGGCTCAGCTCTCGAGCGAGCCGGCCAGCTCGGTGAAGTAGTCAAGCGCAGCCGGGTTGGCGAGCGAGTCGCGGCTCGCCGCCTTCTCGGGCGGCGTGCCCATCAGGATCCGCTTGACCGGCACCTCGAGCACCTTGCCGCTGAGCGTTCGCGGTACCTCGGCGATGGCGAAGACCTCGTCGGGGACGTGGCGCGGCGAGCAGGTCTCGCGCACCCGGCGAGCGATCTCGCGGCGCAGCTCGTCGTCGAGCTCGGTCCCCTCGCGCAGGACGACGAAGAGCGGCATCCAGCCCTCAGTGCCGGGCCGGGGAACGTCGACGACGAGGGCGTCGACGATCGCGTCGACGCCGAGCACGGCGCGATAGATCTCGCTCGTGCCCATGCGGATGCCGGAGCGGTTGATGGTCGAGTCGGAGCGGCCGTAGATCACGGCGGTGCCGCGTGAGGTGATCTCGATCCAGTCGCCATGACGCCAGACGCCGGGGTAGTGCTCGAAGTAGGCGGCGCGGTAGCGGCTGCCGTCCTCGTCTCCCCAGAAGCGCACCGGCATCGAGGGCATCGGCTCGGTCACGACCAGCTCGCCGACTTCGTCGATCACAGCGTTCCCGGCCTCGTCCCAGGCCTCGACCGCGGCGCCCAGCGCCCGCGCCTGCAGCTCGCCGCGGTAGACCGGCAGCAGGGGCGTGCCGCCGACGAAGGCGGTGCAGAGGTCGGTGCCGCCGCTGGTCGAGAAGAGCCAGGTGTCGGCGCCGAGCTGCTCGTAGACCCAGTCGAAGCCCTCGGGCGCGAGAGGGGACCCGGTCGAGCCGACCGCCTTCAGCCGGGAGAGGTCACGGCCGCCGGCCGGCTCGACCCCGGCCTTCATGCAGGCGGCGATGTAGGAGGCGCTGGTGCCGAACGTGGTCACGCCGGCGCGCGCGGCGAGGTCCCAGAGGACGCTCATATCGGGGTGGCCGGGGTTGCCGTCGTAGAGGACGATCGCGGCACGGGTGAGCAAGCCGGAGACGAGAAAGTTCCACATCATCCAGCCGGTCGTGGTGAACCAGAAAAGGCGGTCGCCGGGGTGGGAGTCGACGTGAAGGTGAAGCTTCTTCAGGTGCTCGAGCAGGATGCCGCCCTGGCCCTGGACGATCGCCTTCGGCAGGCCGGTGGTGCCGGAGGAGTAGAGGACCCAGAGGGGATGGTCGAAGGGGACGCGCTCGAAGCCGAGCTCTGCGCCCTCGCCGGTCGCCAGCAGGTCGTCCCAGGCGGTCGCGTCGCGCAGGGACCCGAGGTCCGGCTCGGGGTCGAGGTAGGGGAGGACGACCGTGTGCTCGAGCGTCGGCATCGCCGCCTGCAGCTGGGCGAGGATGTCGTGACGGTCGAAGTCCTTGCCGCCGTAGCGGTAGCCGTCGACGGCGAAGAGCATCTTGGGCTCGATCTGGGCGAAGCGGTCGATCACGCTGGCCGGGCCGAAGTCGGGCGAGCAGCTCGACCAGATCGCGCCGATCGAGGCGCTCGCCAGGAAGGCGACGATCGCCTCGGGAATGTTCGGCAGGTAGGCGACGACGCGATCGCCGCGCCCGATCCCGAGCTCGCGCAGCCCGGCGGCCACCGCGGCCACCTGGGCGCGCAGCTCGCCCCAGCTCAGCTCGCCGAGCTGGCGCAGCTCGGAGGCATGCAGGATCGCGGGCTCGTCCTCGTCCTTGCCGGCGAAGACGTGCTCGGCGTAGTTCAGCCGCGTGCCCGGGAACCACTTCGCGCCCGGCATCTCGCGGCCGCTGAGCACGGCGCCGCGCTCGCCGTCGGCCTGCACCCCGAAGAAGTCCCAGATCGAGTCCCAGAAGGCTTCCAGGTCCTCAACCGACCAGGACCAGAGCTGGTGGGAGCCGTCGAAGCCCAGGCCGCGCTCGGCCTCCAGCCAGCGCATGTACTCGGTCATCCGCGCCCGCTCGACCAACTCGGCCGGGGGCTCCCAGAGCTTCTCGGGCGCGGCGTCGCTCACTCGACGGAGGCGAGGGCGCCGGCCCGCCGCTGCTCGCGCTCGAGCTCGTGCGGGTTGTGGGAGCAGAAGAGCGTGACCTCGTCGCCGTGGCGGGAGGCCAGCTCGCGCAGCCGCTCCTGGTTCGCCTTGCGGGCCTTGTTGTCGGCGGCGGTGAGGTTCTGGAAGAGCCGCAGCATCGGCGGGCAGCTCGGCGGCGTCTGCATCTCGCCCTTGTGGAAGTAGGCGTCGCCGCAGTGCATCAACCACCCGCCGTCCCGGCGGATGGCGACCGCGGTGTGGCCACGGCTGTGGCCGATCAGCGGCACCAGCAGAATCTCGGTCTCCAGCCCGGGGAGGATGCGCACGCCCTCGAAGCCGAGCCACTCGTCGCCGCCCGTGCCGTGGGTGACCCACTTCGGGTCGTGTCGCCAGTGGGCGCCGCCGATGTAGCGCAATCGGTCACTCGCGGCGGGGTGGAGGGCGGCCTGCAGCTCGGCCGCGAGCAGGTGCACCTCGGCCTCGGGGAAGTCGGGCAGACCGCCGGCGTGGTCGAGGTCGAGGTGGGTGGTGACGATGTGGCGCACGTCGCCGGCGGCGAAGCCGAGCGCCTCGAGCTGGCGCAGCGCCGTCGTCTCGGCCTTCGGCCGCGGTTTCATCAGCGCGCCGAAGACGCTGCCGAGCTGGCGTGGATTGCGCGCGTCCTCCAGGCCGAGGCCGGTGTCGATCAGGACCAGGCCATCGCCGCTCTCGATCGCCAGGCAGTGGCAGACGATCAGCGCCCTCTCGAGCCAACCCCCCTCGCCGTTGATCAGGCGATTCCCGTGAGGGCAGAACGACCCGCAGTTGAGGTGGTGCACCCTCATCCCGCGGCTGAGTGTAGAGCCGGCGGTCTATCGTTCGCCACGAGCCGGAGTGGCGGAATTGGCATACGCGATTGATTCAAAATCAATTGCCCTTTACGGGCTTGTGGGTTCGAATCCCACCTCCGGCATCCTGGCGACGGCTGACACGGCGCGGTGCGGCGTCCTCGGTCGGCCAAATAGCGCTGCTATTCGGCCTCCCTGCGTCCTTGCCCCGCTTGGTCAGCCGCCGCCAGGTGCCTACGCGGGCCGGGGGGCGCCGGCGCCGTAGTCCTCGCCGGAGCCGATCGGGCGCTCCTCCTCGACGTGCCAGTCCTGGCTGAAGCCGTAGAAGCAGGCGGCGATCAGGACCAGCTGCAGCAGGGCGAGGATGACGACCAGGAGGCCGATCAGCGAGACCGGCAGCAGGGCCTCCTCGAAACCGGACTTGTCGCGGGCGAACCAGCTGTTGGCGCCGACCGCGCAGAAGATCGCGAGGATCATCGAGAGCGAGGCGGCGACCGGCAGGATGCCGCGGCTCCAACGCGAGACGAGGAAGGCGAAGAAGCCGTAGAGCAGGGCGAAGATCAGGCAGATGATCCCCATCCCGGCGCCGCCGCTGAGCAGCGAGAAGCCGCCGATCGTGACCAGGGCGGCAATCACCGCGGTGCAGAGCATGAGAAAGGCGATCACGAATTTCGTCGTGATCACCTCCGCCTTTTCCCGGTTTGGGTGCCAGAGCTCGTAGCCCGGGGTCACCTCTCCTACCGCCATGCCATCGATCATAGAATCTAGGAGCGATGCCGCGGCATTGGCCGCTCGTTAAGCGGCGGCCAGCAGGCGGGCGTGGCGGAATTGGCATACGCGCCAGGTTTAGGTCCTGGTGGGCTTCGGCCCGTGGGGGTTCAAGTCCCTCCGCCCGCATAGAATTCGAGGCCTCGGGGCAGTGGCCCAACTGGCTAAGGCACCGGTCTCCAAAACCGGCGATTCCAGGTTCGAGTCCTGGCTGCCCCGCTCACGGACGGCGACGGATCCGCCGACGGCTAACGTAGGGTCAGCGCTAGAAGATGGCCACAAGGAGATCCGGATGAAAAATACGCGCTACGTGAAGAAGGCCACCAGCGGAAGGGGCTGGGATGTGGTCAGGGAGGGCCATCGGCGTGCGACCGCGCACGGCGAGACGAAGGCTGATGCCGTCAAGACCGCGCGAGAGCTGATCCGCCAGGAAGGCGGAGGCGAGATACGGATCCTGAATCGCACCGGCAAGATCGTCGATGCGAGCAAGGTTGCGCGGCCAAAGAAGCGAGCCGCGGCGTAGCCTAAGGATTTCCCGTAACCGTCAGGGTGGGATTGCCTAGCGGGTGCGAAGTCGCGTCGAAGAAGAGCAAAGAACTCGCCTCAAGACGCCCCGAGATGTCGACCTGCTTCGCCAAGAGCTCTTTCTTGGGTGCGGGAAGCATCGAGATCGCGACTGGTCGGTCGGGGTTCTCGCTCAAGGCCTCGGCTAGATGGAAGTCGTGCTCGCTCAGGCTGCTGCCGAACACGACAAGGGGGAGGGCACGTCCCCTCAGTCGCTCAAGAGCGTGTGAGAGATAGACATTGTCTTCGATGGCGGTGAGCTTGTCGGCGGCAGAGCCCTCGGTGACGAGGAGGGGCCGTGCCTCAGGATCGCCCGTGATCGGCTTTCCAAACTGGTCGAGGATGGTGTCGAGGTCGGTTTGTCTCAACTTCCAGGTGGCGCCTGAACTGCCCACGACGAGATGAAGTGCCCCGTGGAGGAAATAGACCGGAATCCGGTTGGAGGGGACCGTGGCCCTGCTGGGGTCGAACTCACAGCGGCCCCGATAGCGGAAGTGGTCCATAAACGGTTTGAAGCCCGTCGCCGCCATCGCCCAGTAGGCGAGCAGGTCGTAGCTCGTCGTGAAGACCCACTCGAACCGCTCCATCGTGTCCCAGATGATTTTGCGGGTTGCCAGGGGAACGCGATTGAGCTTGAGGTGAACCTCTCGCACAGCACGGACGAGTGCCAGTTGGATGTTGCGATATCGCCCCAGCAAGGGTTTTGTGTCGAGGCCAACAGCACTGTTAACCCTGATCGCCGTTAGAAGATCGGCGAGCACCCGCTCGAAGTTCGGGGTAGACGAAAACAGCTTTCGGTCCTGCGCCGAGAGGTCGCCGACCTTCGCGCGGTCATACAGCTTGCGATATCCAAACGGCTCCCAAATATTGATGCTCATCCCGTTGCCGAGCAGCAGGGTGTCCCACCTGTGCGAAGTGGCGATATCGCTCCAGTCGAAGAGCGTCCCGTCCGGCTCCCCTGCCATGGAGGGTATTTAGCAGCCCTAGCGGCGCGTGATTCACGCCGCCGCCTCGTTTCGCGCGCGCACCCGCTGGGTAGGCCGAGAGGAACGGACGACGCGAGCCCGACGACGACGAGAAGGAGGGTCATGGCGGACCTCAACGAGCGAGACACCAAGCTGGTCCAGTACCTGAGCGAGGCCTACGGCAAGGAGCGCGAGCTGGAGACGTCGCTGCAGGCACACATGGCGATGACCACCAGAACGCCCTACAAGAAGCGACTGCAGCAGCACCTGCGCGAGACCAAGTCGCACGCGAAAACGCTCGAGCGGCGGATCAAGCAGCTCGGCGGCGGCGGGCAGAGCACGCAGACCATCCTGGGCAAGGCGAAAGCGGCGGCGAAGGGCCCGCTGCACATGGTCCGGGGCGGCGGTGAGCAGGAGAAAATGCTGAAGAACGCCAAGACCGAGTACTTCAACGAGCACGAGGAGATCGCCACCTATCTGGCGATCGAGGCCTTCGCCGAGAAAGTGGGTGACCGGGAGACGGCGAAACTTGCGAAAGGGATCCGGCGCGAGGAGGAAAGGATGGCCCGCTATCTCGAGAGCCAGATCAGGTCGCTGAGCGGCGCCGTCGTCGCCGAGGAAGTGCCTCGCGGGCAGCGCAACTCCAGCTCTTCCTCCCGCAAACGCTCCTCGCCGAAACGCGCGCCCGCCAAACGGGCCGGCACCAAACGGACCACCACCAAACGGACTGGCGCCGCCAAGCGGACCACCGCCAAACGAGCGACGAAACCCAAACGGCGGCGAAAACGCGCCGCGGTCAGGTAGGCGCCGGAGGTGCTCGGCGTCGAAGAGAGGACGAGCGACGTCCCGCTGCCCAAGGCGGGACCGATCTCCCAGTTCGTCGGCGAGATGCTCGCGGCGCCGGCGAATGAGGCGATCGCGCAGGGCGCCGGCGAGGAGACGCTCGCGGACCAGCGAGCGATCGGTTCGATCGCGGCGGTCGAGGACCCGCTTGGCGACGACGACCTGCAACTGGCGCTCTATCTCTGCTTCGAGTTGCACTACCGCTCCTTTCCCGGCGTCGACCCCGCCTGGGAGTGGAGCCCGGCGCTGCTCGCCGTGCGCGCTCAGCTCGAGCGGGCATTCCTCGACGCGCTCGCGGCGGCGCTCGGCCAGAGCGAGCCGGTCGACCCGCGCGCCGTCGGGGATCTGCTCTTCGAGCTCGAGGCCGGCGACGAAGGCGTCTCGCTCTCGCGTCACCTCGAGGTCGAGGCGGACCTCGAGGAATTCCGCGAGTTCGTCGTCCACCGCTCGCTCTACCAGCTGAAGGAGTCCGACCCCCACAGCTGGGCGATCCCGCGCCTCACCGGTGGGGCGAAGACCGCGCTGATGGAGGTGCAGGCCGACGAGTACGGCGGCGGCCGGCCGGAGCGGATGCACTCCCACCTCTTCGCCAAGACGATGCGCGCGCTCGGCCTCGACGCCCGCGAGAACGCGTATCTGGCGCGCGTACCGGGCAGCACGCTCGCCACCGTCAACCTGATGTCGGCCCTCGGCCTGCGCCGCGATCGCCGCGGCGCCCTGGTCGGCCACTTGGCGATGTTCGAGATGACCTCGGCCCTGCCCAACCGCCGCTACGGCAACGGCCTGCGCCGGCTCGGCTTCGACGGCGACGCGACCGACTTCTACGACGAGCATGTCGAGGCCGACGCCGTGCACGAGAACATCGCCGCCTACGACCTCGCCGGCGGCCTCGCCCGCCAGGAGCCGGAGCTGGCCGAGGACATCCTCTTCGGCGCCCGCGCGCTGCTCCACCTCGAAGACCGCTTCGGGCGCAGCCTGCTCGGCGCTTGGGAGGAAGGCGAGAGCTCGCTGCGCACGCCGCTGTGAGCGGCGGCGAGGCCGACGGGTCGGTCGCCCCCGCGGCGCTCTCCTACGTGCTGCCGCTGCGCTGGACCGAGCCCGGCCCGATCGAGGAGCTCGCCGCATACCTGCGCCCGCTGGCCGCCGCCGGCACGGAGGTGCTCGTGGTCGACGGCTCGCCGGAACCGCTCTTCGAGCGCCACGCCGCGGCCCTCGCCGGCGTCGCCAGGCACCTGCCGCCGCACCCGGACCTCGCCTTCCCGATGGGGAAAGTCAACGGCGTGATCACCGGCGTGCGCGAGTGCGCCCACGAGCGCGTCGTGATCGCCGACGACGACGTCCGCTACGACTTGGCGGGCTTGTGGCGAGCCGGCGCCCTGCTGGACCGGGCCGACCTAGTCCGCCCGCAGAATTACTTCGACGAGCTGCCCTGGCACGCCCGCTGGGACACGGCACGAACGCTGCTCAACCGGGTCTTCACTGGCGACCTCGCCTTCCCGCTGGGCGATTTCCCCGGCACGCTGGCGGTGCGGCGCTCCAGCTTCCTCGCCGCCGGCGCCTACGACGGCGCGGCGCTGTTCGAGAACCTCGAGCTGATGCGGACGATCCGCGCCGCCGGCGGCACGGTGCTCACCCCGCTCGACCTCTACGTCGCCAGGCGGCCGCCGAGCGCCGCGCACTTTCTATCCCAGCGCGTGCGCCAGGCCTACGACGATTTCGCGATTCCCCTCCGGATCGGAGCCTTCCTCGCCGTTGCGCCGTTGACGGCGGGACTGCTGCGCCGGCGAACGGCTCGGCTCGGCGCGGCGGCACTCGCCTCGATCGGCATAGCCGAGGCCGGCCGCCGCCGGGCCGGCGGCGCCGAGCGCTTCCCGGCGAGCGGCTCGCTGCTCGCCCCCGCCTGGATCGCCGAGCGCTCGATCTGCGCCTGGCTGGCCGTGGGGGCGAAGCTTCGCGGCGGCGTCCGGTACGGCGAGGGCCGCCTCAGCCACTCGGCGACGCCCCTGCGCCGCCTGCGCCGCTCTCGGCGCGAAAGCCGATCGCCTTATGCGTCCCGTCGCAGAACGGACGCGTCCGCGAGCGTCCGCAGCGACATAGCGCGACCACCCGCCTCCTGACCGCGATCTCGTTGCCGTCCTGGTCGACAAGGGAGATCGGCCCGCGCACGAGGTAGGGCCCGTTGCGGTAGGGCGTGATCTTGGTCTCGAGGTCGGCCATCGGGAGTGCTGAGGAGCCCTTACCCGCCCCGGGGGTCTGGGAACATGCGGCCCGTGCCAGATCGGGAGAAGCCGGAGGGGAGCGAGCGCGACGATCTGGCCGAGCTGCGGCGGCGGGAGGAGTTGACCCGAGACGAGGCGCGGACCGATGCCGTGCAGCGGCGCCACGAGACGGGCGGGCGGACGGCGCGGGAGAACATCGCCGACCTGATCGACCCTGGCTCGTTCGTCGAGTATGGCCGCTTCGCGATCGCCGCCCAGCGCGGCCGGCGGGAGCTGGAGGACCTGATCGCCCGCACCCCCGCCGACGGGCTGATCGGCGGCACGGCCCGGGTCAACGGCGAACTCTTCGGCGAGCGCGCAGCCTGCGCTGTGCTCTCCTACGACTACACCGTGCTGGCCGGCACGCAGGGGGCGGTCGGCCACCGCAAGAAGGACCGCCTCTTCGAGCTGATCGAGCGGATGCGCCTGCCGGCGGTGCTCTTCGCCGAGGGCGGGGGAGGGCGCCCGGGCGACACCGACTACCCGGTGGTCTCCGCGCTCGACACCCGCGCCTTCGCCCTCTGGGCTCGTCTCGCCGGGGCCGTGCCGCGGATCGCCGTCGTCGCCGGCCGCTGCTTCGCCGGCAACGCGGTGCTCGCCGGCTGCTCAGATCTGATCGTCGCCACCGAGAACGTCTCGCTCGGCATGGGCGGGCCGGCGATGATCGAGGGCGGCGGCCTGGGCAAGGTCGATCCTGACGAGGTCGGCCCGCTGGCGATGCAGGCGGGCAACGGCGTGATCGACCTGGCCGTCCCTGACGAGGCCGCCGCCGTCGCCGCGACGAAGCGGCTGCTCGCCTACTTCCAGGGGCCGACGCCGCCCGGCGAGGAGGCCGACCAGGGGCGGCTGCGCGAGCTGGTCCCGGAGCGCGAGCGCCGCGCCTACCCGGTCGGGCCGATAATCGAGACGCTCGCCGACGCGGACTCGGTCACCTTCCTCGGCGAGCGCTACGCGCCGGAGATGGTGACCGCGCTGGCGCGGATCGAGGGCCGCCCGCTCGGCTTTCTCGCTAACGAGACCCTGCACATGGCCGGCGCGATCACCAGCGAGGCGAGCGAGAAGGGGGCGCGTTTCCTGCGGCTCTGCGGCGCCTTCGGCCTGCCGGTCGTCTCGCTGATCGACACGCCGGGTTTCATGGTCGGGCCCGAGGCCGAGGCGACCGGCCTCGTCCGCCACGCCTCGCAGCTGCTGGTCGACGGCGCGGCGCTGCGGGTGCCGCTGATCGCCGTGATCCTGCGCCGCGGCTACGGCCTCGGCGCGCAGGCGATGGCCGGCGGCAGCCTGCACGAGCCGTTGCTGACGATCGCCTGGCCGAGCGCCCACCTCGGGCCGATGGGGCTGGAGGGGGCCGTGCGCCTGGCGCTGCGCAAGGAGCTGGACGAGATCGCGGACGCCGAGGAGCGCGAGCAGCGGGTACGCGACCTCACCGCCGCCGCGGAGCGCAACGCGCGGGCGATCAACGCCGCCGTCCTGTTCGAGCTCGACGACGTCGTCGATCCCGCCCGGACCCGCGGCCTGATCGCCGCAACCCTCGCCGCGGCGAGCTAGGCGGCCAGCGGAACCGCTGCCCGGTCGGCGAGCACGACGCGGGCGCCGCCGATCGGTCGCACGGTGATGTTGCGCCGTCGCGCCACCTCGACCCCGTCGCCGGCGGCGCTGACCGTGCAGCGGCTCAGCAGCTCCCGCAGGACCACACTCATCTCCAGCATCGCGAAGCTGGCGCCGAGGCAGCGGCGGCGGCCGCCGCCGAAGGGGATCCAGGTGTAGGTGCCGGGTGGCTCGTCGAGGAAGCGCTCCGGCCGGAAGGCGTAGGGGTCGGGATAGATGTCGGGGTCGTGGTGGATCAGATAGCCGTTCGCCACCAGGCTGCAGCCGGACGGGTAGGTCCACCCGCCGACCTCGATCGGCTCGGCGACGTAGCGCGGTGCGACGTTAGGGAGAACGGGCCGCGCCCGCAGCGTCTCTTGGATCATCGCCGTCACGTAGGCATCGCCGTCCTCTTCGACCTCCCCGACCAGCCGCTCGAGGACGGCCGGCTCGCGGACGAGGCGCTCGAAGGCCCAAGCAAGCGACGTCGCGGTCGTCTCGTGGCCGGCGACGAGCAGGGTGAGCAGCTCGTCGCGGATCTCCTGCTCGTCCATCGGCGAGCCGTCCTCGTGCCGGGCCTCGAGCAGCATCGCCAGCACGTCGTTCCCCTCGCCGCCGTCCTCGCGCCGCTCGCGGATCAGCGCAAAGAGGATCTCGTCGACCTCTTCCTGGAGGCGCACGAACTGCGCGAACGGCCCGACGCGTTCGGCGATCTTCGCCACGCTGCCGTCGGGGCGCGGCGGCAGCAGGCTGATCGGCTTGTCGCCGAAGGCGAGCATCGCCTGCAGCCGGTCGCGCAGCGCGTCGAAGCGCGCGCCGGGATCGATCCCGAAGACAGCGCGCAGGATGATCTTCAGCGTCAGTTCCTGCATGCGCGGATGGAGGGCGACGGGGGCACCGCGCGGCAGCGACTCGATCTCTTCGGTGGCTACCTCGGCCATCAGCCCGGCGAGCCGTTCCATCCGCTCGCCGTGGAAGGCCGGCAGCATCAGCTTGCGCTGCTCCATGTGCGGGCCTTCGTCGAGCAGGAGGACCGAGTTCGCGCCGACGACCGGTTCGAGCACACGCGCGCCACGGCCGGGTTGCAGCACGTCGGGGGGCGCGGTAAAGACCTGCTTCACCTCGTCGGCGTCGGTCAGCATCACGAAGGGGGGCGTCAGGGGGAGGCGGATCGTGAAGCGCTTGCCGTAGCGCTCGCGGCACCGCTCGAGGAAGGCGAGCGGCCTCGTCCAGAAGCCGACGAACTGGGCAGCCGCCGGAAGCCGGGGACCGGGGGGCAGCGCCGAACGTGAGCTCATCGACATGGCGAATACCCACTTGACCACTTCCCGTACCCCAAGTCGAATGAGATCGGTCACACAAGCGGCGGTGTGCGCTCCATGCCACCGCTCAGCGACGCCTCGGCTTAGCCCTCGGCCGTATTCTGCAGCGATTGCCGCACGGATGAATCTCCCTCGGCGGTTGGTCCGTCTTCGATGGCAGTTGGCGCAGACCACGTCGCACTTCGCCATCTCTTCGAGGACCGCCTCCCACGGACGCTCCCGGAGTCCCCTGCTGATGCCGAACTTCTTGTCTCCTCGGTGATCGAACTCCAACACCTCGGGATCGGTCTCCCCGCAATCGACGCACGGATGGTCGCGTAGGAATGAGACGAGATAGGCGACGCGTTCCGCCACGACCCTCTTGGTCCGGCGGCCGGCAGCGTCGATATAGCGCTGGCGATTCTTGCTGTAGTGCTCGTGCTTGTAGGCGGTCCGGCAGGAACGGCAGTAGTTGTCGCGCTGCCCTCTGGCTTTACGACGCCAGGCGAATTCTTCGACCGGTTTCTCCTGCTTGCATCTCCCGCACGTGCGCATGGCGAGAGCCTAGGGATACGAACGGACGTTCGCTTGGACTCAATCTGCCAAGCGGCGGACGGGAATTGAACCCGCATCATCGCCTTGGAAGGGCGAGGCTCTACCGTTGAGCTACCGCCGCGTGCGCGAGCCGCCTCCGCATGCGACCCGTTGCGCCCTCGACAGTTTGCCGGAATCCGTCAGAATGAGCAGCAGCCACGGGGAGTGGCGCAGTCTGGTAGCGCACTCGGCTGGGGGCCGAGCGGTCGCAGGTTCAAATCCTGTCTCCCCGATGAAGTTCAAATCCTGCAGCGGGTCGGCGGCTTCAGATCTTCAGGGGATTGGGGTCGCTCGAGCTGGGCGGGCCTGGCCGGTAAGCCTCCGGACGATGTCGGGCTGGGCTCCGTCCGCACGCGAGACGATCGCCGACCCGACCTGGAGCCCCAGCGAAAGAGGCGCGAAATCGATCGCGAAGACGCGGGTTTTGCCGGGGCCAAGGAGGAAGTCGATCTTTCCGCCGGCCGCTCCCCGAAGCGCAAAGGGCACGCCGGAGGTCGCGATCGATGCTTCGATCGGCTGCGTCTTGGGACCGCCGCTGTTGTGCACGACCACCATCCGGGTAGCGGTTTTGCCGATCGTCACCTGGCCGAAGAACCTCTCCGTCAACGGCCGAACGGTGAGTTGACCGGTCGGCGGCGAGACGATGAAGCTGCCAGCGCTTTCCGAGCTCTCCTGGCCGATGTCGTCCTGGGCGTAGACGACAACCGAGTATTCCCGGGGCGTCTCACCCAGGTTGGTCGGGGCTTCGAAGCTGCCTTCGAAGTGCGACGAGCTGACCGCTTCCAGCGGAACTTCTTGCTGGCTTCTGTCCGGCAGGGTGACGATGGCGAAGACGCCAGAGACGGCACGGTTGTCGCTGGCGTCGGCGCCGATCGTCACCTGGCCGCCGGCGGAGCCGAGCAAGCGGGGGCTCAGGGACGCCCCGGAGACGTATGGCGCTTCGTCGAACGGCGGCAGCGCCGCGACTTCCGCTTCGCCCGCGTAGGCCTGTTCGCGGGAGCCGTTGGTGTCTTCGGCCTCGATCACCGCCTGATAGCCGACCGGCCATTCCTGGTAGTTCGGGGGCACCAGGAATTCGCCGCGGTAGAGGGTGGTATTGCTGTTGATGACTTCGTCTGGAAACAGCTGAAAGGCCCAGTAGAGGCCTTCGGTGCTAACGACTTCAGCCCGCACCTGCTGGATTCCGCAGTCGTCTTCCACCTCGCCGCTGACCACCGCCATCCCGCCTTCGTAGCTGAAGCTCGACGGGGTTATCTGCGCCGCTCCGATCAGCGGTCCGCGGTCTTCGCCGCCTCCATCTTCGATGCACGCGCTGGCGATTGCCGGAAGGGCGAGGGCCAGCGTCACGAGCAAGGCCAGGCCCGCCACCCCTACGCCGTATCGTCGTCTCCATGCCCCGATCGACCCTGACACCGATTCCCCCAGCGTTTGACTTGTCGGCCCTCGGCCGCTCGGATGAATATATCCGTATCCGCGCATGACGATCCCGCCGGAGCATCGAGCGTTTGCGGCTGAGGTCGAGGCGGCGAAGGCGCAAGACCCGCTGCCGACTTTTGCCGCGCTCGCCGAGACGACGGGGATCCCGGTCGACGACCTCATCCACTACGCCCTGGTCCGCTGGGCGGCGGCGGGATCGGAGGCGCTGATGGCCGCCGAGCCGCAGGCGCTGCTCGACCTCAAGGCAGCGCGGGACAGCGAGGACTGGGAGCGCGTCGCGGGGATCGTCGATTGGCTCGCTGCCGGCAGCTGACCTGGTACAAAGAGGCTATGCAGAGCTGGGATCTGAGATCGGTCGAGACGGAGGCCCACCAGCCGCAGATCCTCGCCTCCGGGGAGGATGCGCGGACGATCGTGCTGCAACTCCCGGCGGGGGAGGAAATGCAGGAGCACGAGGTTCACGAGCGGGCCCGCGTCGTCGTGGTCGACGGCGAGGTCGAGGTGACGACGGCCGACGGCGAGGTCCTATCGGCCGGCGCCGGCCACCTTTTCGAGTTCGACCCGGGGGAGCGGCGGACGATCTCGGCACGCTCCGACGCCCGTCTGTTGCTGATCCTCACCCCCTGGCCCGGCGACGGCCATCCGGGCGCGCTGACGCTCGAGCAGAAGGCCGAAGCGCGCCAGCGCGCCGCCGAGCACCCGCCGGGTTAGCCGACTGCCTTTCCTTGTCGCCGGCTCTCCGTGCGCTCGAGCTCGTCTGCGTCGAGGACGGCCCAGCCGACCCGCTCGACCAGCTGGCCGGAGAAGTGCTCGGACTCCAGGTCGCTGAGGTTGATCCGCTCGCGGTAAACGACCGTGTTGTCGCTGTCGTCCCGTCGATCGGCCTCTACGAGTATCTGCGGCATGGCGTCTCCTTTCCGCTTGTTGTCCGTAGGCCCCAGCCTTGCGATTGCGCTTGAAGCTGCGGTAAAGGTCTCGTAAATAGCCGCCGGCGTCCTCGTCGCGGTCGTAACTATCGGGCACGGTGGGTAGGGTCTGGGGCGTGGAAGCGGCTAGCTGCTTCGAGGCACACGAGGTCGATCTGCACGGCCACCGGGCGATCTACCGGGTCGCGGGCAGGGGGCCGACGGTGGTGCTGATCCACGGCATGGTCAACTCCTCCCGCCACTGGCAGGCGGTGGCGGAAAGGCTCGCCGTCTCCTACCGGGTGGTCGCGCCCGACCTGATCGGCCACGGCGACGCGGCGACGCCCCGCGGCGACTACTCGCTCGGCGCCCACGCGGCGAGCATCCGCGACCTGCTGACCACGATCGGCATCGAGCGGGCGACGATCGTCGGCCACTCGCTCGGCGGCGGTGTCGCGATGCAGTTCTTCTACCAGTTTCCCCAGCGCACCGAGCGGCTGGTGCTCGTCTCCAGCGGCGGCCTCGGCCGCGAGGTCAGCCCGCTCCTGCGCGGCGCCGCGCTGCCGGGCGCGTCGCAGCTGCTCCGCCTCGCCGCGCAGCCCCGCCTGGTCGACGCGATCGACAACGCCGGGGAGAGGCTGCGCGCCCGCGGCAACGAGAAGGGCGTCTACCTGGAGGCGGTGGCGCGGGCGCTGCGGCCGCTGCGGGAGCCGGGCTCCCGCCGCGCCTTCCTGCAGACCCTGCGCTCGGTGATCGACGTCCACGGCCAGCACGTCAGCGCCGCCGACCGCCTCTACCTGCTGGGCGACATGGCGACGCTGATCGTCTGGGGCGAGCGCGACCGCACGATCCCGATCAAGCACGGCCGTGCCGCTTACGAAGCGATCCCCCGCTGCCGCTTCGAGACGCTGTCGCGCGCTGCCCACTTCCCCCATCTCGAAGACCCCGACGGCCTCGCCGCGACCCTCGCCGACTTCCTCGCCACGAC
>JBKPOW010000230.1:0-6481 GCA_046733275.1 Actinomycetota bacterium
ACGCCTCGCTGCCGCTGCCGGCCGGCGAGCGCGACATCGCGCTGGCGATCGCTGACCGCTCCTTTGACCGCGACAACCAGCTGACCGACCCCTTCACCGGCCGCCGTCCACCGGGCGACGGCGTGCTCGGCGCCCGCGTCCTTGTCAACGGCGCCTATCTGCCGTACCACCGGGTGGCCACCCGCCGCTACCGCCTGCGCATCCTCAACGTCTCCCACTTTCGCTCCTACAACGTCTACCTCTCCAACGGCGCCCCGCTGGTCCAGATCGCCACCGACAGCGGCCTGATGCCGAAGCCGGTGCGCCGGCGCGAGATCCTGCTCGGCCCGGGAGAGCGGGCGGAGGCGATCGTCGACTTCGCCGGCGCCGGCGGCGAGGCGGTCGAGTTGCGCAGCGCCGCCCGCGGTGGCGGCAAGGACGGCCCGGGGACGCGGACCTACACCGGGGCGCTGATGCAGTTCAGGGTCGCCCGCGGCCGGGTGCCGGACAGGACCCGTGTGCCGCGCTCGCTGCGCCCGCTGCCCGCCTGGGCGAAGCGGGCCTCGCGCAAGCCAGACCGCCCCTGGACGATCTCGATCGGCGGCCTCTTCAAGACGACCTGGCAGATCAACGGCCGCACCTTCAACCCGGCCCGCGCCGACGCCTTCCCGGTGCTCGGCACGACCGAGACCTGGGAGATCGTCAATCGCACCGCGGTCGCTCACACGATGCACATGCACCACACCGACTGGTACCTGCTCGCCCGCGACGGCAAGCCGCCGCCGCCCTGGGAAGACTGCCTCAAGGAGACCTTCTTCGTCCACCCCGGCGAACGGATCCTCGTCGCCGGCCGCTTCGCCGACTACACCGGCAAATACCCGATCCACTGCCACATGCTCGACCACGAGGACCACGGCCTGATGACCCAGTTCGAGGTCGTCAGGGGCTAGGCGGAATCGTCAGGGGCTAGGCGGGCTAGGCGAGAACCGGACGCAGGGCGAGGACGACCATGTCGTCGCGCAGCTCGCCGCCACCACGGGCGACGGCCGCGTCGCGCAGATTGCGAGTCAGCTCCTCCAGGCTGCGGTCCCCGTGGGCAGCCACCAGCTCGGCCAGCTCGCCGGGCTCGCGGTGGTCCTGCGGCGGCCCGGTCTCGAGCCAGCCGTCGGTGCAGAGGACCAGCGTCTCGCCGTCCGCCAGGAGCCGACGATGGACGCCGAGGGACGGTTCCACGACGGCTCCCAGCAACGACCCGCCGCCCAGCTCCGCCGTCCCCACTCCGCTCAGGTGGATCGCGGCCGGGTGCCCGGCCGAGGCCAGTTCCAGCTCCCAGCAGCCGTCGACCCGTCGCATCCGCGCCAGCACGGCGGTGGCGAAGTCCTTGAGGCTCGTCCCCTCGAGCAGGATCTCGTTGACCCGCTGGAGGACCTCGTCCGGCCGGTCGAGCTCACGGATGAGGCCCCGGATCGAGTGACGCAGCGCGACCGAGACGCCGGCGGTCTCGATCCCCTTGCCGGCCACGTCCCCGACCAGGACCCAGCAGCCCTCGTCGAAGGCGAGGACGTCGTAGATGTCGCCGCCGACTTCGATGCCCTCCCCGGCCGCCTCGAAGACGACCGAGATCTCGAGCCCCGGTACGTCGATCGGCTGTGGCGGGCGCAGCCCCCGCTGCAGGCTCGCGGCGACGCGGTCGCGCTCCTGGTAGAGGCGGGCGTTGTCGAGCGCCAGCGCCGCGCGGTCGGCCAGCTCGGAGAGCAGCTGCAGGTCGACCTCGTCGTAGCGCAGGTCGGAGTGGAAGTGGAGGAAGGAGAGCGCGCCGATCGTGCGGCCACGGGCGGTCAGGGCGACGACCGCGGCGGAGTTGTAGCCGGCCTCGCTCATCAGCCGCCGGTGCTCCTCGTTCTGGGCGACCCGGTCGATCGTCTCGGGGGCGCGCAGGTCGCGCCAGATCATCGGCCGCCCGCTGCGCAGCACCTGGGCGACCGGATGCTCGCCCTCGGGGTCGAGCGGGATCTCCCTGCGGATCTTCTCCAGCCGCTGCGCGGCTCCCGGCACGGAGCTGGCGACGATGCTGTCGCCGATGCGCCCGTCGTTGCGGACGAAGTCGATCACGCAGAGCGCGGCCAGTTCGGGGACGGCGTTCTCGACGATCGTGCGCGCCGTCCTCTCCGGATCGAGCGAGGCGTCGAGGTCGCGGCTGGCGGCGACGAGGAAGTCCTGCGCCTTGCGCCGCCTCTTCTCGGCGGTGATGTCGCGGGCGATCACCGAGGCGCCGACGATGCCGAGCGCGGGATGCTCGATCGGCGAGACGGTGAGCGAGACGTCGACCCGCACGCCGTCCTTGCGGATCCGCTCGGTCTCATACGTTTCAATCCGTTCGCCCTGGGCGATCCGCGCGAGGATCTCTTTCTCCTCGCCGTGGTGGTCCTGCGGCACGAGGAAGGAGATGTGCGTGCCGATCGCTTCCTCCGCGCTGTAGCCGTAAAGGCGTTCCGCGGCGGGGTTCCAGGAGGTGACGATGCCGTCCGGGTCCTTGCTCAGCACGGCATCCTGGCTACCGGTCACCACCGCCGCGAGGTGGCGCACGTGTTCGATCTCCGCGCGCCGGCTGAGGTCTACTCCGCTCAGCCCTTCGCCCGCATGCATGCGACTACGCTACCGGGCAGAAACTCTCCGCTATCGATTGGAGAGGCTTTTGCCGATCCAGTCCAGGTACCCCTGGCTACCGGCGACGATCGGGGTGGCGACTATCTCCGGCTCGTCGTAGGAGTGCACCTCGCGGATCGCCGCCTCCAGCTCGGCGTAGCGCGAGGCCTCGGTCTTGGCCACGCACATCCACTCCTCGGCGGTCTCGGTCCCTCCCTGCCAGCGGTAGCGGCTGGCGATCGGGCCGAGGACCTGCACGCAGGCGGCGAGGCGCCGCTCGACCAGGGCGGCGGAGATCCGTTCGGCCGCTTCCTCGGAGTCGATCGTGGTCAGGACCTGGAGATACTCGGCCATCGAAGGCCAGCATAGGCCCGGGCGGGTCGCCCGGGCCACCTACGCCGGAGCCTCGCTCAGCTCGGGTCGGCGACCAGCACCTCGCCGTCGGCCTCGGGCAGGACGAGGATCGCGCCCTCGCCCGAGGCGTAGGCCTCCTCGCCGTGGTGGACGAAGTCCATGCCGACGGCCTCCTCGTGTTCGCTCGAGCGCAGCGAGGTGACGAAGCCCATCAACCGCAGCAGCAGGAAGGTCATCCCGAATGCGTAGAGGGGCGTGACCAGCGCGGCCAGCGCCTGATCGCCGAGCTGCGAGGCGTTGCCGAAGACGAGGCCGTCGGAGACGCCGTTCCAAGCGAGTGAGGCGAAGAAGCCGATGAAAAGGATGCCGGTGAAGCCGGCGATGCCGTGCGCGGCGAGCACGTCGAGCGTCTCGTCGACGCGGGTACGCGGCCGCCAGACGATCACCGCGTAGCAGGGCAGCGCGCCGACGGCGCCGAGGACCATCGCCCAGCCGGGGCTGACGAAGGCGCCCGCCGGGGTGATCAGCACGCAGCCGACGATGATCGCGGTGGCGGCGCCGATCGCGGTCACTTTGCGCCCGCGGATCAGGTCGAGGACGAACCAGGCGACCAGCGTGCAGGCCGGCGTCAGCAGCGTGTTGGTGAAGGCGAGCACGCTGGGATTGCCGGTCGAGAAGCCGCTGCCGCCGTTGAAGCCGAACCAGCCGAACCACAGTAGGCCGGCGCCGAGCAGGACGTAGACCGCGTTGTGGGGCAGCAGCGCCTGGCGACCGTAGTCTTTGCGGTGGCCGACGACCAGCGCCGCGGCCAGGGCGGAGAAGCCGGAGCCCATCTCGACCGGGATGCCGCCGGCGAAGTCGAGCGTGCCGCCCTCGGCAAGCCAACCGCCGCCGAAGGACCAGTGGGCGAGGACCGAGTAGACGAGGATCGACCAGAGGGCGACGAAGATCAGAAACGGCCCGAAGCGCATCCGCTCGACCACGGCGCCCGAGACCAACGCCGCGGTGATGATGCAGAAGGTCGCCTGGAACGCCATGAAGAGCAGGTGGGGAATCGTCGTCCCGTCGCGGGGGACGAAGGTGACGTCGTGCAGGCCGACGTAGTTGAGCCCGCCGATCAGATCGCCAGTCCCGTCGAAGGCGAGCGAGTAGCCGACCAGCGCCCAGACGACGCCGGCCACGGCGATCGCGCCGATGCACATCATGAAGGTGTTGAGCGTGTTCTTCGAGCGGACGAGGCCGGCGTAGAAGAGGCCCAGCGCAGGCGTCATCATCAACACCAGCGCGGTCGCGCCGAGCATCCAGGCGGTATCGCCCGTGTCGACCTCGGCCGCGGCCTGGGCGATCGGCAGCCAGCTCATGATCCCACCGGGGTCACGGCGGCCTCGTCGGACTCGCCGGTGCGGATCCGCACGGCTCGCTCCAGCGGCACGACGAAAATCTTGCCGTCGCCTACCTGGCCGGTGCGGGCGCCGTCGCGCAACGCCTCGATCGTCGGCTCGACGAACTCGTCGGAGACGGCGATCTCGAAGCGCGCCTTGTCCTCCAAGCCGACCTTCACGGTCGTCCCGCGATAGGTCTCGACCCGATCGAGCTCACCGCCGTGACCCTGCACGCGGCTCAACGACACGCCCCGGACCTCGGCCCGGTAGAGCGCTTCCAGCACGTCGTTCGCCTTCTCAGGCCGAACGATGCCGATCACCAGTTTCAAAACGATCCTCCTCCCGTCTCCAAGCTAAAGCCGCGGGCAGCCTATCGCCCGCGGCGGGAGGCGCGTCGCGAGGGCTTGGGGAGGACCGGGAGGGAGCGACCGGCTAGAAGGTCCGCTCCTCGACGATCTCGTAGAGGCCGTCGGCACCAACCGACTCGACGAAGGGGGCAATCCGCTCAAGCTGCTCCTCGTAGCCCTCTTTCGCGGCGATCTCGCGGAGCTGCTCGGGGCTGCCGTCGAAGAAGCCGAAGGAGATCACCTCATCGGGGTCCTCGGCGTTGCGCAACATGTTGAAGCGGACGAAGCCCTCCGGCGGGTCGTTCTCCATTTCCCCCATGAAGGCCTCACGGAACTGGTCGAAGCTGCCGGGATTGAGCTTGCGGACGGTGAGCGCGCAGATCATCTCGTCTCCTCTCGTTGTGACCGGTCACAAAGCATCGTTCGAGCCGGTAGCCGAGTCAAGGTGCTCGCCAGCCTACTCGCCGATCAGCTCAATACGGTACCCGTCGGGGTCGCGGACGAAGGCGATGCGGTGGCCCTCGCTGCGGCCGCCGGGACGGTAGGGCGGCTTCTCGGGCTCGATCCCCTGCGCGGCGAGGCCCTCCAGGGTGCCGTCGAGGTCGTCGACGGCGAGGGCGATGTGGTTGTAGGCGGTGCCGTGGTCGTAGGAGTCGACGCCGTGGTTGTAGGTCAGCTCGAGGCAGGGGATCTCTTCTTCCGGCAGGCCCATGAAGACGTTGATCGCCTCGTCGCCGATCGGCGTCCGCCGCACCTCTTCGAAGCCGAGCTTCTCGTAGAAGGCGACCGAGCGATCGATCTCGCCGATCCGGTAGCAGGTGTGGAGGAAGGTCGGCATCCGGTCTCCTCTGGAGGCTACTGTTTACCTCCATGTCCGAGATGCGGGTCAGCACCGCGATCGTGCACGGTCGCTCGGTCTCCTACCTCGAGGCCGGCGACGGGCCGGTACTGCTGCTCATCCACGGCATCGCCGGCAGCTGCGAGAACTGGCGCGAGGTGGTCGAGCCGCTGGCCCGCCGGCACACGGTGATCGCCCCCGACTTCCCCGGCCACGGCGGCTCGGAGGCCGGCGGCGGCGACTACTCGATCGGCGCCCTGGCCAGCGGCCTGCGCGACCTGCTGCTGTCGCTCGGGCACGAGCGCGCCACCGTCGTCGGCCACTCGCTCGGCGGCGGCGTCGCGATGCAGCTCGCCTACCAGTTCCCCGAGATGATCGAGCGCCTCGTCCTCGTCTCCAGCGGCGGCCTCGGCCCCGAGGTGAGCCCGGTCCTGCGCGCGGCCGCGCTTCCCGGCGCCGACCTCTTCATCTCCCTCACCGCCGGCGCGGGCCAGAAGGTCGGCTCGGCCCTTGGTCGCGGCCTGGCCGCGATCGGCCTGCGCCCCAGCGCCGACGTCGCCGAGATCGCCCGCGGCTACGCCTCGCTCGAGGACGCCCAGCGCCGCGCCGCCTTCCTCGACACCCTGCACGCGGTGGTCGGCACCCGCGGCCAGCGCGTCGACGCCGCCGATCGCCTCTACCTGGCCGAGGCCGTGCCGGTGCTGATCGTCTGGGGTGCCCGCGACTCGATCATCCCGGTCAGCCACGGCGAAGAAGCCCACGAGGCGATCCCCGCCAGCCGCCTCGAGGTCTTCGACGACGTCGGGCACCTACCGCAGCTGGAGGCGCCGGGCCGCTTCATTGCCGTCCTCGAAAGCTTCCTGGACGAGACCGAACCCGCCCAGTTCGACCGCGACGAGTGGCGCGCGAGGTTCCAGGCGGCCTGAGTTCTCACC
>JBKPOW010000231.1:0-11467 GCA_046733275.1 Actinomycetota bacterium
TAACACAGTCTCGTGGGCTCGGAGATGTGTATAAGAGACAGCTCCTGGTCAGCGCCGACGACCGCTCCGCCCGCGACCTCGCCGCCGACCTGCGCGCCTACCTGGCGCCGCGCCGGGTCCGCTTCTACCCCTCGCGCGGCACCGGCTACGCCTCGCACGTGACCCCGCCGCCGCACCTCGTCGGCCTGCGGATCGACGCCCTCGACTCGCTCCGCGACGAGGACGACGCCGTCGTCGTCGCGAGCGCAACCGCGCTCGCCGAGGCCGTGCCCGACGCCTCGCTGCGCCCCGCCGGCTTCGCCCTCGAGCAAGGCGGCGAAATCGACCTCGAGGACGCCACCCGCGACCTCGCCGCTGCTGGCTACGAGCGGGTCGAGCAGGTCGAGGAGCGCGGACAGTTCGCCGTTCGCGGCGGCATCCTCGACGTCTTCCCGGCGACCGAGGAGCGCGCCGTCCGGATCGAGCTCTTCGGCGACGAGATCGAGTCGATGCGCTGGTTTTCGACCTTCACCCAGCGCTCGCTCGGCGAGGCCGAGCGGGTCGAGCTGGCGCCCGCCGCCGAGCTCGACGCCGAGCACCGCGAACTGGCCGAGCTGGCGGCGATGGAGGCGGCAGAAGAGGGCAGGGAGGCGCCCCGCGCCCACGAGGCGTTGCCGCTCGAGCACTTCGGCGCCCCGCTCGACCTCGTTCCCGAGACGGCCGCGGTGATCCTCGCCGCCGCCGAGGAGATCGAGCCGGCCCTGCGCGACCACTGGGAGGACGCGACCGCGGCGATGCACGCCGACGACGCCCGCAAGCTCTACGTCGAGGTCGGCGAGCCGCTGGGCGCCCGCGCGATCCTCTCGCTGCGCGGCGCCGGCGACGGCGACGGCGACGAGCAAGCCTTCCGCGCCTCGCGCGCCGAGTCGCCCGCGCGCAGCGTCAAGGAGGCCGAGGCCGAGCTGGAGAAACTGATCCGTTCCGGCTACCGCGCCGTCGTCGCCTTCGACAACCGCGGCGAGGCGGAGCGCTCGCGCTACGGGCTCGACCGCCTCGACGCAGCCCTGCTCGACGGCGGCCGCCTCTCGCCCGATCCCGGCCTCGCCTTCGCCGAGGCCCGCCTGCGCGAGGGTTTCGTCAGCCCCGAGCTGAAGCTCGCCGTCTACCCCTTCCGCCGCCTCGTTCACCGGCGCCGCCGGGCGGAGGACCGCGAGCGGGCCGCCGGCCGCGGCCGCCTCGCCTTCAGCGACCTGCGGGTCGGCGACCACGTCGTCCACGAGGACCACGGCGTCGCCCGCTTCGCCGGCTTCGAGACGCGCGAGGTCGGCGGCGTCGCCCGCGACTACCTCTACCTCGAATACAAGGGCGAGGACCGCGTCTACGTCCCCACCGACCAGCTGGCGAAGCTGAGCCGCTACGTCGGCGCGGGCGCCGAGCCGACTCTCTCGGCGCTCGGCGGCAAGCGCTGGCAAAACATGAAGGCGCGCGCCCGCAAAGCGGCGGGCGCCCTCGCCGGCGAGCTGCTCAACCTGTACGCGGAGCGGCGGGCTCGCAAGGGCCACCCCTTCCCGCCCGACGGCGAGTGGCAGATCGCGATGGAGGCCGCCTTCCCCTACCGCGAGACGGCCGATCAGATGGAAGCGATCGAGGCGGTCAAGGGCGACATGGAGTCCGAGCAGCCGATGGACCGGCTGGTCTGCGGCGACGTCGGCTTCGGCAAGACCGAGGTGGCGCTGCGCGCCGCGGTCAAGGCGGCGTCCGACGGCAAGCAGGTGATGATGCTGGCGCCGACGACGATCCTCGCCCAGCAGCACTTCGGCAC
The DNA here is from genome assembly GCA_046733275.1 of Actinomycetota bacterium. Taxonomy (GTDB): domain Bacteria; phylum Actinomycetota; class Thermoleophilia; order Solirubrobacterales; family 70-9; genus VRUE01. The sequence continues at coordinate 1,802 of JBKPOW010000231.1, forward strand.
TTTCCGCGAGCGCCTCGCCGACCTTCCCTTCACCCTGGAGTGGGTCTCGCGCCTGCGCAAGCCGGCCGATGTGAAGGAGGTGCTGCGGCGCTTCGAGGCGGGCGAGGTCGACGTCCTCGTCGGCACCCACCGGCTGCTCTCGCGCGACGTGCGCGCCAAGGACCTCGGCCTGCTGATCGTCGACGAGGAGCAGCGCTTCGGCGTCAAGCAGAAGGAGCTGCTGCGCCAGCTGAAGCTGAAGGTCGACGTGCTCGCCCTCTCGGCGACGCCGATCCCCCGCACCCTGCAGATGAGCCTCGCCGGCCTGCGCGACATCTCGACGATCGAGACGCCGCCCGAGGGCCGCCGCCCGGTCCGCACCTACGTCGGGCCCTACGACGAGGACCTGGTCCAGCGGGCGATCGAGCGCGAGCTCGAGCGCGGCGGCCAGGCCTTCTTCCTCCACAATCGGATCGAGACCCTGGCCGAGGTATCGGAGCGGCTGCGCTCGCTGGTGCCAAAGGCGCGCGTCGCCGAAGCGCACGGGCAGATGGACGAGGCCGCGTTGGAGGAGACGATGATGCGCTTCCTGCGCGGCAAGGCCGATTGCCTGGTGACGACGACGATCATCGAGTCGGGCCTCGACATCCCCACCGCCAACACCCTGATCGTCGAGCGCGCCGACCGGCTCGGCCTCGCTCAGGCGTACCAGATCCGCGGCCGCGTCGGGCGTTCGCGCGAGCGCGCCTTCGCCTACCTGCTCTACCCCTCGGCCGAGGCGCTGACCGAGGATGCGGCGGCGCGGCTCTCGACCCTGGCCGACCACACCGAGCTTGGCTCGGGCTTCAAGATCGCGATGCGCGACCTCGACATCCGCGGCGCCGGCGACCTGCTCGGCGACGAGCAGTCCGGTCACGTCGCCGCGGTCGGCTTCGAGCTCTACTGCCAGATGATCGACGAGGCGGTGGCCGAGGCGAGCGCCGCGGGGGAGGACGGGGAGGAGCCGTTCGAGCCGCTGCGCTTCGACGTCCCGGTCGACGCCTACCTGCCCGTCTCCTTCATCCCCTTCGAGGCGGCCAAGATCGACCTCCACCGACGGATCGTCGCCGCCCGCGCGCCGGGCGACCTGCGGGCGATCCGCGACGAGCTCAGCGACCGCTTCGGGCCGCTGCCGCCCGAGGCCGAGAACCTGCTGGCGCTGCAGCGGGCGCGGATCGAGCTGCGCCTGGCGGGGGCGCGCAGCGTCGAGCTGCGCGGCGGCAGGCTCAGCGTGGTCGGGGTCGAGCTCGACTCCGAGGCGGCGGGCAAGCTGTCCGAGCAGGTCGAGGGGGCGCTGTACGAGTGGCGCGAGAAAACCGCTTCGGTGCGGGTTCCAGACGAGCCCGAGGCCCGCCTGGCGGCGGTGCTGGCGATGGCGGAGGGCCTGCGTGAGGCCGGCCGCTCACAAATGGTCGAAAAAGATATGCTCCCTGCCTCGTGAGTCCGGACCAGGGCAGGAGAGGGACGACTGGCAAGGGAGGGGGCGGCGACGCCGCCAGCCCGTTCGCGTCGCGTCGCGCCCTGCTCGCCTTCGGCGTGCTCTTCGTCGTCCTCTTCGCGATCGTCGCGATCAGCGAGGGTCTCGGCGATCCCAGCATCCCGTCCGGCGACGCGGCACTGGTCGAGGGCGCGCCCGGCGACATCGGCGAAATCGGCGAGGACCAGGTTACGCACGCGATCGAACTCGCGGCCGCTTCGCAGGAAGGCTCGAAAAAAGTGCCGAAACCCGGCGATCCCAAATACGAGGAACTGAAGGAAGCCGGCCTGCAGTCGATCCTCGAAGGCGTCTGGATCCGGGGGCTCGCCGACGAAGAAGGCATCGAGGTGAGCGAGCGGGAAGTCGAAAGGCAGGTGCGGAAAGTAAAGAACGAAAGCTTCCAGTCCGAGGCGGAATTCCAGAAATTCCTCAAAGAATCGAAATTCACCACCGACGACATCGACACGCGGATCGAAATCGAACTGCTCAGCGAACAGCTGCAGACCCAGCTGCAGGAAGAGGCGCCGAAACCGACCGAGGGTGAAATCGAGGACTACTACGAAGCCGCCAAGGCGAACCAGTTCACCCAGCAACCGAGCGTCGACGTCCGCCTGATCGTCAACAAAGACGAGCAGAAAGCGGAAGAAGCGAAAGAAGCCTTGGTCGACGACAACACGGCCAAAAGCTGGAGCAAAGTTGCGAAAAAATACTCCGAAGACGTCGCCACTAAAGAAAAAGGCGGGCTGCAGAACGGCCTCCAGGAAGGCGTCAGCGAAGAACCGCTCGACGCCGCCTTCTTCGAAACGCCCGAGGGCCAGGTCGAAGGCCCGCTCGAAACTCAGCGCGGCTACACGGTCTTCGAAGTGGTCAACTCGGTGCCGGAAAGCGCGCAGGAGCTGAAAACGGCCGAACCGCAGATCAAAAGCACGCTCGAACAGCGGCTCCAGCAGGAATACTTCGAAAGCTTCGTTTCGAACTTCAACACCGAGTGGAGGTCGCGGACGTTCTGCGCCCCCGACTACGTGACCGAACGGTGCGCGAACTTCGAGCCCACCGGCCGCTCCGCCAGCACGCCGAAAGGCTGTTACGAAGAGGACCCGAAAGGCGGCCTGCCCGAAGCCTGTCCGGCGCCCGTCTTGCAGGCGATCCCGGCCCTGCCAGGCAGCATCACGCCGGTCGAACCGCAGGGCAAACCGCTTGCCCAGCGGCCCGTCCCCAGGAAAGAACCGGGTGGAGCGGCGGAAGCGCCGACCGGCCTTCCCGAAGGCGTCCCCCCGCCGGAAACGGCGCCCGAAGAAGCACCCTCCGAATAGCCAGCCGCACCGCCCGGGCCGTCGATAGACTCGCGCGCCCGTGAGCGCCATCGCAGCCATCCACGCGCGCCAGATCCTCGACTCGCGCGGCAACCCGACGATCGAGGTGGAGGTGACGCTCGACTCGGGAGCGACCGGCTGGGCAGCGGTCCCTTCGGGCGCCTCGACCGGGGAGTTCGAGGCGGTCGAGCTGCGTGACGGGGGCGAGGCGTGGCTCGGCAAGGGCGTGAGCCGGGCTGTGGACAACGTCAACGGCGAGATCGCCGCGGCGCTAAAGGGCGCCCGAACCGCCGAGCAGGGCGCGCTCGACGAGACGATGATCGAGCTCGACGGCACGCCCAACAAGGGCAGGCTCGGGGCGAACGCGATCCTCGGCGTCTCCCTGGCGGTGGCCAAGGCGGCCGCTGCGGACTCCGGCCGGCCGCTCTACCGCTACCTGGCCGAGCTCTACGGAGCGGGCGAGCCGAGCGTCCTGCCCGTGCCGATGATGAACGTGCTCAACGGCGGCGCCCACGCCGACAACTCCGTCGACTTCCAGGAGTTCATGGTCGTGCCCGCCGGCGCCGCGAGCTTCGCCGAGTGCCTGCGGGTCGGCACCGAGGTCTTCCACGCGCTGAAGAAGAGCCTCGGCGCGAAGGGGCTCTCGACCGCGGTCGGCGACGAGGGCGGCTTCGCCCCCAACCTCGAATCCAACGAGGCGGCCCTGCGGGCGGTCCTCGACGGCGTCGAGGCAGCCGGCTACGAGCCCGGCAACGACGTCTTCATCGCCCTCGACCCGGCGACGAGCGAGGTCTTCGAGGGCGGCGCCTACGTGCTCGAGCACGAGGGGCGCACGCTCTCCTCCGAGGAGATGGCCTCCTACTGGGAGGACGCCTGTGGCCGCTACCCGATCGTCTCGATCGAGGACGGCATGGACGAGGAGGACTGGGACGGCTGGAAGGCCCTGACCGAGCGCATCGGCGGGCGCGTGCAGCTCGTCGGCGACGACCTCTTCGTCACCAACCCGGAGCGGCTGCGGCGCGGGATCGAGCTCGGCGTCGGCAACTCGATCCTGATCAAGGTCAACCAGATCGGCACCCTGAGCGAGACGTTAGAGGCGATCCGCATTGCCCGCGAGGCCGGTTACACGGCGGTGATCTCGCACCGCTCGGGCGAGACCGAGGACACGACGATCGCCGACCTCGCCGTCGCCACCGGCGCCGGGCAGATCAAGACCGGCGCGCCGTCGCGCTCGGATCGCGTGGCGAAGTACAACCGGCTGCTGCGGATCGAGGAGGAGTTGGGCGAGTCAGCCGAATTTCCCGGCTTGCAGGCATTCGTCCAACACGTCTCTTAGATGCAGGAATGCGGCGCCCGGCCGCGTAGCAGCCGGTATGGCAGCCCGCGCCAGGCCGGCGAGCAAAACCGCGTCCCGAACCAAACGCTCGACCGCGCGGCCCAAATCCACCGCCCGTCGCAAACCTGCGACGAGCAAAACGACGGCGCGGCGCAAACCCGCGGCGCGGCGCAAACCGGGCGCCCGCCGCAGCGGCAGCCGCATTCGCTGGGACCGGGTCGGGCGGATAGCGCTCACCCTCGTCCTCGCCGCCGTCCTCTACTCCTACCTCAACCCGGCGATCGACTTCGTCAAGACCTACACGGCGACGACGGCCGCCAAAGCGGAATTCCACGAGAAGCTGCGCGAGAACAAGCGCCTCCACAAGCGCATCCAGACGGCGGACGACCCGCTCGTGATCAGCCGCAGGGCGCGGGCGCAGGGCATGGTCGCCGAAGGCGAGACGCCGATCGTCGTCCACGGGCTAGGTGGATAATCCCACGACCCCGCACGCCTGGATGGCGCGCGTGGCACTTGCGCATCTCTGCGTCCTCGGGTTTGCCTTTGCAACCAGCAAAGGCTGCACCCTGCGTCCTTGATCTGCTTGGCCACGCACGCCCCCAGTCGCACGGCGCCATGGGATTAGCCACCTGGCGGCTAGGCTGGCGGGTGACGTAGCCGTGGTTAACCTCGGCTCCTACATCCTCAGCGTCGTCCTGCTCGCCGCCTTGGTCATCTCGCTGGGCTTCAGTTCGGTCCGGTTGCGCCAGAAGCTCCTCCCCGCTTGGACCGGCGCGCCAGCTCATCTCATCGATGCCATTGTCGGCATAGCGCTGCTGATTTGGCTCGCTGAGCTTCTGGGCATATTCGGGCTGTTCTACGTTGGAGCCCTCGTCGGCGGCTCAGTCCTGCTCGCTGCTGTGGCTGCGCTTCTCCCGCGGGTGGCGCGGAGGGGGACCCCCATAGCGGAGGAGGCGGCAGCGTCCGAGCACATGGGGGAGCCCGCCGCGACAGGACCCGCGGGCCGCGCACTGACCTTCCTAGCCGTGGGGGTCGTCGCGCTAGTGTTCGCGCACTGGGGGTTGACCACGGCGGATGCGCTGGGTCGGGGGATCTTCAACTTCGACTCGCTCTGGTACCACATGCCGTTCGCGGTGGAGATGGCTCAGAGCCACTCGGTGACGGGGCTGCACTACTCCGAGACGGTCTATTCCCTCTGGGCCTTTCCGCAGAACTCCGAGCTGCTGCACGGCGTGGGCATCCTGCTCACTGAGCGCGACACCCTTTCGCTCTTCCTCAACTTCGGCTGGCTTGCCATCGCCTTCCTGGCTGCCTGGTGCATCGGGCGCCCTTACGGCAGGGCGCCGCTCACCGTGATCGCAGCTGCCGTGCTGCTGGAGTGTCATACGCTGGTCGTCCGGGAGCCGGGGGCGGCCAAGAACGACGTGATGGCCGCAGCTTTACTGCTGGCCGCGATCGCGATCCTCGTAAACGCCTGGGCGGGTCGCCGCGACGACAAGCCGCTGGCGCCGGGATGGCCGTTGGCGGCCGCTGGGCTGGCGACCGGTTTGGCTGTGGGGACCAAGTCGACTGCGCTCGCGATGGCGGCCGGGCTGACTGTAGGGGTCGTTTTCCTTGCGCCCGCCGGGCGACGCTGGGCAGCCGCGGGTTGGTGGTTCGTTGCAGGACTGGCCGGCGGCGGATACTGGTTCCTGCGCAACCTGATCGTCGCCGGCAACCCGCTTCCCCAGCTGGAGAGCCTCGGGCCTATCTCGTTGCCACACCCCGAGCACCTGCAGAGCGCCCGGCCGGACTTCTCGATCGCGCACTACGCAACGGACACCGGCGTCTGGCGCGAGTATTTCGCCCCGGGCCTCGACCACGCCCTGGGCACCCTCTGGCCGCTGGTCGTCGCCGGCGCCGTTGCAGGCGCTCTGACCGCGCTCATCTGGGGACGGCCCCCGGTTCTTCGGTGGGTGGGTGGCGTCGTCCTCTTCGGCCTGCTCGTCTACGTCTTCACCCCGTTCAGCGCCGCCGGCGCCGAGGGCGCCCCCGTCGGCTTCGCGATCAACATCCGCTACGCGATCCCAGCTCTCCTGGCGGGCTTGACGCTTCTGCCACTCGCGTTCGGGAGGAGCGTCCCGTCGGCGGGTGGCGGGGGGGAGGGGTGCCGGGGCACAGCGGCGTCCTCTTTTTCGCCCCACCCACAACGTCGGACGGCCGAGAGCGCCCCTGGCGAAAAACCCAGCGAAGCCCCGGCGCCCCTCCCCCCCGACAGGACCCGCGGCTGGTGGGCCTTGTCCCTGGTCGTCCTACTGGCGGTCCTCGTCATCACCGACCGCGCCGACGCGGTTCTGCGCGACCCCGATCGAATCCTCGCCTGGGCGATCGCGCTGCTCTTCGTCCTCATCCCCGCCGCCCTGCTCTTCGCCCGCAGCCGTGGCATGTCGCGGGCGTGGATGGCGGGTGGGTTCGCCGGCCTGGCCCTGCTCACCGCCACGATCGGCTATCCCGTCCAGCGCGACTACCTGGAAGACCGCTACCGCAACGCCGATTCCGAGACGGCGATCCCGAGCATGAACCTCGATTCCGCCTACCGCTGGGCCCGCGACATCGAGGACTCCCGCATCGGGCTCGCCGGCACGACCGCCGGCTTCCTGCAGTACGGCTTCTACGGCACCGACCTCTCCAACCAAGTGCGCTACCTCGGCGCCAGGGGCCCGCACGGCGCCTTCAACGCGATCCCGACCTGCGCCGAGTTCCGCGCCGCCGTAAACGCCGCCGACCTCGATTACCTCGTCACCTCGCCCTTCCTCAACTTCATCGAGCCCGGCGAGCCCGTCCCCTCGCCCGAGGCAGGCTGGTTGCGCGGCGAGCGCGCGGTCGTCCCGATCGAGCGCAGCGGGCGGGTGACCGTCTGGCGCGTCCGTAGCCGCCTTGACCCTGCCGGCTGCGGTCCCGCCAACGCCCCGCTGCGCGAGATTCCGCAGCAGCCCGCCGGGTAATACTCCGCGCATGGGCTACCCGCTCGAGAACGCGCTCTTCCAGTGGGAGGAGGGCATGCGTGCCCTGCGGGCGATCGAGGGCCCCAGAGAACGCCGCCAAGCCGATCGCATCGTCGGCGCGATCCAGGACGAGCTGCGCCGCCGCATCGGGCCGACCTTCTCGGCGGGGGAGTTGGCGGAGCTTTACGGACGCGGGACCGACTGGTGCCTGCAGGTGGCAACCGACATCGCGCCCGGGGTGGGAGACGCCCGCTCCCTGGCCGATGCTGCGTTTTGGCTCTACTTACGCGGCGCCACCGACTTCGCCGGCGGCCGCCAGCTACTCGTCTGAGTCGTCGTCGCCCTCGTCGCCGCCGCTGTCGCCGGCGCGGCGGATGACGATCTGGTCGGCGTCGATGCGGACCGTGACCTCGCGCTTGCCGGCCCAGTGCTCGGTGTAGACCGGGTTGTCCTTGACCGAGGCGTCGAGCCAGAGGCCGTAGCCGTCGCGCTCGCCGTGGTCGAAGGTCGCCTCCAGCTCTTTGCGGCGGCCTCGGCCGCCTCGCCTGCCCCGCCGTCGCCTGCGCGGTTTGCGGGCCGATTTCTCCCCGTCGCCCTCGCCATCGCCTTCGTCCTCCTCGGCCGGCTCTTCGGCTTCCTCGGACTCGGGTTCCTCGGGCTCGGCCTCTTCGGCGGTGGCCGCCTCGACCTCGGCCTCGATCTCGTCCCGCAGGTCGATCTCGCCGCCGGTGTCCTCGCTGTCGGCGGTGAGGTCGTGCTGTTTGCGGAACTCGCGCAGCTCCGAGGCGGAGACTTCGAGCTGGTGGGCGATCCAGGCGTCCGTGCGGCCCTGCCGCACCCAGGCGCGGATCTGGTTGAGCTGTGGCTTCAGCGAGCGTCGTGCCATCGGCGCGCGAGTCTATTCAACCTGGGCCGCGGCTCGCCGCTACGCCATCAAGAAGGAGAGGGCCTCGAACATCGAGATGACCACCACGATCACCGTCGCGGTCAAGCAGACCGCCAGCACGCTGAAGCGAACTTTGCCGTGATGCTCGTTGCGCGTCATGCGGCGCTCGCGCGAGCGGTTCGCCGCGCGACGGCGCAGCTGCTCGCGGCGGCGGCGCTCCAAGGTGGTCTCCTGCTCGAAGGCCACCTCGAACTGGGAGATGCTCTGTCGCATTCTCATAGAGGAACGGCCCCTGGGGGCCGCGGCGGACCGTAGCAAAGCTGCACGAGGCCATGCAGCATCGGGGAGGTGACGCCGGTCACGGAGGGCAGGCGCCCCAGAGGCCGCGGCCCGTGCGAGCGGCGGCCAGCTCTAGCCGCTCGAAGCGCGGCGCGTAGCGGTCGTTGGGCGGGATCGTCAGTGCGTGGGCGAGGCCGCGCCGGACGAGGACCGGGTTGAAGAAGCGATCACCGCGATAGAGGTAGGCGAGCAGCCGGCCATAGACGTCACGCCGCTCGACGCCGAAGACCAGCCGTACCCGCTCGCCCTCGAGCTCGCGCTCGGTGAAGTGCGAGGCGCGCTTGCCGAAGCACTGCACCGGCTCGCCCGGCTTGACCGTCTCCGGCGTGTCGACCCCGATCAGCCGCACGTCCTCGACCTCGCCCTCGACCCGCGCCTCGACCGTATCCCCATCGACCACCCGCGTAACGACCGCGGTGGCAGACGCCGGTCCCGCCTCGGGATCCTCCTCCCAGGGCCGCAGTACCAGCAGCGCGACCACGACCAGCAGGGCCGCGCTGCCTATCCACTCGCGCCTCAGGGGATGCGGCTCACGTTGCTCAGCAGCGTTTCTTTGATTTGCTCGATTATCTCCAGCGCGTCGTTCCACTCGCGCTGCCAGACGTTGCGGCCGAAGATCACGCCGCTGCCACCCGCCTGCATGATCTCGCGGCAGTGGTTGAGGACCACGTCGTCGTCGACTTTCGAGCCGCCCGAGAGGACGACGAGGGCGCGCCCGGCCGACTCGACGCACTGGCGGATCGCCTCGGCCTGGTCGACTTCCATCTCGCTGTAGGGGGCGGGGGCGTCCTTGTCCTTGCCGGAGTCGATTTTCGGCATGTTGAGCTTGACCACGTCGGCACCCATCTCCATCGCCAGCCGCGCGGCGTAATCGATCGCGTAGAAGGAGTTGGGGCCGCCCTTGCCTTCGACCGCTTCGCCGCGCGGGTAGGACCAGACGATCAGCGGCATGCCGAAGCGGTCGCAGTCTTCGCGCACGCCGCGCAGTTGGGCGAGGTCCTCGTCCTGGCGGGGCGAGCCGACGTAGAGCGTGTAGCCGACCGCGTCGGCGCCCAGCCGCACCGCGTCCTCGACGCTCGCGTTGCAGGTCGAGAGCGCGTTCGCCGAGGAGGGGATGTCGGTCTTGCCGTTGACCTTGAGGATCAGGGGGACCTGGCCCGCGTAGTCGGGGTAGTACTTGCTCGCCATGCCGATCTGGCAGGCGAGGGCCGAATAGCCGGCCTCCGCCGCGAGCCGGAACTGGTAGTCGGGGTCCTTGGACGCAGGGTTCGGGAAGAAGTCGCGCGGGCCGTGCTCGATCCCCTGGTCGATCG
>JBKPOW010000232.1:0-14389 GCA_046733275.1 Actinomycetota bacterium
GATCCGCTGCTGCTCGCCGCGCAGCTTGGTCAGCAGGCCCCAGGCCTTGGTCCGCTCGCGGTCGCGGTCGGCGAAGCGCTCCTCGGCGGCACGGCGTCGCTCGCTGACCTCGGCGAGCGCCTGGTCGAGCTTCGCCCGCTCGGCGCCGGCCTGGACGTCCCCCAGAGCCGCCTCGCGCTCGGACTCGGCGGCGTCTTCGGAGCGGGCCCGCGAGAGGGCCCCCGTCGCCGCCGAGAGCCCGCTCTCGATCTCGCCCAGCTCTCCCTCGAGCTTGCGTGCGCGCTCGGCGGGCGCCCCCTCGCTGGAGCCGAGGTCGAGCGTCAGCGGGCCGAACTCGGCCCGCAGCCCCTCCAGGGCGCCTTCCAGGGTCGTCTCGCGATCGGCGAGCGAGGCCGCGCGCACGGCGATCCGCTGCTGCTCGCCGCGCAGCTTGGTCAGCAGGCCCCAGGCCTGGGTGCGCTCGCGGTCGCGCGCGGCGAAGCGCTCCTCGGCGACGCGGCGGCGCTCGCTCACCTCGGCGAGGCTTTTCTCTACCTTCTCGCGCTTGGCGCGGGCCTCGGCGGCGGTCTTCTCCGCGGCCAGTGCCCGGTCCTTGCCGAAGCGCAGCTCCTCGGCGACGAGGCGTCCGCCCAGCTCCAGCTCCTCGCGCTCTATCCGCGCGCCCAGCTCAGCGGCCTGCGCCTGGCGCTTCAGCGGTCGCAGGCGCGCCCGCGCCTCGCGCTCGAGGTCGAGCGCCCGGTCGAGGTTGTCGCGCGCGGCGCGCAGCTTCAGCTCGGCGCGGCGGCGGCGCTTGCGGTGCTTGCCCAGGCCTGCGGCCTCCTCGACCAGGAGGCGGCGCTCGCGCGGCTTTGAGTGGACGATCGACTCGACCCGGCCCTGGCTGATCACCGAGTGCATCTCGCGGCCGAGGTTAGTGTCGGAGAGGACCTCGACCACGTCGACCAGGCGGCAGCGGGCGCCGTTGAGCCGGTAGACCCCGTCGCCGGAGCGGTCGAGGCTGCGCTGGATCGCAATCTCGGAGAGTTCGCTCGCGGCGCGGCCCGCGGAGTTGTCGATCACGACCTCGACCTCTGCCGCGCGGCGCTGGCCCACTCCCTTGCCCCCGGCGGAGATCACGTCCTGCATCGAGGCGCCGCGGATCGCGCCCGGGCTCTGCTCGCCCAGCGCCCAGAGGACCGCGTCGGTGATGTTCGACTTGCCCGAGCCGTTCGGCCCGACGATCACGCTGACGCCTGGAGAGAACTCCAGCTTGGTGCGCGCGGGGAACGACTTGAACCCCTTCATCTCGATCGATCTCAGATACATGCTCGTCCTCGTCGGAAGGCTTGCGGGTGAGTCGGACGCAACACCTCGTCAGCCTCCTAGCTGCTTCAGCGCCTCCTCGGCGGCCACCTGCTCGGCCGCCTTCTTGCTTCGCCCGGCGCCGGTCCCCACCCTCTCCCCCTCGACGGTCGCCTCGACCTCGAAGGTGCGCTCGTGCGCAGGCCCGGATTCGCCGATCACGACGTAGGTTACGCGCGCGCCTCGCCGGGCGAGCAGCTCCTGCAGCGCCGACTTCGCGTCGACTGGCGCCTCCAGCGCGTACTCGATCTGCGCATCGAAGGCATCGGCGACGGTAACGGCGACCCGCTCGAAGCCGAAGGCTACGAAGCAGGCGCCGATCAGGGCCTCGGTCACCTCGGGCAGGGGGCGCGAGCCGGCCAGCAGCACCGTGGCGGGGATCGCGTCCTCGGCAATGGGCTGGGCCGTTTCCAGCATCGCCGGCACGCCCAGCTCGCGGCCGACCTCGGCACAGGAGACGCCGCTGACGGTCTGGTTGTGGATCCGCGTCAGGCCGCCGGCGTCGACGTCGGGGAAGCGCTCGTAGATCGAGGCGGCGACGGCGAGGGCGAGGACGCTGTCGCCGAGGTAGGCGAGGCGCTCGTAGGAGTCGCGCGCGCCAACCGTCCAGGAGGAGTGTGTGAGGGCGCGCCGGCGCAGGTCGTCGGGGAGCTCGCGGACGAGCTCGGCCAGCCCCTCGGCGCTCACGCCGGAGCGTGCTCCATCACAAAGCTGACGGCGTCGCCCACGGTCTCGATCCGCGCCGCCTGCTCCTCGGTGACCGAGATCTTGTAGCGGTCCTCGAGCTCCATCACCAGCTCATAGAGGTCGAGCGAGTCGGCGTCAAGGTCGTCCTTAAAGCGCGTCCCCTCGGAGATCTTGCCCGGATCGACCTCGAGCTCCTCGGCGAGGTGGTCGCGGACCAGCTGGAAGACCTCGTCCCTGTTCATTCCCGGTGTCCTATCACGCGTCCGGCCCGGCGGCCATCGCCCCGCGGGTCGCGCCGCCCCGCTCTAGCAGCGCCGCGGTGCGGCCGATCGCGTCGACCTCGACGCAGCGCGCGGCGAGCCGCACCGAGTTGGCGATCCCCTCGGCGCCGGCGCTGCCGTGGCCGACGACGGCGATGCCGCGCAGGCCGAGCAGGATCGCGCCGCCGGTGGCATCGGGGTGCAGCTCGCGGCGCAGGCCGCCGAGCGCTGGGCGCATCATCAGCCCGCCGAGGGCGGCGAGGGGGTTGGAGCGGGCGGCGTCGCCGATCGCACCGGTGAGGGTGCGGGCCGTCCCCTCCATCAGCTTCAGCGCGACGTTGCCGGTGAAGCCGTCGGTGACGACGACGTCGACCGCCCCGGCGGCAACGTCGCCCCCCTCGACGTTGCCGGCGAACTCGATCCCGTCCGAACGGGCAAGCTGCGCGTTGGCCTCGACAACCTCCCCCCGCCCCTTGCCGGCCTCCTCGCCGACCGAGAGCAGGCCGACGCGCGGCCGGGAGACGCCGAGCACCGCCTCGCTGAAGGCGGCGCCGAGGAAGGCGAACTGGACCAGGTGCTGGGCGCGCACCTCGGTATTGGCGCCGACGTCGAGGAAGAGGACCGCTTTGCCGGGGACGGGCAGCCGCACGGCAAGCGCAGGGCGCTGCACGCCGCGCAGGCGCCGCAGTCCGAAGGTCGCGGCCGCCATCGTCGCCCCAGTCGAGCCGTGGCTGACCATCGCCTCGGCACGGCCCTCCGTGACGTCGCGCGCCGCCCGCACCACCGATGCCTCCTTCTTGGCGCGCACGGCCGGCAACGGCTCCTCCTCGTTGCCGATCCACTCCGCCGTCGGCACCACCTCGATCCCGTCGACCCCCTCCAGCCCGTGCCCCCGCCGCGGCCCGAAGACCCGCAGGCGGATCCCGTCGGCGGCCGCCATCCGGGCGCCCTCGGCCAGCAGGTCGAGGCCCCGCTCGACGCCGTAACCGTCGAGCGCGACGGTGACGCCGGCGCCGGGCGGCATCGGAGCGCTCTCTACTCCTCGGTGTCGGTGGGCGCGCCGGCGGTCGGGTCGGCGATCGTGTGCTTGATCACCTCACGCCCGGCGTAGGTGCCGCAGGTCGGGCAGACGCGGTGCGGCAGGCGCGGGTTGTGGCAGCGCGGGCACTCGTTCAAGCGCGCCTTGCGGGCCTTGTGCGTGGCCCGCCGCTTGTCGCGCCGCGTGCGGGACGTTCTCTTCTTCGGGACCGCCATGAGCTGCGGAATGGTAGCGGTCCGCGGCCGGACGTCCCTCAGTCCTGCTTCAACTCGTCGAGCTTCGCCCAACGAGGGTCGCCGCCCGCGTCGTGCTCGTGCTCCTTCGGATCCGCGTCGTTGAGGGACTCGCCGCAGACCGGGCAGAGGCCGGTGCAGTCGGGGCGACAGAGGATCTGCGTCGGCAGGGCCAGGATTGCGGCGTCGTGGGCCCAGCGGCCGAGGTCGAGCTCGTCCTCGACGACGTAGGGGCTGCGCAGCTCCTCGTCCTCGGTGTCGGCCTGGTCGATCTCACGGGCGTCGATCTCGGTCGCCACATCGGCTGCCTCGAGGCAACGCATGCAGGGTCCCTCGACGTGGAGGGGGAAGCGCAGGCGGAAGGCGTAGCCGTTGCTTGGTCGCGAGATGTCGAGCCGGGTCTCCGCCACCTCGCCCTGGGGGACATATGTCTGGCCGCCCAGCTCGAGCGGCTCGAGCCGCACCGGCGGTTCCAGGCGAACGCCCTGGCCGTGCGAGAGCGAGAGGCTTGCGAGATCGACGATGGTGGTTGGCGTCCTGGCCATTGCGAGCTCCTCCGCCCGGCCGCTTACGATGGCACCCTCCCGACGAGGTTACGAGATGGGCCAATTCGACTGGACTCCCGACGAGTACCTGGAGCGCATCCGCTCCAAGATCCCGCGCTACGACGAACTGCAGGAGCAGGCCGTCGCCGCCGTGCCGTTCCCCCCCGAGCGGGTTCTCGAGCTTGGGATGGGCACGGGCGAGACCACCCGCCGCCTGATCGAGGCCTACCCCGACGTCTGGGTCGTCGGTCTCGACTCCAGCCCCGACATGGTCTTCCGCGCCCGCCAAACCTACGACGACGTCCAGCTCGCCCGCATGGAGGACCCGCTCCCCGACGGCCCCTGGGACCTCGTCATCTCCGTCCTCTCCGTCAACGACCTGACCGACGAGCAGAAGCAGCGACTCTTCCGCCGCGTCCGCGACCACTCCCGCTCGGTGGTGATCGGCGACGTATTCGAGAAGGACCGACAGCTCGACGACGTGGTCGAGTGGTCCGGCGGCGAGGTCATCTGGCAGGCCGACGGCCTGGCGGTAGTGCGCGCGACGTACTGAGCGCTACGGCTGCTCGTCCAGCTCGGCGACCGGCTGCTCTTCGTCGCGGCCGGCGAGCCGGTCGCGGCCGCGCTGCACGGCCGCGAGGAACTTCTGCAGGTTGACCTCGAGCGTGTTGAGGATCTCGTCGGCGTAGTCCTCGGCGCCGAGCCTGATCTCGCGCTCGCGCGTGCGCGCGTCCTCGACGATCTCGTCGGCGGCCCGCTCGGCCTGCTTGGTGACCTCCTCGTCGGAGATCAGGCGGGCCTGCTGCTCGCGTGCCTCGCGCACGATCCGCTCGGCCTCTCGTTTGGCCTCGGCCAGCATCTCCTGGCGCTCCTTGACGATCCAGCGGGCCTGCTTGATCTCCTCGGGGATCGTCGCCCGCATCTGATCGAGGAGGTCGTAGATCTCCTCGCGGTCCACGCGGACCTGATCCGTGAGAGGCACGGGCCGGGCGTTGTGGACGACATCGTCCAGCTTGTCTATTAAGACCAGAACGTCCATTGGGGGGGCGTAAGCCTACGTGTAAGCGGCACTTTCGGTGAAGAAGCCGTGATTTCCTCGGCTTTTTGCAAACTCTCGCCCAGGGGCGGTCGTCGGCGAAAGCCTACCTCTCGCCCAGGCGGCCCGTCATCGCGGCCGCAACCGGCGGCGGCACGAGGTCGGCGACGTCGCCGCCGAAGGTCGCCATTTCCTTCACTCCGGTCGAGGAGAGGAAGCTGTATTGGGGCGAGGCGATCATGTAGATGCTCTCGATCCCGGGGTCGAGCTTGCGGTTGAGCTGGGCCATCTCGAACTCGTACTCGAAGTCGGAGATCGCCCGCAGTCCCTTGACGATCGCCCTGGCCCCCTGTTCGCGGGCGAACTCGACCAGCAGGTTGGAGAAGATCCGCACCTCGACGTTGGCCAGGTCGGCGGTGGCTTCTTCGATCAGGCCCTTGCGCTCCTCGGCGGTGAACAGGGTCTTCTCCTTGCGCATCGGGTTGTTGACGATGGCGACGATCACCCGCTCGAAGACCTCGGAGCTGCGGGTGATGATGTCGAGGTGGCCGTTGGTGACCGGGTCGTAGCTGCCCGGGCAGACGACGGTGCCGTTGCGCTCGGCGCTCATCCGGCGCCCCCGGCGTAGAAGGAGACGTCGATCGAGCCGTAGCGTCGCTGCCGCACCCGCTCCAGCGACTCGATGCGCAAGGGCGCCCGCGCGCTGCTTTCGACCACCGCCCGCCCGCCGGCGGCAAGCAGCGGCGGCAGATGGCTGTTCAGTGCCTTCCCCACGCGGTCGGCGAGTCTATAGGGGGCGTCGACGAAGACGAGGTCGAATCGCCAGGCCGGTGTGAGCGCGGGGGCTCCAACGGCCTGCCTCTCGAGCCAGCTGGGTGCATCAGACCGGACCAGCTCGACCCGCTCGCCGAGGCCGAGCCGCTCGACGTTGCCCAGCGCCGGCCTGGTGTCGCGGTCGACGAGGATCGCGGTCGCGGCGCCGCGCGAGAGCGCCTCGATGCCGAGTGCGCCGGTGCCGCAGTAGAGATCGAGGACGCGTGCGCCCTCGATCTCGCCCAGGGCGGAGAAGATCGCCTCGCGCACTCGGTCTGAGGTCGGCCGCACCTTCCATCCGCGCGGCGCGACCAAGCGCTGCCCCTTCAGCTCTCCGGCGATCACCCTCATAGCGGGATCGGGTCGGAGGCGCCGGCGCCGAAGCGGCGGTGGGCGGCATCGAGGAGCGGCCCCAGCTCGGGCACGTCGAGCGAGCCGTGTCGACGCAACAGGCCGAGCACCTCGTCGCGGGCGGCGACCAGCGTCGTCGTTTCCTCGGGCAACTCGGCGACGGCGAAGCGCGGCAGGCCGTGCTGGCGGGTGCCCAGCACCTCGCCCTCGCCGCGCAGCGAGAGGTCGACCTCGGCGAGCTTGAAGCCGTCGCGCTCGCGCGCCACGGCCTTCAAGCGGCGGCGCGCCATCTCGCCCGCCTCTTCGGGAAATAGCAAGCAGTGCGAGGCATGCTCGCCGCGGCCGACGCGGCCGCGCAGCTGGTGCAGCTGGGAGACGCCGTAGCGCTCCGCCCCCTCGATCACCATCAACGTCGCGTTGGCCACGTCGATGCCGACCTCGATCACGGTCGTCGCAACCAGGACGTCCGTCGCCCCGGAGGCGAAGTCCTCCATCGCCCGCGCCTTCTGCGCCGAGGGCATCTGGCCGTGGATCACGCCGACGCGGAAGCCCTCCAGCTCCTCGGCCCGCAGGCGCGCCGCCTCCACCTCCGCTGCCTTGCCCTGCATCTTTTCCGACTGCTCGACCAGAGGGCAGACGACGTAGGCCTGCCTGCCGGCGCGCAGCTCGGCCCGCAGGAACTCGTAGGCGGCGGGCCGCTCGTCTTCGCCCACCACGCGGGTCTCGACCGGTCGGCGACCGGCGGGCAGCTCGTGCAACGCGGTCGTGTCGAGGTCTCCGTAAGCGGTGAGCGAGAGCGTACGAGGGATCGGCGTCGCGGTCATGTGCAGCACGTGCGGAGCCATCCCCTCCACCCCCTTCGAGTCGAGGGCCTTGCGCTGCTCGACGCCAAACCGGTGCTGCTCGTCGACGACGCAGAGGCCGAGGCGGGCGAAACGCACGTCGGGCTCGATCAGCGCGTGCGTCCCCACCACCAGCCCGAGCTCCGCCGATGCGAGCCGATCGAGCGCTTCCCTGCGCCGCGCCGCGGGAGTCGCCCCGGTCAGCAACGCAAACGGCGTCGCCTCTTCCGCCAGGAGCCTTCCCAGCGTGATCGCGTGCTGCTCGGCCAGGGTCTCCGTCGGCGCCATCAGCACCGCCTGGAACCCCGCTTCCAGCGCCCGCAGCATCGAGTAGAGCGCCACCACGGTCTTCCCCGAACCCACCTCGCCCATCAGCAACCGCTGCATCGGCTGGCCGGCATCGAGGTCCGCGTCGATCTCGTCGAACGCCCCGAGCTGATCCTTGGTCGGCTCGAACGGCAGCGACTCGAGCCACCGCCCCACTTGCTCTCCCGGCTTTCCCAACCGCGGCGCCGGCCGCGCCGCCCGGTGCGACTGCTTCCGCGTAGTAAGCAGCGCCTGATAGAGGAACAGCTCTTCGAAGGCGAGTCGCTCGCGCGCTTGCGCCACTTCCTCCGGATCGTCGGGGAAGTGCATCGCTTTGGTCGCGTCGGCGACGCCGGGGAACCCCTTCCGCACCCGCAGCTCCGCCGGCAACGGCTCCGGCACATTCCCCACCCAACGAATGCCCTGCTCCACCCACTGCCGAATCCGCTGGGCTTTCAACGCCTCGGTTGCGGGGTGAACAGGCGTCAGCGAACCGTCGCGTTCTACTTCTCCCTCGACTTGCTCATATTCGCTGACGCGAAAGCCGCGTTTGTCCCGCGACCCCGTCAGCAGCAACCGAGTCCCCCGGGTGAATTTGCGGGCCAACCAGGGCTGGTTGAACCAGGTCGCCCGAATCGGGCCCGAATCGTCCCCCACTTTCACCGTGAGGATCGAGAGCCCGCGCCGCCGGAACGGCCGCGAGGGATCGGCGAGCACCTCGACGAGGACAGTTGCCTGCTTGCCGACCTCGACCGAGGCGACCGAGACCACCGTGCGGTCCCGGTGACTGTGCGGAAAGCGCAGCAGCAGGTCGCCGACCGTGGCGATCCCGGCTTCGCGCGCGGCGTCGGCGAGCTTCGGCCCGACGCCCTCCAGCGCCTCCAGCGAGACATCCAGCACGCTCGGCCGCGGCCAGTGGATCGGCGCGTCGAGCAGCCGCGCCTCGGTCAGCTCCGAAGCTCCGGCGAAAGCGCGGGCTACTGGGCCGCTAACAGCCACCACCAGCTCGGTTGCCCGCCCTCGTGGGTCTCGATCTCGACCCCCTCCGGGACGTGGGTGTCGAGCTCGCCGAGGGGGATCGGCGCCTCGTCGCCGGCCAGCACGGTGACGATCTCGGCGTCGGCCGCGAGGCGCTCGAGCGTGGCCGCGAGGGTCGAGCCGGCGCCGCCCCAGGCGACGATCTCCTCGGCGACGAAGCCGACCGCGTCGCCTTTGCGGAAGCGCCCCTGCGCGTCGTCGCGCGCGGCGGGGGCGATGCCGCCGGAGACGATCCCCTCGAGCGCCCCTGTGAGCCTCTCGGCGTTCTCCTCGACGGAACCGTCGGGATCGAGCTCGACCAGGGCGAGCAGGCCGGCCTGCTGCGACTTGGCCGCGACGACACGGGCCGGCTTCTCGGAGAGCTCGCAGGCGCGCTCCGCGGCCATGATCACGTTTGCCGAGCTGGGCAGGACGAGCACCTCTTCCGCGGGCACCTGGTGGATGCCGGCCAGCAGCTCGTAAGTCGAGGGGTTGAGCGTCTCGCCGCCGGGCACCACGTGGGCCCCCAGCTCGGCGAAGAGCCGCTCGAGGCCGTCGCCGGCCGCCACCGCGAGCGCCCCCGTACGACCGCCCCGCAGGCGCGCATGGCGCTCGGCGATCTGCTCGCGCATATCGGCGACGTCGAGGTTGGTCACCTCGCCGGCGCCCTCGAACAGGGCGACGGCGGCTTCGGGCTCATCGGTGTGGACGTGCACCTTGAGCGTCGCCTCGTCGCCGACGACGAGGACCGAGTCGCCGAGCCCCTCCAGCCGCGGCAGGAAGTCACGCGAGGCGAGGCCGCTGCCGGAGACGATGAAGTTGGTGCAGTAGCGGTAGCGGCTGTCCTCGTGGTGCGGTCGGCTGAGCGGCGGCGCCTCGTGGTGGGAGACCTCCGGCGCGGCGGCGCCTTCGCCGCGCAGGCCGGCGACGACGCCGGCGAGGATCAGCACGAGGCCGTAGCCGCCGGCGTCGACGACGCCCGACTCGCGCAGCACCTCGAGCTGCTCGGGGGTGCGCTCGACCGCCTTCTGCCCGTCGGCGATCGCCTGCTCGAGCACGTCGGCGAGGATCGCGTCCTGCTGCTCGTCGCTGACACCGCGGTCGAGCCGCTGCTTCTCCGCCTCAAGTCGGGCGAGCTGCCGGGCGATCGAATGCGCCATCTCGCGGAAGACCGTCAGCATCGTCCCCTCGGCCGGGTCGCGCACCGACTCGTAAGCGGCGTCGGCGGCGCCGGCGAAGGCGGAAGCCATCAGCACCGGGTCGACCAGCTCGCCCGGCCGGCTCGCCAGCTCCTCGGCGGCGCCGCGGACGATCTGGCTGAGGATCACGCCGGAGTTGCCGCGGGCGCCCATCAGCGCGGCGCGCGCCAGGGCCTGCACCAGCCGCGTGCGGCCGACCTCGTCGACCTCGAGCCCGTCGAGCCGGTCGAGCTCCTCCATCACCGCCCGCATCGTCATCGCCATGTTGTCGCCGGTGTCGCCGTCGGCGACGGGGAACACGTTGAGGTCGTTGACCTCGTGGCGGCGCTCGTCCAGGTGCGCGTAGGCGGCGGTAATTACGCGCCGGAAGCGCGCGATCGAGGGATCCGGCATCGGGGCGAAATCTAACCGGCGGTGCCGCTGCTTCAGGCGGCCTTGGTGACCTTGTTGGCCTTTAGGCAACGCGTGCAGACGTAGGTGCGCAGCTTGCGGCCATGCTCTTCGATCCGAACCTTCTGCAGGTTGGGGTCGAAGCGCCGCTTGGTGGCGACCATCGAGTGGCTGCGGGACTGGCCGAACGCCGGTCCCTTGCCGCAGCTGTGGCAAACCTTGGCCATCGGGCCGTGGATGGTAGCCGGTCGCGCACGCGGCCGGAGGCGCCGCAGCTCAGGCCAGCTGGCGCTGTAGCAGTGCCATGCGGGCGACGGTGAGGGCGGCGTTGCGGCCCTGGTCGCGCTTGCCCCCGCCCGCCCGCTCCAGCGCCTGCTCCATCGTGTCGCAGGTGATCACGCCGAAGGCGCAGGGCACCCCTGTCTGCAGCTGCACGTCCTGGATCCCGCGCGCCGCCTCGGCGCAGACGAAGTCGTAGTGGTCGGTCTCGCCGCGGATGACGACGCCGAGGCAGGCGACGCCGGCGAACTCTCCGCTCTCGGCGTGCAGCTTGGCGGCGAAGGGCAGCTCGTAGGCACCCGGCACCGAGGCGTGGCGGATCGAGCCGGCGGGCACGCCGGCCAGCTCGAAGCCCTCCTCGGCGCCGCGCAGCAGGCGCTGCGCGAGGTCCTCGTAGAAGCGGCCGACGCAGACGGCGAAGCTCAGCGAGGAGAGGAGAGAGCGCTCCCCCTCGTCGAAGCTCTCGAGGAAATCGCCCGGCTCAGCCACTGCCGGATCCCCTTCCGCCGGCGGCGTCGCGTTCCTCCTCGGCGTGGATCATCTCCTCGTCCAGTGCCAGGCCCTGGTGGTGCAGGGTGTGGCCCATCTTGTCGCGCTTGGCCCGCAGGTAGTCCTCGTTGTGGGCGTTGGGGACCGATTCAATCGGCACCTGCTCGCTGACCGAGAGGCCGTAACCCTCCAGGCCGTGGATCTTCTTCGGGTTGTTGGTGAGGATGCGGATGCTGGTCAGGCCGAGGTCGACCAGGATCTGCGCGCCGATGCCGTAGTCGCGAAGGTCGGCCGGCAGGCCGAGCTTGAGGTTGGCCTCGACCGTGTCGGCCCCCTCCTCCTGCAGCCTGTAGGCCTTGAGCTTGTTGAGCAGGCCGATTCCGCGCCCCTCCTGGGAGAGGTAGAGGAGGACGCCGCGGCCCTCGCGCTCGATCATCGCCAGCGCCGATTCGAGCTGTTCGCCGCAATCGCAGCGCATGCTGTGGAAGACGTCGCCGGTGAGGCACTCGCTGTGGACGCGGACGAGCACGTCCTTGGCCCCGTCGACCTCGCCCTTGACCATCGCCACGTGATGTTTGTCGTCGACCAGCGAGCGGTAGCCGACCGCGGTGAACTCGCCGAAGGCGGTCGGCAGCCCGGTGTCGACGACCCGCTCGACCAGCTTCTCGGTGCGCCGCCGGTAGGCGATCAAGTCGGCGACGGTGATCATCTTCAGGTTGTGCCTCTCGCAGTAGGGGATCAGGTCGGCGACGCGGGCCATCGTGCCGTCCTCGTTCATCACCTCGCAGATCACGCCGGCGGGGTTGAGGCCGGCGAGGCGGGCCAGGTCGACGGCCGCCTCGGTCTGGCCGGTGCGCTCCAGCACCCCGCCCGGTTTGGCCTTCAGCGGAAAGACGTGGCCCGGCTGGACGAGGTCGCGGGGGCTGGCCCCGGGGTCGACGGCGACCTGGATCGTGTGCGCCCGATCGGCGGCCGAGATCCCCGTCGTGACCCCCTCGCGCGCCTCGATCGCGACGGTGAAGGCGGTCTGCAGTGGCGTCTCGTTCTTGGCCGCCATCAGGTCGAGGCCGAGCTCGTCGCAGCGCTCCGGCGTCAGCGCCAGGCAGATCAGTCCGCGCGCCTCTTTTGCCATGAAGTTGATCGCCTCGGGGGTGGCGAACTGGGCGGCCATCGTCAGGTCGCCCTCGTTCTCGCGGTCCTCGTCGTCGCAGACGACGACCATCCGCCCCTGGCGGACCTCCTCGATCGCCTCCTCGACCGTCGCGAACGGGCTCTCGCCCGCCGCCGCCTTGGTCTCCGCTTGTCTCTGCGCCTCGGTCATCGCGCTCACGTCTGCTCCTTTCCACCGAATGGTGCCATCAATCGCTCGACGTGCTTGGCGATCACGTCACACTCGACGTTGATCTTGCGGCCCGGCTCGAGCTCGCCGAGGTTGGTGCGCTCGAGCGTCTCCGGGATCAGCGAGACCTCGATCCAACCGTCGCCGAGCGCGGCGACGGTGAGACTGACGCCGTCGAGGGCGAGCGAGCCCTTCTCGACTACGTAGCGCGCTAGACGGGCATCTACTTGTAGCCGTACTCGTCTGGCGAAGCCGTCGTCCTCGACCGAGGTCACCTCGCCGATGCCGTCGACGTGCCCCTGGACGATGTGGCCGCCGAGGCGGTCGGATGGCCTCATCGCCAGCTCGAGGTTGACGCGGCTGCCGGGCCGCAAGCCGGCGAGCGAGGTCACGGCTAGCGTCTGATTCATCGCCTCGGTCTCGAAGCCCTCGGCGTCGACCGCGGTCGCGGTGAGGCAGGCGCCGTTGACGGCCACCGAGTCGCCCGGCTCGATCTCGCCCGCCAGCGAGGTGGCAATACGCAGCCGCGCGCCGTCGTCGCCCGCCTCGACGGAGTCGATGGTCCCCAGGCCCTCGATCAGACCGGTGAACACCTCACCACTCCCTGAAGCGGGTCTCGATCAACGTGTCCGCGGCGTCCGGGCCCACGGCGCTCGTTCGCTTGCCGCCGCCAAGCAGCACCGGCGCGACGAAGACCCGCGCCTCGTCGATCTGTCCTTCGGCTGCGAACGCCGCCGCAAGCGTGCGGCCGCCCTCGAGAAAGAGGCTGGTGATCCCGCGACGGCCGAGCTCGGTGAGGGCGGCATCGATCCCGTCGGCGACCAGGGTCTCGGCGCCAGCTTCGCGCAAAGCCGCAAGCCGTGGAGGATCGGCGTCCTGAGAGGTGACCACGAGCACGGGCGATTGGTCCAGCGTGCGCATCAACTGCGAGTCGAGGGGCAGGCGGGCCCGACGGTCGAAGACGACGCGGATCGGCTGGCGCGCATCCGTTCCGTGGCGATTTATGTCGGCTATACCGGCAGAAGTCGCCACGGAAGACTTGGGGCGAGCGGTCAGGAGGGGGTCGTCGGCGAGGACGGTGCCGATGCCGACGGCGATCGCGTCCGATTCGGCACGCCAGCGGTGGACGAGCTCGAGGCTCTGCGGGCCGGAGATCCAGGGCGACTCGCCCGCCGGCGTCGTCGTCTGGCCGTCGAGCGACATCGCCAGCTTCAGCGTCACCAGTGGCAGGCCAGTGCGAGCGTGCTTCCGAAACGGCTGGTTGAGCAACCGCGCCGCGGTCGCCTCCTCGCCCGCGACGAACGCGACTTCCACCCCGCCGTCTCGCAAGATCCCCGGACCCCGCCCCGAAGCCTTCTCACTGGGATCGTCGGCGCCGATCACGACCCGCGAGATCCCAGCCTCCAGAATCGCCTCCACGCAGGGCGGCTGCCGCCCCTCATGCGCACACGGCTCCAACGTCACATACATAGTCGCCCCCCGAGGATCCTCTCCCCGCTCCGCACAATCCGTCAACGCCGCCCGCTCGGCATGGAGCCCACCGAGCTCGGCGTGAAACCCCTCCCCGATCGCACTTCCGTTACGGACGACGACGGCCCCGACCAGTGGATTCGGACTGACTCGGCCGCGTCCACTCTCCGCAAGCTCTAGCGCCCGCTTCAGGTACTGCCGATCCACGGTTGTCAGGGTCGAATCCATTGGTTGATTGACCAGTCAATCAATGATACCTCCCGGGTCCGATCGGGCTTCGCGGATACCCTGCTGCGCCAGTGAAGCTGATCATCCAGATTCCATGCCTCAACGAGGAGGCAACCCTCCCCGAGACGATCGCCGCCCTGCCCCGCCAGGTCGAGGGCGTCGACGAGGTCGAGCTGCTGGTGATCGACGACGGCTCGACCGACCGCACGGTCGAGGTCGCCCGCGAGCGGGGCGTCGACCACGTCGTCCGCCTGGCCGGCAACCGCGGCCTCGCCGCCGCCTTCCAGGCGGGCCTCGACGCCTGCCTCAAGCTCGGCGCCGACGCGATCGTCAACACCGATGCCGACAACCAGTACAGCGGCTCGGACATACCCAAGCTGCTGGCGCCGATCCTCGCCGGCGAAGCCGACATGGTCGTCGGCGACCGCCAGGTGGCCCAGATCGAGCACTTCTCCGGCTCCAAGAAAGGCTTGCAGAAGCTCGGCAGCTGGGTCGTCAGCAGGCTGGCCGGGACCGAGATTGCCG
>JBKPOW010000233.1:0-20464 GCA_046733275.1 Actinomycetota bacterium
CGGCTGCGCTGCGCGGCATCCGCGCGGCGATCGCCTCGTCGGCCTCGTCGACCGCGGGGATGCCGAGCGCCGCGGTCGGCCCGTAGCGGGCGTCGACGATCGGCGAGACGAAGACCGGCAGCTCCCCCCCGCCGGCGACCGCGGCCGAGGCGCCGGTGTCGATCACCGGCACGGCGGAGGCGTCGCGGGCGCTTCGCTCCCAGCCGCCGGAACGCAGCTCGTCGAGCCGACCGGCGACCGCCGCGTCGGCGGCCCAGCGCTCGATCTCGGGGTGGCGCGGCGAGAGCAGCACGAAGCGCGCCTCGGCGAAGGCCTCGGCGTGCGGGGTGAAGACCTCGAGGCCGTCGCTGTCGGGGCCGGCGAGATCGAGCTCGACCCCGTCGCTGCGGCCGAGGATGTAACGCTGGGTCTTGAGCGAGAGCTCGTCCCACTCGGAGAGGCGCTCCAGGTTGCGGTCGTTCTCCTCCAGGTAGGGCGAGAGCCGCAGGAACCAGGTCGGGCGGCGGATCAGCCGGACCTTGTTGTGGCAGCGCCAGCAGCGGCCGTCCTCGACCTGCAGGGCCGCCAGCGTCGTCTGGCAGGTATCGCACCAGTCGACGGTGGCGTTGTCGCGGTAGATCATCCCCGCCTCCAAGAGGGTCAGGAAGAGCCACTGGGACCAGCGGTACTGGTTCTCGTCGGAGCTGTAGAAGACACGCCCGTAGTCGAAGGAGAAGCCGAGGCGCTTCATCTGCGTCAGCATGCGCTCGCCGCAGCTCTCGACCCACTCCGCCGGGCGCGTGCCGCGCTCGATCGCCGCCATCTCCGCCGGCAAGCCGAAGGCGTCGAAGCCGAAGCCGAAGAGCACGGCGTCGCCGCGGGCGCGGCGGAAGCGGGCGTAGGCGTCGCCGATCGAGTAGTCGCGGACGTGCCCCATGTGGAGGTTGCCCGAGGTGAAGGGGCTGGAGGGCTTGACGTAGACGGCAGGCTTGCCCGGGGCGGGCACGGGGGTCGCGAATGCGCCCCGCTCGGCCCACTCGGCCTGTCTGGCGTTCTCGATCGCAATGGGATCGTAGGTCGGTTTCTCGCGGCTCATCGTCGTCGCAGTGTGCCACGGACGGTTGCCCACCGGTGGGACGTTGACCCCGGGCGGGTGGGGGCATATGCTGGAAATTCAATGGTCAAGCGTCCTGAATTATTCGAGTGACACCCGAAACAGTTACGGAAGTGTCAAAAAAGAGCAAAAAGGCGCAGATGGAGGGAATTTGGGCGTTTCGGCGTCCGGGCGCGGGCCTAGGTTGACCGGGAAGAGGAAGACGCGGCCCCGGCGGTGCTTACGACACCCCGGGGCCTGGCCGAGACCTGAAGGGAGGTCCCAACGTGAGAGAGGGTACGAGAACCGCCCTGCTGGCAGAAGGTCAGCTAGACGAAGGGTTTGTTAAGCCGGCGATCGCCGCCGCCGAGGAGGCGCCGCCGGAGGAAAAGGTCAGAGCCGGGCTGACGGCGTTGATCGAGCTGGCCGAGATCGATCCCGCCGCAGCCCGCTCGGCTCTGCGCGAGCTGCGCGCGGACCATCGCCGCCTCGACCGGCTCGAGGCCTGGCTGGGGGGAGACCCCGACCGGACGACATTCGGGCTCGGCGCCGCGATCCAGCTCGTCGACACCGAGCTGGCTTCGCCGGTCCCAGACCTGGAGGCGCTGCTCCCCGAGCTGGTGCGCTGGCTGGAGGGCGACTGGTAGTCAGAGCCCTCAGGTAAAAGTCCAGAGCTTGTTGCCGAGGAAGTTGAGTGGCATCGCCACGGCGACGGCGATCGCCTGCGCGGTCAGGTCGTCGATCGATGTGCTCGAGATCAGGAGTTCGAGCACCGCCAGATTGATCAGCAGGGCGCCCAGGCTGACGGCAAGGAAGCGAGCCGCCTGAAAACCGGGGTGTCCGTCGCCGGAATCGAAGGTCCAGTGCCTATTCCAGAGGAAGTTGTTGGCGACGGCGATGCAGAAGGCGCCCACGGCGGCGCCGAGGTGGTGCACCGCGAGGCCGTTCGCGAGCAGCGCGAAGACCGCCAGGTTCACCAGGTACCCCGAGCAGCCGACCAGGCCGAATTTGAGCAACTGCATCCAGCTCGCCGGGCGGCGAGCGGCGGCGCCGATCCTGTAGGCGAGTTCGCTGGGCGGGCTCATGTCCGGTCGAGGCTCTGCACGTGCTGCGCGTAATGTTCCGGCCGGAATGCGGCCCGGAATCGCCATCTTCGCAGCCTTGGCGGCGGTTGTCGCCGCGGTGGCACTCGCGCTGACGCTAACGAACGGCGAGGAGGAGGCGGCCGCCGAGGGGGCGGCCCCGGGCGAGCCGAGTGTCGAGATCGTCTCGCCGCGCAACGGCGCCCGCCAGACGAACCGCGCGGTCGTGGTCAAGGTCCGGATCCACGACTTCGCCCTGGCGCCGCACCACTTCGGCGGTGAACCCCAGCTGGGCGAGGGCCACATTCGCTTCGCCCTCAACCGCGTTCCCGACTGCGTCGACCCGGTCAAGCTGGAGCGTGCCGAGGAGAGCCCGGTAGGCCGCGGCCGTCTCGTCGGTGCGTCCTTCGACTTTCCCCGCTACGCGGGGCCGAACGGCGTGCTCGCCGAACGGGTCGGCGCGAGCGGCAGCTACTCGCCGGCGACGCGGCCGGAGATCTACTACCACGACCTGCGCGCCGGCTTCTACCGCCTGGTGGTGACCCTCGCGCGCAACAGCGGCGCCACCACTCCGTACCACGCGGTCACCAACTTTCAGATCCTGCCGCCGCCGGGCAAGGGCCCCAAGTGCAGCGGCGGCAAAGTCTCCAGCGCCGAGGCAGCCGCCTTCGAGTGACTCCCGCCTTTCGGCTCGGGTAGCGGCGCTCAGCGCAGCAGGCGAGTCGGCACGTCGAGGTACTCGATCTCGTCCGAGAAGGCGAAGCCGGGAGTCGGCCCGCCCTCGAGTGCGTAGACCCGTCGTCCGAGGGCGGCGCCGCCGAGGCCGTGGCGCGGCGTCCGCATCTCGGGCAGAGGCCACCAGCGCCGAATCGCAGGGTCGAACAGCTCCACCGGGCGGATCGTCTCGCCGTCTTCGGTCAGCTCCTCGCCGCCGAAGACGACCGGCCTGCCGGATACCGCGACCGCGGCGAAGCCGCTGCGGGCATGGCGCATGCCCGGCAGCCGGACCCAGCGGCCCCGCCCGGGCTGGAAGCGCTCGACAGCGGCGAGGTTGGCGCCGCCGGCCCGCCCACCGAGGACGTAGACCCCGTCGGGGGTGGCGACCGCGGCGAGGTGCTCGCGCGGCGTCCGCATCGGTGGCGCCCGGTGCCAGCGACGCTGGGCGACGTCGTAGGTCTCGAGCGTCGTCAGCTCGCGGTCGCCGTCGGTGCCGCCGACCGCGTAGAGCGTGCCGCGCCAAGCCGCCAAGGCCGCCGCGGCGCGCTTCACGGGCGAAGCGGGAAGGAGCGTCCAGGCGTCGCTCCGAGGGTCGTACCGCTGCAACGCGCCCGTCTCGCCGCCGAAGGAGTCGGTGTAGCCGCCGTAGACGTAGAGGAAGCGACCGAGCGCCGCCACCGCCGGGTGATTGACGGCGATCGGCATCGCCGCCACGCGCTGCCAGCGGCGGCTGTCGATGTCATAGCGCTCGACCGCGTCGCTGGTGTCGGAGGGGCGGACGAAGCCGCCGACGACATAGATCGAGCGGCCCACACGGGCGGCGCCGACCTCGCTGCGTTCGAGGCCGGCGGGTGGCAGCGGCCTCCAGGCGCCCGTCGCCGAGGCGGTCGGGACTGCTGCAGGCGAGTGCGCCGGGGGCGCCTGGTCGAAGCCGCCGAGGAGCAGTGAAAGCAGCACGGCGGCGATCGCGATCACGTCCCGCAGTATGGCCGGTCAGGCGAGCCGGGGGCGCATGAGGAGCCTTTACTTCACTTTGTATAGTGACTTGAGATGCAGACCTATCGCCGCCTGATGGGCTTCCTGCGGCCCTACCGCCGCCAGCTCTGGGGCTCGCTCGTCTTCGCCTGGGCGGCGATGGGGATGACGGTCTTGATCCCCTGGCTGATCGGCCGCGCCGTCAACGCGATCGAGGAAGGCAACCGCCCCGACCTGCTGCCGCTGGCGATCGCGATCGTCGTCGCCGGCGTCCTCCGCCTCGGCCTGACGCTGGTGCGACGCGTGGTCGCAGGCAAGGTCTCGCTCGCGGTCGAGTTCGACCTGCGCCAGCGCTTCTACGCCCACCTGCAGCGGCTCGAGCTGGGCTTCTTCGACGCCCAGCAGACCGGCCAGCTGATGTCGCGGGCGACGGTCGACCTGCAGTCGATCCGCTTCTTCCTCGGCTACGGCCTGATCTTCATCACCCAGAACCTGCTGACGATCGCCCTCGCCAGCGCGGTGATGTTCGCGCTCGAGCCTTGGCTTGCCCTGGTCGCCCTCGCCCCCGCCCCACTCGTCGTCTACACCGCCTCCCGCTACAACCGCGTCTCCCGCCCGGCCGTGCAGGAGGTGCAGCAGCGGCTCGCCGAGCTGACCGCCGAAGCGGAGGAGAACGTCTCCGGGATCCGCATCGTCAAGGCCTTCGCCCGCGAGGAGCACCAGCTGCGCCGCTTCCGCCGCGCCGTCGCCCGCGTCTTCGACCAGAGCATCTACTCGACCCGCCTGCAGGCCTTCTTCTCGCCCCTGCTCGGGCTGCTGCCGCAGCTCGGCATCGCCCTGGTGCTGCTGGTCGGCGGCCGCCAGGTGATCGCCGGCGAGCTCAGCCTCGGCGACTTCACCGCCTTCTACACCTACGTGGCGATGCTGGCCGGGCCGATGCGGATGCTCGGCATGGCGCTGGGGATGGCGCAGCGGGCGATCGCCTCGGGCAACCGCCTCTTCGAGATCCTCGACCGCGAACCGCAGATCGAGAGCCCGCCGGGGGCGCCGGAGCTGCCGCCCGGCGGCGGCCGGGTCGAGATGGAGGGCGTGACCCTGCGCTACGACGGGGCCTCCCCCGCCCTCGCCGGCATCGACCTGGCGATCGAGCCGGGCAGGACGGTGGCCCTGGTCGGCCCCTCGGGTTCGGGCAAGACCAGCCTGGTTGCGCTGATCGCCCGCCTCTACGACCCGAGCGAGGGCAGCATCAGGATCGACGGCGCCGACGTGCGCTCGGTCGATCTCGCCTCGCTGCGCGCGCAGATCGCCTTCGTCGGCGACGAGAGCTTCCTCTTCAGCGCAAGCATCGCCGAGAACATCGCCTACGCCCGCCCGGGGGCAAGTCGCGAGGAGGTCGAAGCGGCGGCGCGGCGTGCCCAGGCCGAGGAGTTCGTCCGCGACCTGCCCGCCGGCTACGACACGGTCGTCGGCGAGCGCGGGTTGACCCTCTCCGGCGGACAGCGCCAGCGGGTCGCCATCGCCCGCGCCCTGCTCGCCGACCCGCGCATCCTCATCCTCGACGACGCCACCTCCTCGGTCGACGCGACCACCGAGGCGGCGATCAGGGCCGGGCTCGCCGAGGCTATGGCCGGCCGCACGACCTTCGTCATCGCCCACCGCCTCTCCACCGTCTCGCTCGCCGACGAGGTGGTGGTGATCGACGGCGGCCGCATCGTCGACCACGGCACGCACGACGAGCTGCTCGCGGGCTGCGGCTTCTACCGCGAGATCGCCGAGCACGGCCTCGCCGACTCGGTCTTCCTCCAGCGCGACCTCGAGCAGCGCGAGGAGCTGGCGAAGCTGTGAGGCGGCTCTGGCGAATCGTCCGCGGCGAGGACCAACGCGGCCGCAAGCTGCGCTGGATGGCGGGGTTGCTGCGGCCATATCGCGCCCGCGTGGCGCTGACGATCGTGGCGATCCTGGTGGCCACGGGCGCCGCCCTCGTCCCTCCCTATCTCGCCGGCCAGGCGATCGACGCCGGCATCGTCGCCGGCGACAGCGGCGCCCTGACCGCGATCGTCGCCGCCTTCGTCGGCGTCGCGATCGTCTACGCGGCTGCCACCTACATGCAGACCTACCTCGTCGGCTGGGTCGGCACGCGGGCCCTGCAGGACCTGCGCGAGCGGGTCTTCAGCCACCTGCAGTCGATGTCGATCGGCTTCTTCACCAGGCGCAGCCCGGGCGTGCTGATCAGCCGGCTGACCAACGACATCGAGGCGCTCAACCAGCTGGTCACCAGCGGCGTCGTCACCCTCCTCTCCAGCGGCCTCACGCTGGTCGGCGTCGTCGTCATCATGCTCCTGCTCGACTTCCAGCTCGCCCTGGTGACCTTCCTCACCTTTCCCCTGGTCGCCGCCGCCAGCCTCGTCTTCCGAATCGCCTCGCACGGCGCCTACCGGGCGACGCGGGAGCGCATCGCCGCCGTCACCGCCTACCTGCAGGAGACCCTGAGCGGCGTGCGGGTGGTGCGCAGCTTCGGCCAGGAGCCGCGCCACGTCGAGGCGATGACCGAGCTGAACGAGGCCAACCGCGAGGCAAACATGCGCACCGTCTACCTCAACGCCTCCTACTTCCCGGCGATTGAACTGCTCGCCGCGGCCGGCACCGCGGCGATCGTCCTCTACGGCGGCACGCAGGCGATCGATGGAGCCGTCCAGATCGGCACGATCGTCGCCTTCATCGCCTACCTGCAGGTCTTCTTCGACCCGATCCAGCAGCTCTCCCAGCTCTACACCACCTACCAGCAAGGGATGGCGGCGCTGGACAAGGTCTTCGAGCTGCTCGACACCGAGCCCGACATGGTCGACGCCCCGGGCGCGATCGACCCGGGGCGGCTGCTGGGTGAGATCGAGATGGAGGGGGTCTCGTTCGCCTACGCGGAGGACGCGCTGGAGCGGGAGGCGCGGGGTGAGCGGGTCGAGTGGGCCCTGCGCGACGTCGACCTGCGCGTGCCGCCGGGGCAGACGCTGGCGCTGGTCGGCGCGACCGGGGCCGGCAAGTCGACCTTCGCCAAGCTGGTCGCGCGCTTCTACGACCCGCAGCGAGGACGGGTGCTGGTCGACGGCCACGACCTGCTCGGGCTGCAACAGCGGGCCCTGCGGCGCCAGCTCGGCATCGTCCCCCAGGAGGGCTTCCTCTTCTCCGGCAGCGTGCGCGAGAACATCGGCTTTGGCCGGCCGGAGGCGACGCTGGAGGAGATCGAAGCCGCCGCGGCGGCGGTCGGCGCGAGCGAGTTCGTCGCCGCCCTGCCGGCGGGCTTCGAGACCGAGGTCGGCGAGCGCGGCGTCCAGCTCTCCGCTGGACAACGGCAGCTGGTCGCCTTCGCCCGCGCCCTGCTGGCAGAGCCGCGCATCCTCATCCTCGACGAGGCGACCTCGAACGTCGACGTGCGCACCGAGAAGACGATCGAGCGAGGCTTGGAGCGGCTGCTCGCCGGGCGCACGGCGATCGTCATCGCCCACCGCCTCTCGACCATCCGCCGCGCCGGCAAGATCGTCGTGCTCGAGGCCGGCCGCATCGCCGAGAGTGGCACGCACGAGGAGCTGTTCGAGGCGGGCGGGCCCTACTCGCGCCTCTACGGCGCCTGGCAACAAAGCTCAGCTGCCTGAGCGAGCCGGCTCAGCCAGGCCCGACGCCGCCGCTCGATCCGCCGCCGCCACCCGAGCCGCCGCCTTCGGTGCCGCCGCCGACGCCTGCCCCGCCGCCGGCGCCTTCTTCTTCGACCGGCGCGCCTTCTTCAGGCGCGACTTCGGCTTCTTCTTCGGGGGCGACTTCGACGCCGCCTTCTTCTTCGACGCCTTCGACCGCTTCTTCTCCGGCTTCACCGGCCGGAGCGCTCGCCACCGCCGGCGCCGGCGCTTCCGCGCAGTCTTCGAAGCCGAACGAGGCGGCCGCGGACTGGAATGCATCGAGCGCAGAGGACGCCCCTGCTTCGGCTTCGCTCAGCGCTTCGGCTTCTTCCCGTTCGGAGGCGAGCCTGACGTCGTCCTCGGCCTGAGCGAGGGCTTCCGCGGCGGCGATGAATTCGGCGTAGCCGGCGCTGTCGTCGCTGGGCGCCCCGAGGTCTTTCAGCCGATCGACCATGCCGCCGTAGAGGCCGGCGACCTGCGCCGCCTGCCCTTCGCTGTCGGAGCTGGTCGAGCCGACGGTGCCGACGGCGGCGTTGACCTCGGCGCAGATCCCGTCCCCCTGCGAGATCAGCTCTTCCTTGCTCAGCGCCGCGGCTTCGGTGGTTTCGACCGGCGCCGCCGCGGTCGTGTCATCCCCGTCATCGCCGCCACAGCCGGCGAGAGCGAAGACAAGCAGGGCAAAGAAAGGCAGAAGGCGCCTCGGAATCCTCATGCGACGGCGAAGGTAGCAGAGCCCTTAGACGGTCTTTGCAGGGTGGCCCCGCCGCCGACTTAGCGCACAACCACCTCGCCTTACCGTGTTGCGGCCGGCGAAGTTCTCGGTTTGGGCATGGCAGTTGGGACATAGCAATTCCAGATTGGATAGACGGTTGTCCTTACCCTCTCCGTTGATGTGGTGCAACGCCATGCTCAAAAACTGTCCTCGCCATTCCGTCAGCCCGCACTGCTCGCAGCGATTGGCCTTCAGTCCCTCATCCAGAAGGCGCCGCTTGAGGTGAGATCGGTTCGTTTTCAGCCGTCCGGCGACCAACAGGGTGTCGAGAGGCATCCGTCGAGGTCGTGGCCTGATCGCGCCCCTCTTCACCGCCGCGTTCCACGAGCACAGCGCAAAGCCGAAGCGTCGCGAGCAATCACGTACCGAAAGCCCGCTGTCGTATGCCCGCTGAATCTCGCCCCAGTCGTAGCGATGCGCGCACTCGTCTCTTGCTGGCACCCCTAAGCGACGGGCATGGTACGAGACCGTTGGCCGGGTGATCCCAAGCCTCCTGCCAATCTCAGCTTGGGTTAGACCCTGAGCAAGCATCTGCCGGACAACCTCCCGCTTCTCTGAGGGCCGTAAAGATTTCTCCTTCCGCTGCATCATGCGAACATATGTTCGCAACTACGTCGGACGCTTCGTTCCCGGGCATGTGACGCGGAATGAAACTGCGCCCCAGGGACTCGAACCCCAAATTCCAGTTCCAGAGACTGGCGTGTTTCCAATTACACCAGGGCGCAACGAATAATCAAGCTATCCCGTCTTTAACGAAACCGGGGAGCCTGCTTCAGGATATCGAGCCGAGGTCGGAATCCGCGGCGGCGATCGTCTCGCGGTGGGCGGACACGTCGACGCGGTCGGCGAGCAGGCGGCGTGCCTCGGCGAGGTCCTCGGAGCGGTCGACGCTGAGCGCGCCAGCGACCCTGCCGTCCTGCAGGTACCAGACCGAGAATTTGCCGCCGTCGCGGTCGCCGCGCCAGACCTCCTCGTCCCACTCGTAGGCGGGGCCGACATACTCGAGGCTCGCCCAGTCGGCGAGGTCGCTGAAGAAGTAGGGGACGACGTCGTAGTCGGTGTTCTCGCCGAGCATGTTGCGGGCGGCGTGCATTCCCTGCTGCATCGCCACGTCCCAGTGCTCGACCCGGATCCGCCGGCCGTGGACGACGCTCTCGTAGGAGCAGCAGTCGCCGGCGGCGTAGATCCCCTCCGCCGAGGTGGCCAGCTTCGCGTCGCAGACGATCCCGTTCTCGACCTCGAGCCCCGCCCGCTCGGCGAGCATCGCGTCGGGCCGCACGCCGGCGCCGACGACGACCGCGTCGCACTCGATCGCGCGGCCACCCTTGGTCAGCACGGCCTTGACCCGGCCGTCGCCCTCGAAGGCCTGCAGTTCTTCGCCGCCATGGACGGTGACACCGTGAGATTCGAGCTGCTCCTGGAACCAGCGGCCGGCGTCCTCGCCGAAGGTCCGCGAGAGCGCCACCTCCTCCATCATCACGATCGTGCACTCGACGCCCTTGGCCCGCAGCGAGGCGGCGACCTCGGTGCCGATGTAGCTGCCGCCGATCAGGACGACGTGCTCGGCCGCCTCGGCATCGGCGCGGATCGCATCGGAGTTGCCGAAGGCACGCAGGTAGTGGATGCCCTCGTTCTCGGCGCCCTCGACCCGGAGGATGTTGACCATCGCCCCGGTGGCGATCAGCGCCTTGCCGAAGCCGACCTCCTCCCCACCCTGCAGCTTGGCGCTGCGCGCCGCTGGGTCGAGCGACATCACGTTGACGCCGGTGAGCAGCTCGACCCCGTTCTCCTCGTACCAGCCGGGCGAGTTGACGTAGGCGTCCTCGCGCCCCGCCTCGCCGCGCATGTACTCCTTCGAGAGCGGCGGCCGTTCGTAGGGCGGCTCGGGCTCGCGCCCGGCAAGCAGGATCGAGCCCTCGGCTCCGCGCTTGCGCAGCTCCGCCGCGCAGTGACCGGAGGCCATGCCGCCGCCGACGAGGAGGAAGTCGACCTCGCGGTCGGGCACGGCTCAGCCTGCCCCGTTGCCGCCGCTCGGCGGGCCGAAGAGGGCCTTGATGTCCTCCTCGTGGCCAGGGTCGAGCACGGCCAACACCTCGTCGCCCACCTCGAGCACGGTGTCGGCGTTGGGCACGAAGCCCTTCCCTTCGCGCAGCACCGAGATCAAGAGGCTGCCTTCGGGCATCGCCAGGTCGCCGACCCGGCGACCGGTCACGCTCGAGTCCTTGCCGAGCAGCATCTCGATGATCTCCAGCTGCTCCTCCTGCAGGTCGAGCAGGTGGACGAGGCCGTACTCGGGGACCTCGTGCTCGAGCAGGCGCAGGATCAGGTCGGTGGCGGAGACCGACGGCCTCACGCCGAGCAGGTCGAAATGGGGCCGGTTGCGCGGGTTGTTGCAGCGGGCGATGATCCGCTCGACCTCGTACTTCTCGCGCGCGACCTGGCAAATCAACATGTTGTCCTCGTCGTCGCCGGTCACCGCGATCACCATGTCGGCTCGCTGGATGCCGGCCCGCTCGAGCACCCAGAGCTCGGAGGCGTCGCCGTAGGTGACGTTGTGCTCGAGCTCCTGCTCGACCGTGAGATAACGGCGGCGGTCGCTCTCGATCACCGTCACCTCGTGGTCCTTTTCGAGCAGCTCGCGGGCGAGGTTCCAGCCGACCTTCCCCGCGCCGACGATGATGATGTACATCAGACGGGTTGCTCCCGCTGGGCGCCCTCGCGCACGGCGCTCTCCAGCATGTCGATCGCGACCCGGGTCGGGCAGATCGTGTGCAGGCCCTGCTGGCGGTACCACTCCGCCCGCAGCGGGTCGAGGATGCGGGCGATCACGTTGGGTACCTCGTAACGGCGCTGGGCGATCTGCGAGATGACGATGTTCGTGTTGTCGCCGTTGGTGGAGGCGATGAAGGCGTCCGCTTTCTCGATCCCCGCGGCGAGCAGGGCGTCGGTCTCCAGGCCGGTGCCGACGGTGAAGCGACCGCCGAAATCCTCCCAGCCCTTGTCGAGGCCGACCTCGAGCCGCGTGTGCGCCTCCGGGTCCTCGTCGAGGCAGGAGACTTCGTGCCCCTCTTTCAGCATCGTGCGGGCGACCGAGGAACCGACCCGGCCGCAACCGACGATCAGGATGAACACAGTCTCACCACGGGCTGGAGTCTAGTCAGCGGCGGTCGCTTCGGGCTCCGGCTCCGGGGTTTCCGGCGGCGCGGTGAGGAGGACCTGGCAGGGCGCCTTTTTAAGCACGTACTCGGTCGCGGCGCCGATCTCGGCTGGCTTGGCGGCGCCGATCCCGCCCAGGGTCGCCCCGCCGCGGATCTTCGTCGGCGGCTCGCCGCCGATCACGATCGCCTCCGCCCCGCTGCGCCGCGCCGCCTCGACGATCCCGGCGCCGACCTTGCGGGCATGGATCGTCTCGGTGCTGACGGCGACGTCCTCGTACTCCTCGGCCACGTCGCGGGCACGCTCGAGCGCCCGGCGCGCCTCGGCGGCCTGCTCCGGCGGCAGGTCGGCGTCGAGCGGTCTGGCCAGCGGCACCTCGACCACGTAGACGAGCGCCAGGCGGGAGCCGTCCTCGGTGTCCACGCCGTCCTCCTGCTCGGCGGCGGCGAGGCGGCCGGCGGTGGAGACGATGTCGTCGTCGAGCTCGGTGCCGAAGACCGGCACCAGCAGGTTGCGGTAGGAGATCTCCGGAACCTGCTTCTTCAACGCCTGCTCGGTGACCGAGACGCGGCGCGTCAACGAGGTCCCCTCCACCACGATGCGATAGACGACGTAGAAGAGCAGGCCGAAGGCCATCCAGCCGCCGCCGACCCAGCGGGCGTCGTCGTGGAAGGCGAGCACGCTGAGAAAGGCGAGCACGCTGAGCACCGCGGCAAAGAGCGTCGGCACCGGCAGCTGCGCACCGCGCCAGGCGACGTTCCAGGGAACGCGGAAGGGCCGCACCCGGTCGGGCTCGCTGACGCGCAGGCGCAGGATCGAGAGATGGGCGATCGTGATTGCCAGCATCGCGCCGAAGGCGTAGAGGCCGGCGAGCAGCTTGACGTCGGTGGGCGCGACGAGGCCGATCGCGATCAGCCCCGAGAGGCCGATGGCGACGTGCGGCGTCGCGTAGCGGCCGTTGAGCTTGCCCAGCCAGCTGGGAATCTGGCGATTGATCGCCAGGGTGTAGATGTGGCGGGAGACCCCCAGCATCGCCGTGGTCGAAGCCCAGAAGAGAACGGGAACGGCGACCAGGGCGACCGCCCAGCGCATCGCGTCGGCGACCCAGACGGGGTCGTAGGCGGAGACGACGCCAAGTAGCGGCGCCTCGACGAACTCGTTGCCCAGCGCCGTCTCCGGCCCCTGCGGCCCGGCGACGACCGGCACCGCCATCAGCGCGATCGCCGCCATCCCGGCGTAGACCAGCGGCACGGCGACCGCCCCGAGCGAGACGATTCGCCGCAGGTCGCGCGGACGGACGTTGATGTCGGGCGCCAGGTCGGAGGCAGCCTCGATCCCCGCGTAGGCGAGCATCGCCACCACCGAGGCGTAGACGATGTCGGTCACGCTGGGGTCGGTGAAGAGGTCGATCTGGTCGACGAGGCGGTCGGGGTGGAGGACGGCGAGGGCGCCGACGGCGATCACCGCCAGCTGCAGGGCGATGTCGGCCAGGGCGAGCACGGTCAGGCCGCGCTCGCGGCCACGCCCGGTGACGCCGGCGACGTTGAGCGCGCAAGCGGCGACGATGACCGCCCCGGCGACGCCGATCTCCCAACCTGCTTCAGAGAAGTGCCCCGAGACCGGCTCCAGGTAGTGCGGCACCGAGATCGCCGCCAGCGCGGCGACGATCAGGTAGTCGATCAGGATCGCCCAGCCGGCGACGAAGGCGATCAGCTCGTTGAAGGCGTTGCGGGCGAAGCTGGAGGAGCCGCCGCGTTCGCGGATCATCGCGCCGCCCTCGACATAGGTGAGGGTGGTGAGGACGAACATCAGCCCGGCGGCGAGAAAGATCAGCGGGGTGAGGCCGAGGCCCCGGTCGGCGACGACGCCCAAGGAGAAGTAGATCGAGAAGCCGATGGCGGAGTAGACGGCGACGAAGAGGCCGGGCACGCCGACGCCGCGACGGAGCAAGGGCTCTAGCCCTCGGCCGCGGGTCCTGTCGTGGGGGAAGGGGGTCCTGCGGGCGGCCTTCGTCACGTCCTCGAACCCCCTCCCCCCACGCCACCCGCGGTGGAGAGCCATAGGCGCGCGACTCCGACCGCAAGGAAGGCCACCCCGAGAAGGGTGCCGGTCGAGAGGGGGCCGCCGCCGTTGGCGAAGGTGGTGGCGAGAATCGCGACGCCCAAGAGCAGCATGACGAAGGAGAAGAGGCGGACCGCGCGCAGGTGCATCGGGCGATTCTAGGCTTCGCCTAGGCCAGCGAAGGCGCGACCTCAGCCGCGCCGCGTGCGCCTTTGTCCGAGACGACGAGGACACGGCAGGGACGCTCGGCGAGCACCGTCTGCAGGGTCTTGTCGTAAAGCGGCCTGCCGTCGCGGAAGCGCAGCCAGACGACGACCGCGGCGGCGCTGATCAGCTTTGCCTCGTCGGCGATCGAGTAGCCGGCCTGGCCGGGGCGGACGCGCTCGACGTGACCGGTGACGCGCCGCCCGCCGATCAGCTTCGCCTGCTCGATCTTGCCCTGCGCCTCTGCTTCCGCCTCGCGCAGCTCGGCGTCGAGCGGCAAGTCGGTCGGCACGGTGAGCAGGGCGTGGACGTGGATGCCGCGGCGGCGTTTGGAGGCGAGCTTGACCGCGGTCGCGACCATCTCCTCGGAGAAGGGCTCGTCGTCCTCGAAGGCGACCATGACGCTGCGGTACTCGATCTCCTCGACGCCGAGGGGCTCCGGCGTGACGACTTTGACCGTCTCGGTCAGGGGCAAACGCTGGTTGCGGCGATAGAGCACGTAGACGGCGACGCCGAAGACCATCCAGCCGAGGCCGACGAAGAGGGTGCGCGGGTTGAGCGCCATCACCACGATCCAGGCGGCGAAGGTGCCGAGGCCGCCGAGCACCGCGGTGAGCGGGACCAGCGTGCCGAAGGCCCTGAAGTTGAGTGGCGGCTTCCAGGGGCGCTCGTCCGCCGAGTTGCGCCGCCGCAGCTGGATCACGGCGACGTGGGCGATGGTGAAGGAGAGCATCGCGCCGAACGAGTAGAGCGTCGCCAGGAAATCCGTCTGGCCCGGCAGCAGGGTGATCATCGCGATCGCGGCGAAGACCATGATCGCGATGTAGGGAGTGCGGTAGCGCGGGTGGACCTGGCGCAGGCCCTCTGGCAACTGCCGGTGCTGGCCCATCGAGTAGGTGAGGCGGGAGACGCCGATCAAGCCGGCGTTGGTGGCGATCAAGAGGATCACCGCGGCGAGGATGCCGACGTAGAAGCGCAGCGCTTCCGTCATGCCAGAGCCGAGCCCGAGGTTCTCGACGATGCCGAGGATCGGATCGTTGGCGAACTCCGAACCGAGCGCGGTGACGTACTCGCCGCCGGCGCCCTGGGTCACCGGCATCGCCGAGAGGGCGACGACGGGGATCAGCAGGTAGAGGCCGAGCACCGCGGCGACGGTGAGGCCGACGCTGCGCGGGATCGTGCGCGCCGCGTCTTTGGCCTCCTCGGCCATGTTGGAGATCGTCTCGATCCCGGTGTAGGCGATCATGCCGACGGCGATGCCGAGGGCGAAGTCGCTCCAGGTCGGGGCGACGCCGAGGTGGACATTGTCGACCAGGATCTCCGGGCTGAGCACCAGCACGACGCCGATCGCGACGAGGACGACCTGGGTGGCAAGGTCGGCGACGGCGAGGACCAGGTTGAGTTTCGCCGACTCCTGCGAGCCGCGGATGTTGAGCAGGGCGAGGGCGGCGATCAGGACGGCGCCGGCGACGATGTCACCGGGACCGTGACCGAGCGGCTCCCAGAAGACGGCCAGGTAGTGGGGCACGAAGTAGGCCGAGATCGCGACGGTGATCGTGTAGTTGAGCATCTGCCCCCAGGCGGCGATGAAACTGACCAGCTCGTTGAAGGCGTGACGGGCGAAGCTGGAGGAGCCGCCCGCCTCGGGGTACATCACCGTCGCCTCGGCGTAGGTCGCCGCGGTGGCGGCGAAGATCAGGCCGGAGACGACGAAGGCGATCGGGGTGAGGCCGAGGGCGAAGGCGGCGGTGACGCCGAGCGCGTAGTAGATCGAGGAGCCGACGTTGCCGTACGCGGCCGAGAACAGCGAGCCGACGCCGTGCACACGGCTCAGCGATTCGTCTCTGGGGATCCGCTGCGCCATCGATCGGGTGGAGTGAGGGTCACTCAGGCCGAATATACGGACGCGGCCGGTGCCCTCTGCACGTGCGAGCGCGAGAGCTCGGCGGGCGAGGAGCAGCCGCAGAGGGCGAGGGTCAGCTCGAGCTCCTCGCGCAGCAGCTCCAGCACCCGTCTGGCGCCGGCCTCGCCGCCGGCGGCGAGGCCCCAGAGCACCGGGCGGCCGACCAGCACCGCGTCGGCGCCGAGGGCGAGCGCAATGGCGACGTCGACGCCGCGGCGGATGCCGCCGTCGACCAGCAGCGGGACGCGGCCTTCCACCGCGTCGACCACCTCGGGCAGGGCGTCGGCGGTGGCGAGGCAGCGGTCGAGCTGGCGGCCGCCGTGGTTGGAGACGACGACGCCGGCGGCGCCGTGCTCGACCGCCAGCGCCGCGTCCTCGGCGGTGAGTACGCCCTTGACCAGGACCGGCACCCGGCACTCGGAGGCCAGATCCTCCAGGTAACTCCAGCTGAGCGCCGGCTCCATCAGCTCGAAGGTCTCCTCGATCGTGATCGCCCTCCCCGAGCCGAGGGCCGCTTCGACGTTGGGCACGCCGAGCTCGGCCGGGACCTCGAACCCGGTGCGGCGGTCGCGCTCGCGATTGCCGCCGCGGGGCGCGTCGACGGTAACGACGATCGCCTCGTAGCCGCACTCGCAGGCCTCCTCGACCAGCGCCCGCGTCACCGCCTCGTCCTGGAAGCAGTAGAGCTGGAACCAGCGCCGCCCGCCGGGGGCCGCTTCGGCCACCGGCCGCGGACGCATCGTCGCCAGGGTCGAGAGGCACATCACCGTGCCGGCGGCCGCGGCCGCCCGCGCCATGGCCGCCTCGCCATCGGCATCGACCAGCCCCTGGTAGGCGACCGGCGCAACCAGCACCGGCATCGACACATCGCCGCCCAGCACCTCCACCCCGGTCTCCCAAGCGCTCAACCCGGCCAGCATCCGCGGCCGCAACCGCCACCGCTGCCAGGCAGAGACATTCTCCGCCAGCGTCAGCTCATCCCCGGCCCCGCCGAAGAAGTACCCGGCGACCCCCGCCTCCAGCTTTTCGGCGGCAGCCCGCTCGAAATCGGAGACGTTGATCGCCGGGTCGGGAATCAGAAGTGGACTATGGGGATGATCAGGATGGCGACGATGTTCGCCACCTTGATCATCGGGTTGATCGCCGGGCCGGCCGTGTCCTTGTAGGGGTCGCCGACGGTGTCGCCGGTGACCGAGGCGGCGTGGGCCTCGGAGCCTTTGCCGCCGTGGGCGCCGTCCTCGATCAGCTTCTTCGCGTTGTCCCAGGCACCGCCGCCGGCCGTCATCGAGATCGCAGCAAAGAGGCCGACGACGATGACGCCGATCAGCAGGCCGCCGAGCGCGTCGACGCTGAGCAGGCCGACGACGACCGGCACGACGATCGGGATCAGCGACGGCAGGATCATCTCTTTCTGCGCCGCCAAGGTGACGATGCTGACCGTTTTGCCGTACTCGGGCTTTTCGGTCCCCTCCATGATCCCCGGGTGGTCGCGGAACTGCTGGCGCACCTGTTCGACCACCTGGCCGCCGGCGCGGCCAACCGCCTCGATCGCCAGCGCGGCGAAGAGGTAGACCATCATCCCGCCGACGATCAACCCGATCAGCACCTCGGGCGAGGAGAGGTTGAAGAGGCCGTTGAGGTCGAAGCCCGCCGGCGCCTCGTCGCCGAGCTCGCTCTTGAAGGCGGCGAACAGCACCAGCGCGGCGAGCGCGGCGGAGCCGATCGCGTAGCCCTTGGTGACCGCCTTGGTCGTGTTGCCGACCGCGTCGAGCGGGTCGGTGACGTTGCGCACGTCCTCGGGCAGGTCCGCCATCTCGGCGATGCCCCCGGCGTTGTCGGTGATCGGCCCGAAGGCGTCCATGGCGACGATCAGGCCAGTCAGCGAGAGCTGCGCCATCACCGCGACGCCGATCCCGTAGATGCCCGCCAGCTCATTGGCGGCGAGGAT
Organism: Actinomycetota bacterium; assembly: GCA_046733275.1. Lineage (GTDB taxonomy): Bacteria > Actinomycetota > Thermoleophilia > Solirubrobacterales > 70-9 > VRUE01. Next base: position 17,559 of record JBKPOW010000233.1, read on the forward strand.
CGCCAGGGCGATCACCAGCGCCGGCGCGGCGGTCGACTGGAAGCCCTGAGCCAGTCCCTGGATGATGTTGGTCGCGTGGCCCGTCTCCGACGCGTCGGCGATCGTGCGCACCGGGCGACGGCGGGTCGAGGTGTAGTAGTCCGTGATGACGAAGAGCAGGGCCGTCACGGCGACGCCGATCACGGCGCAGAGCCAGAGGTCGCTGACACTGACGATGTCTGCACCGGCCGAGAAGCCGAACTGCAGCGCGTCGCTCATCAGCCACTCGGTGATCGGGTAGAAGGCGGCGATCGAGAGGATCCCGGAGACGATCAAGCCCTGGTACAGCGCTCCCTCGACCCGGTCGGTCTTGGTCCGCACCGCAAGGGCGCCGATGATCGAGGCGATGATCGCCACCCCACCGAGCACCAGCGGGAAGATCGCCACCTCGCGCAGGTAGTCGCCGCCGGCGCCAGTGAAGGTCAGCACGCCGAGCAGCATCACCGCGACCGAGGTGACCGCGTAGGTCTCGAACAGGTCGGCCGCCATGCCGGCGCAGTCGCCGACGTTGTCGCCGACGTTGTCGGCGATCACCGCCGGGTTGCGTGGGTCGTCCTCGGGGATTCCCGCCTCGACCTTGCCGACCAGGTCGGCGCCGACGTCGGCGGCCTTGGTGAAGATGCCGCCGCCGAGCCGGGCGAAGACGGAGATCAGCGAGCCGCCGAAGCCGAGGCCGATCAGCGCGTCGACGGCCTCCTTGTCGGTGTGGTCGGTGAGGACGAGGACGCCGTAGTAGCCGGCGACGCCGAGCAGGGCGAGGCCGACGACGAGCAGGCCGGTGACCGAGCCGCCCTTGAAGGCGACGTCGAGCGCCGGCGGCACGCCGCCACGGGCCGCCTCGGCGACGCGAGCGTTGGCCCGTACCGAGAGGTTCATGCCGATGAACCCGGTGGCACCGGAGAGAACACCGCCGATCACGAAGCCGATCGCGGGCAGGACATCGCCCTGCACCGCCCAAAGCAGGATCGCAAGCGGCACGGCGACGAGAGCGATGATCGTGTACTGGCGGCGCAGGTAGGCGCTGGCGCCTTCCTGCACGGCGCCCGAGATCTCCTGCATGCGCTCGTTGCCGGGCGACTTCGAGAGCAGGCGCTGGGTGATGATCAGCCCGTAGGCCACTGCCGCGCCGGCGCATACGAGCGCGACGACGACTCCGTAATCGGTCAAAAATTCGGTCAAGTTCGGTTCCTCCGGTGGTTTGGCGGCGCGGGAGTCTATAAGGGGGCGCGGATACCGCGTTTTCCGCCCTGGATGGCCGCGCATCCGACTTTGGCCCTACTCCCGTGGGGTGAATATCGGATACGCCTATGCGGTTTGCGTGGCTGCCGTGTAAGTGCGATGCGTCTCGTGCACCGCGTCGCGGTAGACGTCCTCGATCGAGAGGCCGCCGTCGAAGGCCTCGCGAGCGCGCTGCGCGCCGTTGCGCTCCGGCAGGCGCGGATCGATCCCGAGCCGTTCGCGCGCCGGCGCCGTCCACTCGAGCAGCCGGTCGAGCGCCGCCCGCGCCTCGACCTCCTCCCCGCTCCGAAAGTCGATCTGCTTGCCGCTCATCCCGTAGCGAATCGCCCGCCAGAGGTTCTCCTCGATCTCGCGATCGTGCAGCGGCGCGCCCGCCCCGTCGTAGCCATGCTCGTCGTACTCCAGCGCCGTCTGGGCGATGCAGGCGGCGATCAGGCCGGCCACCGCGAAGGACTCCTCGCCGCGCGTCTGCGCGTCGCAGATCCTCACCTCAACCGTGCCGAACTGGTGGTGCGGGCGGACGCTCCACCAGAGCTGGGTCGACTCGACCGCGCTGCCGGTGCGCTGCAGGGTGTCGACGAAGCCGGCATAGGTCTTCCAATCACGGAAGGGGCTGGGGATGCCGCAGCGGGGGAAGGTGCGGGTGAAGATCTCGGTGCGCACGGTGTGCAGCCCGGTGTCGCGGCGGTCGAGGAAGGGAGAGTTGGCCGAGACCGCGAGGAGCAGGGGCAGCAGCTCGCGCAGCCAGTCGCAGACGGCGATCGCCCGGTCGGCGCCCTGGATCCCCATGTGGACGTGCAGGCTCCAGGTGTTGTTGCGCTGCGCCACCCAACCCAGTTCGCGCCGCAGCCGGTTGTAGTGAGGGGTGTCGATGATCCGCTGGTCGAGGTAGTCGGCCCAGGGGTGGGTGCCCATCGCCGCCAGCGCCAGCCCCATCCCGTCGGCCAGCTCGAAGAGCCGGTCGCGGCGCTCGCGCTGGGCGTCCATCGCCGCGGCGAAGGTCTCCGAGCGCCCGGAGCGGATCTCGATCTCGGAGGCGATCAGCTCGCCCGCGGCCGACTCCGCCAGCACCTCGTCCTTCTGGCAAGCGGCGTAGAGATCCTCGAAGCGGTGCTCCAGCTCCAGCGTCGCCGGGTCGACGATCGCGAACTCCTCCTCGAGCCCGATCGTGAAATCGGTCGAGGACTCGAATCTCTCCCGAGCCAGGTCGAGGTCCAGGGACAAGGGCTGGGGCCTTTCCTAGGTGAGGTAGAAGTAGAGCGCGTAGAGGAGGTCGACGGCGGGGCTGGAGGTGTGGACCGTCACCTCTGGCGGTACCTGCAACAGCTGCTCGGAGTAGTTGAAGATGATCTTCACCCCGGCCTCGACCAGGTGGTCGGCGACCGCCTGGGCCGCGGCCGCCGGCACGGCAAGCACGCCGACGACGATCTCTTGCTCGGCGACGATGTCACCCAGCTCGGCGAAGTCGCGCACGGTGAGGCTGCCGACCTCTGTGCCGACGACCTCGGCCAGGCGATCGCCAGCTCCGACATCTTCGCCGACCACGGCTTCGAGGTCGTCGCCATGTTCGACATCGATCCCGAGGTCGTCGGCACAGAGGTCGGCAGCCTCACCGTGCGCGACTTCGC
>JBKPOW010000234.1:0-12797 GCA_046733275.1 Actinomycetota bacterium
GGCGGCGGCGGCGCTCACGCGGCCGAGCCCACGGGGCCGCGGTCGGCATGCGCCTGGCGCAGGAAGTCGGCCAGGCCGGCGGCGTTCGCCTCCCAGCTCAGGCTCTCGGCGGCGAAGCGGCGGGCGCCGGCGCCGAGCCGCTGGGCAAGATCGCGGTCGGCGAGCAGCTCCTCGACCCGGGCGACGATCTCGATTGCGTTTCCCTGCTCCAGCAAGAGCGCGTCCTCTCCGTGCCTCAGGTCGTTGCCGATGTTGCAGTGCGGCAAGATAACCGGCCGTCCCATCGCCAAGAACTCCGGCAGCTTGGAGGGCAGCCGGTAGCGGTTGAAGTCATCCGGCGGACCGGGCTGCACGTAGGCGTCGGCGAGCGCGAGGTAGGCCGGGATCTCGCGCCAGGCGACCGGCCCGAGCTCGACCACCCCGTCGCCGAGAGCGCGGAACGAGCGCGGGTCGGGGCCGCCGAACTCGGTGTGGCCGAGGCGGACCAGGCGAACCGGGTGGCCGCGCCGCTGCAGCAGCTTGACCGCCAGGTAGAGGCTCAGCATCTCGTGCTGGTTGGCGTAGTGGATCGTGCCGTGGTAGACGAGGACGAAGTCGTCCTCGCCCAGCCCGATCTCGCGGCGAGAGGGGCCCTCCAGGTCCGGCCGGAAGCGGTCGAGGTCGATGCCGGGGCGGACGACCCTGTGCGGTCGGCCGGCCAGGTTGAACTCGTCGAGCGCCTCGGTGATCACGGTGATCCCGGCGGCCCCGTCGAGGAACTCGCGGTGATGGGTGGGGTGGATCAGGTCGATCGGCACGAGGCTGTCCTGCTGGCGCAGGGGCAGCCGGCTGAGCTCGTCCAGCGAACGTCCGAGGGCCGACTCGATCAGCAGCTCCTCGTTGTCCTCGAGGTGGACGACGTAGGCGGCGTCGAGCTCGCGCACGGCGTCGAGCGCCAGGCGGCGCACCCGCTCGCGCGGGGTCCAGGCGAGGACCACCGTCTCGCGCCGGCTGCGGCGCAGCTCGCGCAGGCGGGCGCCGACCTGGTCGTGCGAGATGCACTCGAAGCGCGGCTCGCCCACGGCCCTGGCGCGGGCGGGGTCGCCGCGGCCGGCGACGATCACCTCCCAGCCGCGATCGGTCAGCTCGTTGCCGAAGTGGTGGGCCTGGATGCCGCTGTTGACGTCGAACGGCCCGAAGTAGACGATGAAGAGCCTCATCGCCTGCCCAGTGGCGCCGCGGCGCGGTAGACCCGTTCGCGCCAGCCCGCGGGCACGTAGTCGGCGAGCTGGCGGGCGAAGCCGGGGTTGAAGTAGGGGTCGCCGCGCATCAACTCGTCATACCAGCAGTCAACGAAGAGGGCCCTGTCGGTGGCGTCGACGGCGGCGCGGCGCGAGGCGGGCGTGCGGTGGTTGACCAGGCGCGGCCGGGGGGCATAGACGCACCTCAGCTCCCGCTGGGCGAGGCGCCGGCAGAAGTCGTAGTCCTCGTACTGGGAGCTGTAGAGCTCGTTGAAGCCGCCCTCGGCGTCGAAATCGGGCTTGGCGACGAGCAGGCATTCGGCGCTCAAGGCCGAGACCTCGCGCGCGCAGGGGAGGGCGCCGTAATAGCCGTCGCCCTCGGCTGGGAAGCCGGCCAGCATCGGGGCGGCGGGGTCGCGCAGGCCGATCGCCACGCCCGCCTGGTCGACCAGGCCATCGGGACGGGTGAGCAGCGGGCCCACGGCGCCGACGCCCGGTAGGACGGCGTGCAGGAGGAGCCGCTCGATCCAGTCCTCCTCGACCACCTCCAGGTCTTCGCCGAGGAAGAGCAGGTACTCGCCGCTCGCCGCGGCGGCGCCGAGGTTGTTTGCCCGCCCGCGCCGGAAGGGCCCGGGCTCGCCCGCCATCCAGGTGACGCGCTCGGGCGTGTCGGGAGGGGCGGGGTCGCCCTGGCCGACGACGACGACCTCGAGCTCGCCGTGGGACGTGCGCGCGAGCAAAGAGCTGAGCAGCCGCCGCAGCCCGTCGTCGCCGCCTCCGGCGGCGATCACGACGCTGACCCTGGCCCGCGACGCCGACCCGTTGCGCGGCGCCAGCACCGCCCGGTGCGGGATCGTCGGGTGGGGGACGGCGAGCGCCGCGACCCCGCGGCGCTCGAGGTGGGCGCTGACCGCGCGCGCCTGCAGCTCCTCGACTCCCGACTTCTGCTCGGTGCCGGCGGCGATGCTGCCCGGGATCGCCCGCCAGTGGTAGAGCGTCTGCGGGATGTGGTGGATGCGGTCGGTGCGCTCGGAGACGCGCAGCACGAACTCGAAGTCCTGGATCGTGTCGAAGGCAGGGTCGAACCCCCCGGTCGCCTCGGCGATGCTGCGGCGCACCACCAGCAGGTGGCCGATGTACATCGCGCCCAGGGCGTAGACCGGCGACCAGTCGGGCTTGAGGAAGGGATCCGCCCGCACGCCGTGCAGGGTGAGCTTGTCGGAGTCGGAGTAGACGATGTCGAGGCCGGGATCGGCGGCGAGCGTTTGCGCGACCCGCAGCAGAGCGTCGGGCGTCAGCTCGTCGTCGTGGTCGAGGAAGCCGACGAACTCGCCTCCGCACATCGCCAGGCCGGCGTTGGAGGCGGCCGAGATGCCCCCGTTCTCGGGCAGCGGCTCGAACCTGATGCGGCTGTCGGCGGCGGCGAGGCGCTCAATCGCGGCGATCAGGCTGGGGTCTCCGGAGCCGTCGTCGACGATGCAGAGCTCCCACTCGGGGTAGTGCTGCGCGCGCACCGAGTCGACCGCCTTGCGCAGGTAGCGCAGGTCCGATCTATAGGTCGGCATCACCAGCGAGATCAGCGGCCTCGACTCGAGCACCTCGACTTCGCGCAGCGCCGCTTCGCGCCGTGCCCGGGGGCGGTGGAGATGGAGCCGGCGTCCCTGGCGGGCAAGCTCCCGCAGCCGCCGCAGCAAGGTGAGGAGACGCGGCGGGATCCGCGATTTCAGCGTCCAGGCGTCTCTCGGCATCGGCTCAGCCCCGCCGCAGCTTTGCGGCCACGGCCCGCACCGGGCTGGTAATCCTCCAGCTGAGCGAACGCTCGTAGGTCTGCGCCACTTCGATCACCTCTTCTTCGAGCTCGCTGATGCGAAAGGCGCGCCGGCTGAGCTCACGGTGGAACTCCTCCCGCTGCCTGTCCAGCTCGGCTCGCTGCCTGGCCTCGAGCTCGTCCTCGTGCGTCTCGGCTCTCATGGGGCGGCCTATCGTAGCCACGCCGCTTGCAGTCCCTTCACCGCCGAGCCAGAAGGGCCGACTGCGCAGTAGGGTTGCAGCCTGGCAATGGAGCCCTTGAAGGGACTGATCCTCTCGGGCGGGGCGGGCACTCGTCTGCGCCCGATCACGCACACCTCGGCCAAGCAGCTCGTGCCCGTGGCCAACAAGCCCGTGCTCTTCTACGGGATCGAGGCGCTGGTCGATGCGGGGGTGAAGGAGATCGGGATCATCATCGCCCCGGAGACGGGCGAGGAGATCCGCGCCGCCGCCGGCGACGGCTCGCAGTTCGGCGCCGAGATCACCTACATCGTCCAGGACGAGCCCGCCGGCCTCGCCCACGCGGTGCTCACGGCGGAGGAATTCATCGCCGGCTCGCCCTTCGTCATGTACCTCGGCGACAACCTGCTCGCCGACGGCCTGCGCGGTCTCGTCGCCAGCTTCCGCCAGTCCGAGCCCGACGCGCTGATCCTGCTCACCCCGGTCTCCGAGCCCGAGCACTACGGCGTCGCCGAGCTCGACGGCGAGCACGTCGTCCGCCTGGTCGAGAAGCCGAAGGAGCCGCCTTCCAACCTCGCCCTGGTCGGCGTCTACCTCTTCCAGCCGGCGATCTTCGAGGCGGCCCGCGGGCTGAAGCCTTCCTGGCGGGGCGAGCTCGAGATCACCGAGGCGATCCAGAGCCTGATCGAGGACGGCCACCGGGTGCAGTCCGAGGTGGTCAGCGGCTGGTGGAAGGACACCGGTCAGCTCGCCGACATGCTCGAGGCCAACCGCCTCGTGCTGGAGGAGATCGAACCGCACGTCGAGGGCGAGGTCGACGAGGCGAGCCGGGTCGAGGGCAGGGTCGTGATCGAGGCCGGCGCTCACCTGAGCGGCTCGGTCGTGCGCGGCCCGACGGTTATCGGCGCCGGCGCCAGGATCGAGGACGCCTACGTTGGCCCCTACACCTCGATCGGCGAGAATGTGCGCATCTGCCGCTCCGAGATCGAGCACTCGATCGTCCTCTCCGGCTCCGTGATCGAGGACCTCGGCACCCGCATGGAGGCGAGCCTGCTCGGCCGCGAAGTGAAGCTGACCCGCAGCGAGGGGATGCCGAAGACGCTGCAGATGCTGGTCGGCGACAAGTCGGAGATCAAGATCGTCTGATGGAGCGCTCGCGATGAAGCTGCTGGTCACCGGGGCGGGCGGGATGCTCGGCCGCGACGTGATGCTCGCCGCCGGCAACGCCGGCCACCAGGTGGTCGGCTACGGCCACGCCGAGCTCGACATCGGCGACGAGGCGGCGGTAGGGGCGAGGTTCGAGCTGGAGCGACCCGACGTGGCGATCAACTGCGCCGCCTGGACCGACGTCGACGGCGCCGAGGAGGCCGAGGAGGAGGCGACGCGGATCAACGGCGGCGGGGCGGGCAACGTCGCCGCCGCCGCCGCCTCGGTCGGCGCCTCGGTCGTCTACCTCTCCAGCGACTACGTCTTCGACGGCAGCAAGGGCGCACCCTACGTCGAGACCGACCAGACGGCGCCGCTCTCGGCCTACGGCCGCAGCAAGCTTGCCGGCGAGGAGGCCACCCGCGCCGCCAACAAGCGTCACTTCGTCGTCCGCTCGGCCTGGCTGTTTGGCACCGGCGGGCACAACTTCGTCGAGACGATGCTGCGCCTCGCCGGCGACCACGGCGAGGTCCTGGTGGTGCGCGACCAGGTCGGCTCGCCGACCTACACCTGGCACCTCGCCTACGGCATCGTTCGTTTGATCGAGGGAGTCGAGTTCGGCATCCACCACATGGCCGCCGCTGGGGCCTGCTCGTGGTACGAGTTCGCCCGTGAGATCTTCGATCAGGCCAAGGTCGAGTGCAAAGTGATGTCGGCGACCACCGACATGCTCGGCCGTCCGGCTCCGCGCCCGCCCTACTCGGCGCTGACCAGCCAGCGCGAGCACGCGATCGAGCTTCCCTCCTGGCAGGACGGCCTCGCTGCCTACCTCTCCCAGCGGCGCGCCGAGATCGAGGCGGCGGCGTGAAGATCCTCGTCACCGGCGCAGCCGGCTTCATCGGCTCCACCTACGTGCGCCTGATCGGCGACGAGCACGAGGTGCGGGTACTCGACAAGCTCACCTACGCCGGCCGGCGCGAGAACTTGCCCGTGGGCACCGACCTCGTCGTCGGCGCGATCGAGGACCCGGCGGTCGTGAGCGAGGCGATGGAGGGCTGCGACGCGGTGGTCAACTTCGCCGCCGAGTCTCACGTCGACCGCTCGATCGAGGACCAGGACGCCTTCGCCCGCACGCACGTGATCGGCACCGGCACCCTGCTCGACGCCGCCCGCGAGCTGGGGGTCGAGCGCTACCTGCAGGTCTCGACCGACGAGGTCTACGGCTCGATCGAGTCGGGCTCCTTCACCGAGGACTCGCCGCTCGACCCCTCCTCGCCCTACTCGGCGACCAAGGCGGCCGGCGACCTGCTCGTCTCAGCGCACGTCCACACCTACGGGATCGATGCCTCGATCGTGCGCGGCTCCAACAACTACGGTCCGCGCCAGTACCCGGAGAAGCTGATCCCACTGATGGTCTTGAACGCGATCCACGGCGACTCGCTGCCGGTCTACGGAGACGGCAAGCAGGTGCGCAACTGGCTCTACGTCGAGGACTTCTGCCGCGGCATCCACACGGTGCTGTCGAGGGGCCGCCCCGGCGAGGCCTACAACGTCGGCGGCCCCGACGAGTGCGAGAACATCGAGGTTGTCAAGCGGGTGATCGAGCTGACCGGCGCCGAGGAGTCGCAGATCGAGTACGTCACCGACCGCCCGGGCCACGACCGGCGTTACTCGCTCTCCTCGCAGAAGCTGCGCGACGAGCTCGGCTGGGAGGCGCAGGTCCACTTCGCCGAGGGCCTCGAGCGCACGGTGCGGTGGTACCGCGAGAACGAGGAGTGGTGGGGCCCGATCCGCTCCGGCGAGTACAGGGACTACTACGAAAAGCAGTACGGCAAGGCTCTGGGTTGATCCGATGCTGGCCCCTGGCCGTGCCCGATCCGAGTGAAATCTTTACCAACGAAACTGGATGGAGTTGTCTTACTCGAACCGGATGTTCACGGCGATCGTCGTGGGTTCATGGTCGAGACCTATAGGCGCGATCTTTGTTCGGATCTCGGCATAGACGTCGAGTTCGTCCAACACAACCACTCGCGCTCCGCACAGGGGACGCTGCGGGGGCTCCACTTCCAGACCGAGCCGGGGCAGGCGAAGCTGGTCCGCTGCCCGCGCGGGCGGATCTTCGACGTCGCTGTCGACCTGCGGCGCGACTCGCCCACCTACGGCCAGTGGGAGGGACACGAGCTCGACGACGAGCGCCACCGCCAGCTCTTCGTCCCGGCCGGCTTCGGTCACGGCTTCGCCGTGCTCAGCGAGGAGGCCGACGTCGCCTACCTGCTCTCCAGCACCTACGACCCGGCGACCGAGTCCGGCATCGCCTGGGACGACCCCGACGTCGGCGTCGAGTGGCCGCTCGACGACCCGCTGCTGAGCGAGCGCGACAAGCAGGCACCTCGGCTCGCAGATGTGGCCGACACCCTGCCCTTTTAACCGCGGATTTTGCGGACATTTCACCCCATGCCCGGTGCCCAGAGGGGGAGAGTTTCCGTCGTCGAAACCTTTGAAGTGCAATCATGCCCGTGATGCTCGAGCGCTGGAACGACGACAAGATGGACGCCCTCGACGCCAAGGTCAACGCCGTCGAGGTCAAGGTCAACAGGGTGGACGCTAAGGTCGACGCTGTTGTCGCTGAGCTTCGCGAACAGCGCCAGGAGATGCGCGAACTGCAGCAGGAGACGAAAGCCGGCTTCCAACGAATTCACCGGCTCCTGTTCCAGTTCTGCGGCGTAGCAATCGCCGCCCTGATTGGCCTAATCGCCACTCAGATTTGAGCGGCGCCCCCGAGTACCCAGAGAAATGTTTAAGCTGCAATAATGCTGTGATGCTTGACAGCTGGAACGAGAAGAAAATGGACGCTCTAGAGGCCGAAATTTCTGCGGTTGACGCCAAGGTCAATGCGCTGGCTGCTCGGATGGAGAGGGGTTTCTCGCGAGTCAATGCCGACCTGCGCGAACAGCGGAGGACGATGGAAGCCGGCTTCGAGCGAGTCGACGATTGCTTCGAGCGCATGTACCGCCTGCTCATCCAGTTCTGCAGTGTCGCAATCGCCGGGCTGATAATCCTGATCGGGACTCAGCTCTGAAAAACGCGGACATTGCGGGCTCTTCCGCCGTTACGCAGGGCCCTAGCCTCACCGCGTCGGCGAACGCTTCGAGCGCCTCTACCGCCTCCTGTTCCAGTTCTGCACCGCAGCCATCGTGACCCTGATCGGCCTAATCGCCACTCAGCTTTGAGCAGGGGGCGACGAGCCTGCCTTTAAGCTGGGTCTGTGCGCCGACGCCGGGCGTCTTGGCTTCGTTCCTGAAGAGAATTTTGGGGATGTTGATTCGGAAGGCATCGCCAATGCATTTCGCGGCGAGGTAGCTGCGATCCGTTCCGCCGCTCTCGAACCGACGGTTCACCTTGAGCCTGAAGTCGACGAGTGAGCCGTCTCCTTCGAGGATGGACGGAAGCCGCCAAACGGAGATCAGCCCATTCTGTTCAGGCGAGATCTTGCCGATGGCGACCAAAGGAATCGGCTGGGGGACCGAAATCGCACTATGTACGAAGAGCCGCGTCTCTCCACCCGAGGTGCCGCCGTTGAAGAGCGTCAGCGGAGCCTCGACGATCGTCTCCGACGAGGCGAACCCGATATGAGCCACGCCACCACCGACGATCGCCTCATGGCACAGCCGGCGTGCCGCAGCCACCCGACTGCTCTCAAGCCGGCGGAGCGGGCAGGCCGGCAGGCCGGCGGTATCGATCGCCACGTCCTTGGCGACGTTGACGAGCACCTCGCGCAGAGCGGGCGGGTGGCCACCGTACTGGTTGGCGATCCTGCCGTGCGCCTGAAGGGCGATGGGGGCCAGCTCCCGCGCCGGAAGCTTCCTAGGCGCGATCGACACCCCGGCGTCGAATTCCACACGCCCCTCACATTCCGTCGAAAAGGAGGTCGACCGCAAACATATCTGGACGTACTGCTGGACAGCGGTTCCTGTAGTAACAGCGAAGGCTGTCAGCCCGATCCCCGCGATGAGCGTGACGATGAAGTATCTGCGCACGTTTACGGCCTCCTTCCCGAGCAGCTAGGCCCAGCCTATATCCAACAGTCGTTTAGTTGGCCGCGCCGAGTGGTCCGGAGAGGGCCAGACGGGGGGAGATCACTATCTCCTCGCCGGGCTCGGGGACGAGCCTTGCGCGGAAGGTCGAGCGCCGCAGGACGCGCCGGTAGAAGCGGGCCTTGCAGTCCGAACCGATGCGCTTGGAGCCGCTGGGTCTGCTGCCCCTGCGTAGCTGCACGGTCCTCTCCGCCTGCCCCTCGCAGGGTGAAAGGAAGACCGCGATCAACACCCGGTTGGGCCTTCCCGCCAGCCGCGCTGCCCTCAAGCGCAAATACCGGCTCGTGGCCGGCGGGGTGGGAGTCGACGAGGTCCGGGTCTCAGTGGACGAGGGTGAGGATGGGCAGCCTTCGAATGCCGGCCCGGCGATCCTGAAGACACCTCCGGCGAGCGAGGCGACGTAGACCCTGCCTGCCGCGTCCTCGCCGAAGGAGACGGGACGAGCCGAAGGCAGACGCAGCCCCAACGAGCAGTCGTCGACGGCGAGCCTGGGTCCGGCGGACGGCAGCCGCAGGGTACGGATGTCGCCGGTGCAGAAGTCAGCGTAGACGTAGCGACCGTAAAGATCGCCGAGGCTGGGATCGGGATCGCGCACGACGTAACCGGCGATGATCGAGCCGCTGCAGATCGCACCCTTTTCGCCGGGCATCACGTGGCCGTACTCGAAGACCGGAGCGACGAACTCGCCGGTACTCCTGCCGACGCACGACGGGCTTGCCGCGCCGAGACCGGGCAAAGAGCCCTCAAAACAGCTCCAGCCGTAGTTTGCGCCCTTCCCCCCGACAGTGCCTGCGGCTGGGCTGGGTGCCCAGTCGAGCTCCTCGCGGGTGTTCTCGCCGACGTCGCCGACAATCAGGTCGCCGCTGAGACGATCGAAGGAGAAGCGGAAGGGGTTGCGCAATCCCATCGCCCAAACGAGGTCACCGAGAACCGACCCACCTAGAAAAGGATTATCTGGCGGCGGAGTGAACGGGAGGGAAAGACGCGGGTCTGGGTCGAACCGAAGGATCTTGCCGAGGGCGCTCTCTGGGTCCTGGGAGGCTTCATATTGGAGCGCGTCGCCGACCGAGAGGTAAAGGTAGCCGTCGGGTCCGAACTGGAGCTGGCCCCCATTGTGGAAGTTCGCCATGCCGTGGGGGATAGTCAACACGCGGCGCAAGGCGAAGGCATCGTCCGGGTTCGCAGGGGCGAGGAGCTCTTCGACGACGAGGTCACCCTCGTCCTGTGCGATGCTTTCTGCGGCGGTGTACGCGACGTAGAGCTTGCGGCTCGTGGCGAAATCGGGTGCGAAGGCCAGCGAGGCGGCGCCGCGCTCCCCCGCGCAGCAACTGACCAGCGATCTCAAGTCGAGGTAGGTGCCGATCGTCTCTTCCTCGACCAGCTTGATCGTCCCCTTCCGCTCGAGGACGAAAAGGCTGTCGGCGTTGTCGGGGGGCGACGTGACGTAGACCGGTTGTTCGAAGGTCCCCACCTCCTCCAGGCTCAAGCCCCAGGCGGGGCTTGCGGTGGAGAGCGAAGCGATGGCGACGAGAGTCACGACGTACTTCCGCACACCTATCCCTCCTCGCGCGAGCGGTGGGGAGACCGGGGTTCCCTCCTAGTTTTGCACTCTGCCGAGCCGGCTCAAAGGCGACGCAACCAGACGCTGACGCCGCTGTGCTGGGTCTCGGACGTCACCGCGAAGAGCTCCGCGAGGGCCTCCCTCCTCCTCTGGAAAAGCATGCTGTTGCAGATGATCGGCTCGAAAAGCTCGTTGTACATGAGGAAGGCCTGAAGGACGTATTGCTCATTCCAGGTCTGGTTTCGATCGAAGATCCATTCGTCGGGGTAATCGGCGGGCCAGAAGACATCGTGGACGTGAACGAGGACGCCCGGCTTCAGCCGCGGCAGGATCTCGAAGAAGAACCAGACGACGTCGCTGGCGGCGCGTGCCACGTGCGAGCCGTCGTAGAAGCAGATGTCACCGGCGCCGAGCGCATCGAAGAGGCCCAAGTCGGCTCGTTGCAAGACGGTCTCGTGCAAGGCCCAGTGCTCAGGGAGGGCGCTGAGGAGCGCTGTGCGCGGGAAAGGCTCGATCTGGTCGACCTCGGCGCGATCGGCTCCTTCCTCGCGGTTGCGCTCGAGTGCATCGGCCATCTGCAGGCTCGACCAGCCCGCGCCGATCTCGACGACGCGGCGCGGCTTGACCCGGCGCAGCAGCCCGTAATGAACCATCGCGTCGGCGCCGCGCCAGAAATCGATTTCCCCGCGGTAGGTAGGCGCGTCCTCGACGGCGGCCATCGGGACGTCAGCCATCTCGGCGAGATAGGGGGCGATGCGGCGGATCTCGCCGAGCTGAGCGTCGAGATTCCACTCGATTCCCGCCGGCAGTGGGCGCTCGTGCCAAAGGTCCCAGTTCTCGCGCAGGAAGGCAAGATCGTTTAGGGCGCTGTAGTAGTCGCGGCGCTGGAAGTGGTAGCCACGCCGCTGTATTTCGTCAACCGATGCTGCGGCCAGAGCCTCGATCGCCCGGTCGATCGAGTCCGCCGCGGGCTCGGTAGCCCTCTCCTCGGGAACGGGCCGGCGCAGCGCCCCGGCGGCGGCGCGCAGGCGTGATCGCCAGCCGAGCCGGTCTCGTTTGCCTGCACTTGCTCCGCTCACCGGCGCCTAGTCTTCCACGCCCGCGAAGGCGCGAGCGGATCCCGGATCCGTTTCGCCACCGTGACCAGCAGGCTCGCGATCAGCTTTGCCGCTATGCCGGCGTAAACGGCGGTGTTGGCAAGGAGGTTGTGGGCTGGGGCATCGAAGCGGCGGTAGAAGCGGGCCATCCCGCGATGGAAGGCGATCTCTTGGCGCAGGCCACGGCGCCCGCTGCTGGAGCCACCCTTGACGTGCAGGGCCACGCCCGCCGGCTCGTAGAAGACCTTCCAGCCGGCGTCCCAGAAGCGGTGGCACCAATCGAGGTCCTCCATGTAGAGCCAGTAGCCCTCGTCGAGTAGTCCAACGTGGCGCACCGCCTCGGCTCTGCAGAGCATGAAAGCGCCGTTGACGGCATCGACCTCGCCCGGCTCGTCGTCACCGAGATGGGTCGCCCGGTATTGGCTGAGGGCGCCCGAGGCATCCTTCGCTCGGCCGATGCCGATGAAGTGGGCGAGGGCCGAGAGCGGGGTCGGGAACGAGCGCTTGCAAGCGTGGTCGAGCTCGCCGTTCTCCGTGACGAGCTTGACGCCAACCATCCCAATCCGCCGGTCGCCACGTAGGCGGCCGAGAGCCGCGTCGAGCGTGCCTTCGTAGACCTCAGTATCGGGGTTCAGCAGCAGCACCTCGTCCGCCCTGCTTTCGCGCAGGGCGAGGTTGTTGGCGGCGGCGAAGCCGATATTTCCCCGCCGGATAAGCCGCACCGCCGGGAACTCGCGCGCGACCATTTCCGGCGTCGAGTCCGGGCTGCCGCTGTCCACGACCGTTACCGACATCCCCTCCCGCGGGGGATGCGCCTCCAGCGAGCGCAGGCATCGCCGCAGCAGGTCCTCGGCGCCATGGCTGACCACTACGGTCTCCAGCTCCATCCGCCGCCGCCTCAGCGAACTTCGTAGCGGCGGCGGATCTCCGCCACGCCTGTCTTGTGGCGGGGATCGCGCGACATTCTGTCGACGCCGTCCATTGCGTAGGCGTGAGAGAGAGCGGGCACGGCGAGGGCGTTGCGCTCAGCGGTCAGCCGCAGCAGCAGATCCCAATCCTCGCCCGTCGTGAGGGACTCGTCGAAGCGGGCCCCGGCGAGGTCGCGGCGGTGGGCCAGCGCGCCGGCGTCGGTGACGTTCTCCTGAAGCAGGGTCTCGCGTTGCCAGGGCAGTTGCCAGAAAGACGGCCACCAGCCCGGATCGCCGAGATCGTCGGCGACTCGATGCTCGGCGAGCGTGATCCCATAGGCGATCTCGACGTCCTCGCGCGAGGCGAACACGTAGGCGACCGCTTGCAGCCAGCCAGGGTGCATCACGTTGTCGTCATCGAGATAACAGACGATCTCTCCACCGGCCCGATCGAGGCCGGCGTTGCGGGCGGCGCTCAGCCCCCGCCGTGGACCCTTCACCAGGAGCACCCGCTCGTCACCGAACGAGCCGACGACCGCGCGCGTGTCGGGATCCGTACCGTCGTCGATTACCACCAGCTGCCAGTGCTCGTTGCGTTGTGAGAGCACCGAAGGGATCGCGCGGGCAAGCAGTTGCGGTCGATCTCTGGTGGCGAGGACGACGGAGATAAGGGGACCGGCGGATGGCGCCTGCAGCTCGAGCCACGAGTTGAAGGCGAGCATCTTGGCCGGCAGGTACAGCTCGCGTGCCACATCGACGGCGTAGTCCGCGCGGTCCAGGCC
>JBKPOW010000235.1:0-3381 GCA_046733275.1 Actinomycetota bacterium
GCCCTGTGCATGGGCATCGCCGGGGTCGCCTGGGCAGGCTGCGGGGACGACGATGCCGATCAGGTCAACAGCGACGCCCAGGAGCGGATCGAACAGGGCGCCGAGGAAGCCGGGCAGGGCATCGAAAAGGCCAAGGACGAGGTCTCGAAGGGCTTCGAGAAGGCCGAAGAAGAAGTGAAGGGCGGTGTCGAAGGCGGCTCGGACGAGGCCAGCAAGGCGATTGAAAAGGCCAAGCGGGAAGCTCAGGAGGGCATCGAAGAGGGCAAGGCCGAAGCGCAGAAGGGGATCGAAGAAGCCGAAGACTACGCCGACGAAAACGCGCCGTAGGCGGGCGCCGGCACCGGGGCGGTCTCTTCGGCCACGTCCTGGGCGAGAGCCTCGACGACGCGTGGGTCGAACTGGCTGCCGGAGGTGCGGCGCAGTTCGGCCAGCGCCTCGGCATAGCCAAGCGGGGCGCGTCCGGCTCGCGGCGAGGTCATCGCCGCGAAGGCGATGGCGACTGAGATCAGACGCGATCCCAGCGGGATTGCGTCACCCGCGAGGCCGTCGGGGTAGCCGCTGCCGTCGTAGTGCTCGGCGCTCGAGCGGACCAGCCCGGCGACTGACGCCAGCCCGGCGGCGGCGCCGATGATCCGCTCGCCCGCGACGGTGTGGCTCCTGATCATCGCCGTCTCCGCCTCATCGAGCCTCGTCTCTTTCTGCAGGACGGCCTCCGGTACCGCCAGCAGTCCGACCTTCTGCAGCTCGACGGCGAGCGCGATGTCGTCGATCTGCTCGCGGTCCAGCTCGAAGCGACGCGCCAAAGAGATCGCCCTGTACGCGGCGACGCGCAGGCGGTCGCGCAGGTCCGGGTCGCGCGCGTCGAGCGCCGCCATCAGCACGGCGTGGGCCTGGCGGCGCGCCGAGCGGTGACGGCGCTGTCGGTGTACGGCAAGCCGCCGGCCGGCGACCTGAAAGGCGGCATCGGGATCCCCGGCCTCGGCCGGGATCGTTACCTCGCCGTGGGAGAGCCCGACCGCCGTCTCCTGATCGTCGCTCTGCAGCGAACCGGTGATAGTGAGGACGATCTCGCCCAGCTCCCGGTTGCCGACCGGCACCAGCACGGCCAGCCGACTGGCCGCAACCCGGTAAGCGATCCCGTCAAGCGGTACGGCCGTGTCGACGAGCTGCCGGGCGCAGCCGCGCAGGACCTCGTCGCCGGCGCTGTAGCCGAGGCTGTCGTTGCGGGCCTCGAGCCCCTCGAGCTCCAGCAGGACGAGGCCCCAACCCTCACCGGCCGCCGCCGCGGCGGCGTGGATGTCGGCTTCGAGGCTGCCGCGGTTGCGCAGCCCGGTGACCTGGTCGTTCAACGCGTCGCGCCGCTGTTTGGCGAGAGCCTTGGACTGGCGCCTGTTGGTTTCGACCATCCGCACGAAGACGGTGACGATCAGGCCGAGGGTCAGCCAGAAGACAAGCGCCGGCACGCGCTGGTTGAGATGGTCGTAGACGAGCAGGCCGACACCGATTACGACGAAGGCGCCCGGCCCGACCATCGAACGCCACCCGCTCGGCCCCAGGAGGGCATTCCAAATGCGACCGATCAGGTGCATTTCCCTCTCATCGGCAGCAGATGGGGCGAACGCAAGGGGTGCGGACGATCGAACGAAGATGCTTGAGCCGACTACCGGACGGTGCAGTTGTCGACCAGGGTCGTGCTGACTCGGCGGCCGTCGGCGAAGTGGAAGATGCCGCGGGCGAACGAGAAGAGCGCGCCCGGGAACCCGGCGGGGGCGGCGCAGCGCGCGCTTAGGAAGCTGCGCGGTTCGCCGCGATGTCGGTAGCGGCGATCGAAGCCGAGCGAGATGTTGGTGACATAGCCCAAGTCCCCCGCGATGCGGGGGATCCGGGCGGTGAAGACCGTGCCGAACCTCCGGTGGGGACGACGGTTGATCTCGAAGGTGAGGATGACGGTGATGTCGATCGGCTTGGAGCCGTGGATGTGGAGGAAGACGGCGGGCCCCCCGCGGGCGCGGCCGTTGAAGGCGAGCATCGACCCCTCCGCCGGGAACGGCGCTGCCTGGGGGAGCTCGACCTGCGCGCCGAAGCGCCCACGGCCGACCAGGGCCCGGCCGCACCGGGACAGCGCCACCTGCGGGCTCGTCGACTCGAGCTGCGCCGGGGTGCAGGTGGGCAGCCCTGCGGTCGAGAGCCGACCGTGGCGGTTCACGGCGATCGAGATGCGGCGGAGCTGGGGCGGGCGCGAGCCGTCGAGGGTCCGGATCCGGCCGTTGAGGTCGACGCTGATCGGGGCGTCGCGGTCACGCGGCAGAGCGCGGGGGAGGAAGCGGCCGTCGAAGGCGACGATCAGGTTCCCGGTCCGTTCGACCTCGCCGAAGGCGCCCGGGGCGCCGAAAGACGCGATGGCGAGCAGTATCCCTATGACCGCAAAGCGCCTCATCTCGGACTCCAGCAAAGTCTAGGCGGGTACCGGCGCCGCCTCGCGGAGGTTTGGTTAAGTCTCGGCATGCAGCGGGGCAGCGGCTGGACCGACCTTTCCGCCGGCGACGAGTTCGCCGGCTACCGGATCGAGCGCCAGCTTGGTCGCGGCGGCATGGGTGTGCTCTATCTGGCGATCGAGCCCCGGCTCGATCGGCGCGTGGCCCTCAAGCTGATCGCCCCCGAGGCGGCCGACGAAGAGGTCTTCTCCCGGCGCTTCGCCGAGGAGTCGCGGATCGCTGCCTCGATCGAGCACCCCAACGTCGTGCCGATCTACGCCGCCGGCGAGGAGGAGGGCGTCCCCTTCATCGCGATGCGCTACGTCTCGGGCTCGGACCTCGGACGCCGCCTCGCCCGTGAGGGTCGCCTCGAGCCCACGGTCGCGGCGCCCCTGATCGCCCAGGTCGGCAACGGCCTCGACGCGATCCACGCCGCCGGCCTCGTCCATCGCGACGTCAAGCCGGCGAATGTCCTCCTCTCAGACGTCGGTGGGGAGGACCACGCCTACATCACCGACTTCGGCGTCGCCCGCAATGTCGCCACCGAGTCCGGCCTGACCCAAACCGGCCGCTTCGTCGGCACGCTCGACTACGTCGCGCCGGAGCAGATCTCCGGCGGCGCCGTCGACGCGCGCGCCGACGTCTACGCCCTCGGCTGCCTGCTCTTCAAGCTGCTCACCGGCGAGGTGCCCTTCCCGCGTGAGGGCGAGGCGGCGCGCCTCTACGCCCACCTCCACGACCCGCCGCCGGCGCCGTCGCTGCACGCCGCCGCGGTGCCGATGGCGCTCGACGACGTCGTCGTCCGGGCGATGTCGAAGGAGCCGGGCGACCGCTACCCCTCGGCGGGGGACCTCGGTCGCGCCGCGGCCGCGGCCCTGAGCGGGTCGAGCCCCGAGCTGCCCGAGCG
>JBKPOW010000236.1:0-2678 GCA_046733275.1 Actinomycetota bacterium
CCCTACGGCGAGGAGTTCATCGGCCAGTTCCTCTTCGCCCTGCAGCTCTGCTGGTTCCCGCTGCTGGTCTCGACCGTCGCCTTCGGCTTCGGCGCGCCCGGCCTGCAGGCGGCCAACTTCCTCACCCTCTTCGGCTCGCTCGACCGGCTCGGTGGCTTCTTCGTCCTCGCCTCGATCCGCGAGTTCGCGCCGTTCGTGACCGCAGTGGTCGTCGCCGGCGTCGCCGGCACCGCGATCACCGCCGACCTCGGCGCCCGCAAGATCCGCGAGGAGCTCGACGCCCTGCAAGTGCTCGGCGTAGACCCGATCAAGAACCTGGTCGTGCCGCGCTTCCTGGCGCTGATCGTGATCACCGGCCTGCTCGACATCTACGCGCTGATCTTCGGCATCAGCGGCGGCATCCTCACCGAGATGCTCTACAACCAGCCGCTCGGCGGCTTCTTCGCCACGCTCTTCACCAACGCCTCGATCACCGACCTCTGGGGCTCGGTGATCAAGTGCACCCTCTTCGGCGCGATCATCTCGATCGTCTGCTGCTACAAGGGGATGACTGCGTCCGGGGGCGCCGCCGGCGTCGGCCGCGCCGTCAACCAGGCGGTGGTGATCTCCTTCATGGGCGTCTTCGCCTTCAACTACGTCTTCACCCAGACCCTGCTCGCCACCAACCCCGACCTGCAGACGATCCGATGAACGCCTGGCTCGACGTCCCCCGCGGCTGGCTCGACTCCTTCGGCGAGATCGCCCGCTTCGGCTCGCGCGTGGCCGGCCTCGTCTACAGCGGCCGCGTCCTGCGCTTCTTCGGCGAGAGCCTGCGCCAGGCCGGCATCCTCATCCTCGGCTCGGCGGTGATCATCTGGGGCCTCGTCTTCATCCTCGGCCTGCAGTGCGGGATCGAGGGCGCCTACCTGCTGCGCGCCAACGGCGCCCCTGCCTACGCCGGCGTCTTCTCCGCCTGGTGCGACCTGCGCGAGATCATGCCCTACGCCTTCGGCTACATGCTGGCGGCCAAGGTCGGGACCGGAATCGTCGCCGAGCTCGGCGCGATGCGGATCTCCGACGAGATCGACGCGCTCGAGGTGATGGGCGTGCCGCCGGTCACCTTCCTCGCCGCGACCCGCCTGCTCGCCGCCTGGATCGCCTTCCCCTTCATGTACCTGGTCGGGATCGGGATCATGTTCTTCGCCAGCTACCTGGCGGTGGTCGAGCAGATCGGCGACGTCTCCAAAGGCGGCTACCTCTTGATCTTCTGGATGTTCCAGAACCCGCCCGACCTGATCTTCAGCTTGATCAAGGGGATGTTCATGGCGACCGCCATAGTCATGGTCGGCTGCTACTACGGCTACACCGCCTCCGGCGGGCCGGTCGGGGTGGGGACGGCGACCGCGAAGTCGATGGTCCTCAACATCGTTCTAGTTCACATCATCGGGATGCTCGGCACCCTCGTCTTCTGGGGCGCCAATCCACGAGCGCCAATAGGAGGCTGACTACCTATGTCCATCGACGAGCCGAGCCAGATTCGCGACGAAGAAGAGGAGCAGGCGCTTGCGGAGGAGGCCGCGGCCGAACCCGCTCCGCGCGGGCCCTACGTCAGCGAGGACGGAGCGACGATGGGCCGGGACTTCGTCATCCCCGGCGTCGATCCCGCCGAGTCCGACCCCTACCGCTTCCACACCGGCCGCAAGCGCGACCATGGCGGTCAGGCGGCGATCGAGATCATCGATCTGGTCAAGCAGTTCGGCCGGGCTCGCATCCTCAATGGCCTCAACCTCGAGCTGCCCGAAGACCAGGTCTCGATGGTGCTCGGGCCGTCGGGCACCGGGAAGAGCGTGCTGATCAAGCACATCGTCGGTCTGCTCTACCCCGACTCCGGCGACGTGCTCGTGCACGGCGAATCGATCCCCAGCATGACCGACGACGAACTCTTCGAGGTGCGCAAGAAGTTTGGCCTGCTCTTCCAGGATGGCGCCCTCTTCGGCTCGATGAACATCTACGACAACACCGCGTTCCCGCTGCGCCAGCACACCGACAAAAGCGAGGAGGAGATCGGCGAGATCGTCAACCGCCGGCTCAAAGAGGTCGGCCTGGCCGAGGCGATCTACAAGATGCCGAACGAGCTCTCGGGCGGGATGCGCAAGCGCGCCGGCTTCGCCCGGGCGCTGGTGCTGGAACCGGCGATCGTCATGTTCGACGAGCCCGATTCCGGCCTCGACCCGGTGCGGACGGCGCTGCTCTGCGAGCTGATCCGCGAGGTCCATGCCGAGAACGGCGGCTGTTACCTGGTGATCAGCCACGACCTCAACACGGCGCGACGGATCTCCGACTTCATCGCCGTGCTCTGGAACGGGAAAATCGTCGAGTCGGGGCCCAAAGAGGAACTGTTCGACTCCGAAAACCAGTTCGTCCACCAGTTCCTCAACGCTGACGTAACCGGCCCGCTCTCGATGGATTGAGCGCGGTCGCCGCCTGGGCGGTCCGCCACGCGCGTGCGGTCCTCGCCGCCGCGCTGCTGCTTGCCGCCGGCGCGGCGGCGGTCGCGACGCAGCTGCCGACCGACGCCGCGACCGACACCCTGGTCGACTCGGATACCGCCAGTTACCGAGCGACGCAGGAGGTGCGGGAGGAGTTCGGCGAAGAACCGGTTGTCGTCCTCGCCGAGGGGGACCTGCAGCGGCTGATCC
>JBKPOW010000237.1:0-4324 GCA_046733275.1 Actinomycetota bacterium
ACATGGAGATGACCGACGACGCCTGGGGCCTGGTCAAGAACACCCCCGGCGTGACCGGCTTCGTCGGCTCGCGCAACAAGCCGGTGCCGCTCTCCAAACCGGAGGTCGACCGCCTGCTGCACCGCGAGACCGCCGAGCGCCCCCGCACCCAGGCGCAGTTCTCGATCGGCGAGTCGGTCAAGGTCATCTCCGGCCCGCTCTCCGACTTCTCCGGCGAGATTGCCGAGATCAACGAGGACGCCGCCAAACTCAAGGTGCTGGTCTCGATCTTCGGCCGCGAGACGCCGGTCGAGGTCAACTACGACCAGGTCAAGAAGATCTAGCGCGGACCGCTACCCTCCTCGATCCCATGGCCAAGAAAGTCCTCACCCTGATCAAGCTGCAGATCCAGGCCGGCAACGCCAACCCGGCGCCGCCGGTCGGCCCCGCACTGGGCCAGCACGGGGTCAACATCATGGAGTTCTGCAAAGCCTTCAACGCCCAGACCCAGAGCGAGGGCGGCACGATCATCCCGGTCGAGATCACCGTCTACGAGGACCGCTCCTTCGACTTCATCACCAAGACGCCGCCCGCCGCGGTGCTGATCCGCGAAGCGATCGGGATCAAAAAAGGCTCGGGCGAGCCGCACGTAAACAAAGTCGGCACGATCTCGAAGGACCAGGTCCGCCAGATCGCCGAGCGCAAGATGCCCGACCTCAACGCCAACGACCTCGACGCCGCCTCGAAGATCATCGCCGGCACCGCCCGTTCGATGGGCGTGGACGTCAAATAGGGATCGAGCTCGATGGCCCACGGCAAGCGCTACCGCAAACAGGCTGACAAGGTGCAGCGGGAACGGCTCTACCCGCCCGCCGAGGCGATCTCGCTGATCAAGGAGACGGCCAGCGCCAGCTTCGACGAGACGGTCGAGCTGCACCTGCGGCTCGGGGTCAACGTCCGCCACGCCGAGGAGCAGCTGCGCGGCACCCTCGCCCTGCCCCACGGGCTGGGCAAAGACGTGACCGTGGCCGTCTTCGCCGAAGGCCAGCAGGTGCGCGAGGCCAAGGCAGCGGGCGCCGACCACGTCGGCGGCCAGGACCTGGTCGAGAAAGTCGGCGAGGGCTGGACCGACTTCGACGTCGCGATCTCGACCCCCGACATGATGAAAGCGGTCGGCCAGCTCGGCCGCGTGCTCGGCCCGCAGGGCCTGATGCCCAACCCCAAGGTGGGCACCGTCACCGACGACGTCGAGAAGGCGGTGAGCGAGTCCAAGGCGGGCAAGATCGAGTACCGCACCGACCGCCAGGCGATCGTCCACCTGGCGATCGGCAAGGCCAGCTTCGACGAGGCGAAACTGCTCGACAACTGCATCGCGGTGATCGACGAGGTCGTCCGCGCCAAACCGTCTTCCTCGAAGGGCAAGTACATCCTCTCGGCGACCGTGACCACCTCGATGGGGCCGGGGATCAGGATCGACCCGATGGCAAGAGAGATGGCGACTGCGTAAACTCCGCCGCCGCGTCAACCGAAGACCACCGGCAGGCGATGCCAGAAGCCCGGTGCAGGTGAGACATGAACAAAGAGGAAAAGGCACAAGCAATCGAGGAGATCGCCGCCCAGATCGAGGGCGCCGAAGCGATCTTCGCGGTCGACTACCGAGGCATCAGCGTCCCCCAGGCGGCTGAGCTGCGCGGCAAGCTGCGCGAAGCCGACGCCTCCTTTCGCATCGTCAAGAACCGCCTCACCAAACGGGCGGCCGAGCAAGTCGGCGAGGAACGCCTCGGCGAGCTGCTCGAGGGCCCGACCGCGCTGACCTTCGTTCGCGGCGATACGGCCCAGGCGGCAAAGGCGATCTCCACCTTCAACAAAGAGCACGAGGTGCTCACCTTCAAGGGCGGCTTCATGGGCGAGCTCGCCCTCGACGAGGAAAAGTTCAAGTCGATCGCCCGCCTGCCGGCGCGCGAAGTGCTCGACGGCCAGCTCGCCGGCGTCGTCGCCAGCCCGCTGACCGGCCTTGTCCGCGGCCTCGGCTCGATGGTCTCCGGCCTGGCAAACCAGCTTCAGCAGCTTCAAGAGCAAAAGGAGAAAGAGAGCGATGGCGACTAAAAGCAAAATCTCTACGGAGGACTGGATCGAGGAGCTGAAAGGCATCTCGGTGCTCGAGCTCTCCGAGCGGATCAAGGCGCTCGAGGAGGAGTTCGGCGTCTCCGCCACGGCGGTCGCCGCGGCCGCACCGGCAGTCGCCGGCGCCCCCGCGGGCGACGGCGACGGCGGCGGCGAAGAGGCCTCCACGGTCGACGTGGTCCTGACCGAGGTCGGCGGCCAGAAGGTCCCGGTGATCAAGGTCGTCCGCGCGGCGACGGGCCTCGGCCTGAAAGAGGCCAAGGCGATCGTCGACGAGGCGCCGAAGGCAATCAAAGAGGGCGTCGAGCGCGACGAGGCCGAGAAGATCAAAGGGGAACTGGAGGAGGCCGGCGCCAGCGTCGAGCTGAAATAAACCCCGATCTTGCGCGGTCGGATCCCGGGCAGGGAGACGGCCGCGCAGCCGAGCGCGGCCGTGTGTTATTTTTCGTGGTCGCGCGCCTGTTGTCACCCCCTGCCCATATCTGCGCTGTATCCACGTCCCTCTGACCGCCTGAGGAGTCGCCGACTTTGGCACGTTCCAACGCTGCCCCCGTAACCCGCAGGAGTTTCTCCCGACTACAGAACCCCCTCGAAGTCCCCCACTTGATCGATATCCAGCGTCGCTCCTTCGAAGAGCTGACCGATCCGAAGGCGGGTGGGCTGCGAGAGACCATCGACGACATATCCCCGATCGAGGACTACACGGGGAACCTCGCCATCGTCTTCGGTGAGTTCAAGTTCGAGGAGCCGCCGCACTCGATCGAGGAGTGCCGCGAGAAGGACATGACCTACTCACGGCCGCTGACCGCGACCGTCGCCTTCCAGAACAAAGAGACGGGGGAGATCCGCGAGCAGGCCGTCTTCATGGGCGACTTCCCGTGGATGACCGACCGCGGCACCTTCATCATCAACGGCACCGAGCGCGTCGTCGTCACCCAGTTGGTCCGCTCGCCCGGTGCCTACGTGATGGCGCCCAAGGACCCCGAAAAACAGGTCTTCATCGCCAACCTGATGCCGGCCCGCGGCTCCTGGCTGGAGCTCGAAGTCGACAAAAAAGGGAAAGTTTTCGTCCGCATCGACCGCAAGCGCAAACTGCCGGTCACGGTGCTGCTGCGGGCGATGGGCTACGTCGAGGACGAGCAGATCCTCAAGATGTTCGACAACTCGGTCTACCTCAGGCACACGATCGAGGCCGACACCGAGGCGACCCGCACGGAAGAGGGCGCCCTGATCGAGCTGTTCAAAAAGCAGCGGCCCGGCGAGCCGCCCTCGGTCGACGCCGCCAAAGCGCTGCTCGAGCAGCTCTTCTTCGACCCCAAGCGCTACGACCTCACCCGGGTCGGCCGCTACAAGCTGAACGCCCGGCTCGACCTCGACATCGACCTCGACAACCGGGTCCTCACCCACGACGACATCATCGCCCTGATCAAGGAGCTCGTCAGCCTGCCGAAGCTGCTCGGCATCCCCGAGGAGATCGACGAGGAGCACCCGATCAAGGATTACGCCGCGGAGGCGATCACCTACCCGCGCGAGCCCGTCGCTGAGCATCTCGACGAGTACGAGCATTTCGGCAACCGCCGCCTGCGCACCGTCGGCGAGCTGATCCAGGAGGCTTTCCGCATCGGCCTCTACCGGATGGAGCGCGTCGTCCGCGAGCGGCTCACCACCGAAGACGCCGACGCGATCACCCCGCAGACGATCATCAACATCCGCCCAGTGGTCGCGGCGCTGAAGGAGTTCTTCGGCTCCTCGCAGCTCTCGCAGTTCATGGACCAGACCAACTCGCTGGCCGGGCTCACCCACCGCCGCCGCCTCTCGGCGCTCGGCGCCGGCGGGCTCACCCGCGAGCGGGCGCCGATCGAGGTGCGCGACGTGCACCCGACCCACTACGGCCGCATGTGCCCGATCGAGACCCCCGAGGGTCCGAACATCGGCCTGATCGGCTCGCTTTCCTCCTACGCCGAGGTCTCCGAGCACGGCTTCGTCACCACCCCCTACCGGGTGGTCAAGGACGGCGTCGTCAGCGACGAGATCGTCCACCTCGACGCCACCCAGGAGGAAGACAAGATCATCGCCCAGGCGAACGCCGAGGTCGACGCCTCGAGCGGCAAGCTGAAGGGGCCGCAGGTCCTCGTCCGCGCCGCCGACCAGGAGTACTCGACCGCCGCGCCCAAGGAAGTCGACCTGATGGACGTCTCGCCGACCCAGATCTGGTCGGTGG
>JBKPOW010000238.1:0-7182 GCA_046733275.1 Actinomycetota bacterium
CCACCGCCGCATCCGTCACAGCACGCTCGACGAGATCTCCAACCTGATCTCGGCGGCGGCCCTGGGCACCCTGGCGCTCGACGGGTTGCTGGCCCTGAGCCCGGTCGGGCCGCTGGCGGCGACGAGCGCGATCGCCGTCGGCGTCGGCGCCTTCGTCGGCGCCTTCGCCTCGCGCGCCGTGCTGCGCTTCTTCTGGCACCGCCTCGCCGGCTCGGCGGCGGGTCTGGTCGTCGGCCCGGCGGCGGCGGTGGCGCTCGTCGCTCGTCGCGTCGCCACCCACCCCGAGACCCGCCTGTACCTCGTCGGCTACCTCTCTCCTCGGGGCGAAGAGGACGGCGGGACGGCGCCAGGGGGGCTGCCCCGCCTCGGCACGATCGCCGACATCTCGCGGGTCGCCCAGGAACAGCAGGTCGAGCGGGTGATCGTCACCGAGCAGGAGATGAGCGAGCCGGCGGCCGAGCGGCTGATCGAGCAGTGCAAGGCGGCCGGCCTGGCGCTGACCTTCCTCCCCCAGCACTTCGGCCTGCTCGGCCCCGGGATCGAGCTCAACCGCCTGGCCGAGCTGCCGGTGCTCGACTTCCGCTTCTCCGACCCGCCACGCTCGACCGTGGCGCTGAAGCGGGCGATGGACCTGGTCGTCGGCGGCGCCCTGCTCCTCCTGATGACGCCCCTGCTGCTCTGCTGCGCGCTGCTGATCCTGCTCGACTCGGGCCTGCCCGTGCTCTTCCGCCAGCGCCGCGTCGGCAGGGACGGGGTGCCCTTCACCGTGCTCAAGTTCCGCACGATGGTGCAGGGCGCCGAGGAGCAGCTGGGCGAACTGGTCGACCTGGAGAAGCTCGACGAGCCGGCTTTCAAGATCGCCGACGACCCCCGCATCACCCGCATCGGCCGCAGGCTGCGCCGCTACAGCCTCGACGAGCTGCCCCAGTTCATCAACGTCGTCCGTGGCGAGATGTCGCTGGTCGGGCCGCGGCCGGAGGAGGAGGCGGTGGTCGCCCTCTACGACGAGCGCCAGCGCCTCCGCCTCGCGGTTAAGCCGGGGATGACCGGGCCGATGCAGGTCTACGGCCGCGCCGACCTCACCTTCGAGGAGCGCCTGGCGATGGAGCGCGACTACCTCGACAACATCTCCGTCGCCGGCGACCTGGCGATCCTGCTGCGCACCCCGGCCGCGATCGTCCGCGGCGACGGCGCCTACTGAGGATCGGCCTTGGGAACCGAACAGCGGCCCAGCACCTCCGTCACCGATCTCGAGCAGCGCAGCGGGGAGCTCAACTTCATCGTCAGCGGATGGCTCGGTGAACACCGTGTGCGCTTTTGGGGCGACATCCCAGAGCACCCCGCCGGACCGCCATCGGAGCCAGCGCTGGCCGTAGCGCTACTGCCGGCGATGTCGGTCGGCGGCAAGCTCTCACTGCCAGGCCCGCTGAGCCCTGAGCTGCGTCGGGCGTCGCCGGATCTGCAGGCGGTCTTGAGTCGCATTGCCACGGACTCCAAGGTGACGGACCGGGAGCTGCGACCCGTCGACGTGACCGCTCCGGCTTCCACCGGACTGCCGAAGGCAGAGGATCACCCGGCAAGGGGGGTCGGGGCATTCTTCAGCGGCGGTGTCGACTCTTGGCAGACTCTTCTCGCCAATCCGGATATCACCGACCTGATCTACGTCCACGGCTTCGACATCCCGATCGATCAGCCGCAGGTGAGCACGGCGATCGAGGCGCGGATGACCGAGGCCGCTCGGCGGCGTGGCAAGCGCCTGCGGGTGGTGAGAACCGACCTGCGCATCCTGCTCGACCAGAGCATCACCTGGGAGATCGCCCACGGCCCAGCCCTGGCCGCCGTGGCGCTGCTTCTCGCTCCCGCCTGTGGCCGCGTCCTCATCCCCGCGACGAATACCTACGCCGAACCGGGGACGCGCGGCTCGCATCCGCTGCTCGATCACCTCTGGAGCACGGAGCTGTGCCGTATCGATCATTGCGGCGCCTACCTGACCCGGGTGCAGAAAATCGAACAGGTCGCCGAATACCGAGACGCGCTCGACGTGCTCCGGGTCTGCTGGCGTCATGTCGATCGCTACAACTGCGGCGAATGCGAGAAGTGCCTGCGTACGATGGTCGCGCTGGAGGCCATTGGCGCGCTGGAGAGATGCCCAACCTTTCCTGTCGCCCTCGATCTCGACGCGGTCGCCGACCTGCACTTCATCGACCCCGAGCTGCCGATCTGGTGGCGTGAGAACCTCGAGCTCGCCCGCGGGCGAGGGGCCCCTGGGGAGCTGGTGGCGGCAATCGAATGCTGTCTCACAAACGCCGAGGACAGGGTCGGCAGCGACGCCAACGCCGAAGAGCAACTGCGAGCGGTGGTCGAATCCCGCTCCTGGCGACTCACCGCGCCGCTGCGCCGCCTCGGGTCCGGAGCGCGGCGAGTCAGGTCACGTCGGGCGGATCGGCGATAGCCCCGAGGACCCCGTCGAGCAGGTAGCCCTGGCTGGTGGCTTCCTGGGGGCTGCGGGTCACCAGCTGATCGCCGGTAACGGGATGAATCGTGCTGTAGAGGGTGCTGGTGCCGGACGTGTTCTGGCGCCGCAGGTAGCCGAGGACGGTCCCTTCGTCCCGCGCCAGTCGGCGGGAGCGGTGGTGGCGGACGAAGTGCCAGGCGCGCCCCGCCGCCGCCCTGAGCCGCGTCAGCGGCGAGAGTTCGGAACGGAGAGGCTGGGCGATCCAGCGACCGATCTTGCGCGGGTCGCGGCTGCTGCGACCCGGCGTGCAGAGCTCGCTGGCGAGCCGGCCGTCGGAACGCAGCCGCAGGGGGATCAGGTCCGGGCCGGGATGGCGGTGCAGCGAGCCGACCGCGACACCGTCGGACCGCTCGCCGGCGACGCCGACCGCGTAGCGGTGCTGCCAGGTGCGTTCGTTATGTCGGCGCAAAAGCGAAACCACCGCCCAGGGGCCGATGTGCAGGACATCGGCCGCGCGGGGCAGGATCGGATGAGGCTCGATCCACCCCAGCACCCCAAGCTGCTCGGAGTCGTAGATCAGGGGGTCGTCGGCGCCGCAGACAAGGGTCTCCTGGCCGCTGCCCGGCACCCGGCGCAGCTCGAGCGGCGCCAGCATCGAGAGCGGCTGCTGCTCGACGTATCCCAGCTCGTATTCCCCTTCGACCAGCTCGTCCCGCTCGTCGATCAGCTGGAAGCTGTGCCTGGCGTGAATCAGGCGACCGGCGCCGGGGGCAGGAAAGAGCCGCGTAGAGCCGAGCGCGCACTCGAATACGTACCCCGGCGGGGGCTTGCGTTCGGGCGTCACCATCCTTACGCCGGTTTTCGGGTCGAGGTGACGGCAGAGAAGTCGGGACTGCGGAGGCGTCCACGGCTCGGACGGCTGCCAGCGCCGCACCGTCCCGGGCGTCAACTCGGGCAATCTCGGCGCCTGATGCGCCAGCATATGGCGCATCGCACGGTCCGCCTCGTGCTTGGAGGCCGGCAGGTTGAGGTCGAGCGACGATTCCTGCAGCGCCCGCTCCCCGGGCCGCGGTTTCGGCGCCCCGGCGAGTGGCGTCGGCGCCAGGCGCCACTGCACGGGGCCGATCGCCTGCAGGCCGACAGCCAGGTCGGCGACGGGCGATTCCTCGATGCCCAACGGCATCTCCGGCATCCAGCCCCAACGAGGCCGTTCGAAGGCAGTGGCGATCGGGCTGGCGGAGAGGCGCTCGCTGTCGTCAAGCTGCGAGAACGTGCGGCGGCCGACCTCTGGGGCCTCCGCCAAGACCACGCCGGCAACCCACTCGTTGGCGACGAAGCTGTGAAGCAGCTGCTCGACGAAAGACGACGAGTCGAGCACGGGCGTGGCGCGGCGCGGCAGCAGCAGGATCCAGCGGCCGCGCGCCTCGTCGATCGCGCCCTGCAGGTCAGAGCCTCTGACCAGCTCGAAATCGCGGCAGGTCTGCTCTAGCAGCGCGGGGTCCGGCGGCCCCCCTTGGGACCCTCCGGCCTCCTCATCCAGCGGGATGATCGAGAGCGCCGGCGCCCACTCGGCCTTGATCGCGTCGCGGTTCAAGTAAAGGTGTGGATGGCGACGCTCGATCGTCTCGTGAAACGCGTCCGGCCCGTAGTCGACGGCGCTGACTCTGCTGAAGCCCTGCTTGCGATAGAGAAAGGTCGGACCGTCGGCGGGGATCCCCCGCACGTCCCGTTCGGCCAGCTGCAGGATCAGGTCCCAGTCCTCGTGGCCGACCACTATCTCCTCGGGGTAGGAGACCCCTGTCCCGCCGAAGAGGCGGCGGTCGAACAAGGCCGGAGCCGGACAGTAGTTCTGCTCCATCAACAGCCAGACGTTGAATGCGGGGGAA
Source organism: Actinomycetota bacterium (assembly GCA_046733275.1). Taxonomy (GTDB): domain Bacteria; phylum Actinomycetota; class Thermoleophilia; order Solirubrobacterales; family 70-9; genus VRUE01. Next base: position 4,342 of record JBKPOW010000238.1, read on the forward strand.
CGAACGTAGTTGTGCTGGTTTCCGGTGTACTGCGAGTTGGGATAGACGAAGCCGACGTCTTCAGGGGCGGTCTCCAACTGCGCCAGCAGGCGCTCGAGCGCACCGGGAAGCAGCTCGTCGTCGGCGTCGATCGGCAGGAAGTAGGCCGTGTCGAGCACCTCCAGCCCGCGGTTGCGGGCGGCGCTGGGACCGCTGTTCCTCCCCTGGCGCAGGACGGTCACCTCAGGATCCGCGTCGAGCCTGGCCAGCGCCTCGATCGTCTCCTGATCATCAGAGCCATCGTCGACGACGACGATCCGCGCCGCCGGCAGGGTCTGCGCCTTGATCGACGCGATGCAGGCGTCGAGGAAGATGCCGTGCCGGTAGCAGGGGACGACCACGCCCACCGTGCGGGGAGGCAACGGATTACGCGAGAGCCGCAGCGGCTCCGGCGGCGGGCTCGCCGGAGCTGAAGGCCCGGGTTCCGCCTCGCCGAGCAGCTCCTGGTTGCGCCAGCGACTGGTCGCGCTCCGCTCCGAGAGCAGCCGCTCATAGAGCTCGTCGTGGCGGCGGCCCATTTCCTCCAGCGAGAACTCGGCGAGCATGCGCGCGCGCGAGCGCTCACCCATCTGGCGACGTCGCTCATCGTCGCCGAGCAGCAAGACGATCGCCTCGGCGTAGCGGTCGACCCCGTCGCGCGGCTCTACCAGCACCCCGCTGTCGGGGTCCATCAACTCGACGTTGCCCGGCAGCGCCGGCGCGACCACTGGCACACCCATCGCGAGCGCCTCGTAGACGACGAGCGGAATGCCCTCGTAGACGCTCGTCATCAAAACCAGGTCGCTGCTCCGGTACCAGCGAGCCATCTCCTGGGAGGGCGAATGCCAGCGAATCGCGTCGTCGACACCGAGCTGCTCGGCACGGGCGCGCGTCGGCTCCTTCAGATGACCGTCACCGACCACGTCGAGCACGAATTCGGCGCCCAGCTCGCGGGCGCGAGCGAGAACCTCGACGGTCAGCAGGGGGTCCTTTTGCTCGACCAGCCGGCCCGGCCAGAGGATTCTCGGCGCGCCGTTGCCCGGTAGTTCCAGCGGCGCGACGTGGGACGGGTCGAACTCACCCTCGCTGTCGACCCCGAGGTAGATCACCTCGATCCGGCTGGGCGGGATCTCGTACTCGACGAGCGTTTGCTTGAGGTCCTCGCTGACGACCGAGAAGGCGTCAATGAGATTGCCGTAGCGGCGGGTCACGTAGCGCACATAGCCAGTCTGGTTCGGTTCCTCGGCGTGGAGCTGAACGACCACCGCCGGCGGTTCGGGCAGGCAGGTCATGTCGGGCAGCAGGTCGAAAGCGAGCCGCGAGTTCATGACGTGCACCAGCCGCACGCCCCGGCTCTCGATGAACCCGAGGATGAACTCTGGGAAGGCAGCGCCGGGCATCAAGTCCGGCAGGTCCCAGATCTCCTCCGCGTAGGGCTCGACCTGGTGCAACCACCGGTTGGGGGACGGCGTGGTCGTGATCAGCGACGGCGCCCACCGACTGCGATCGATCTTCTTGAACCAATCGATCGTCCCCCGGTCCGACCCGCCAAGGTCGACCCATGGGGCGATGTAGAGGATGGGTACCCTCCCGTCTCGCATCGGGCCAATATATGACTTGCCACCGTCACCCGATCCCCGCGCTTGGCGAAATGCGACTATTGCGCGATGCCGTCGCTCCGGGTGTCATTCGCCGATCGCCAGCGGCTGGCAGACGCCGAATCCGCGCTGTTCCTGGTGGGCGGCTATGACGGCTCGGGCAACTACGGCGACGTGCTGCAGCTGGTCACGGCGATCGGCACCGCGAAGCGCCTTCCGGAAGCTCCGCTCGCCGCCGCGATCGTCGAGCACAGCGCACGCTCTCACCACGAAACCCTGACGCGCCGCTACCCCGAGCAATTCGAGGGGGTCGCGTTCGCTTTCTTCGCAGATGACTTGGAGGCGCCAGACGAGGACCTGGTCGAGCTGTCTGGCGCCTGTCCGGCGAGGTCAGCCGTCTACGTCTATGGGGGCGGGCACATGAACGGCTGGTGGGGAGCACGCAAGGTCGCTCACGTCAGCGCCGCCGAGCAGCTCTGCAAACGCCCGCTCCCGGTGGTCGCGTCAGGCTTGCAGGTCGAGGAAGCGACCATCGCTCCGGGCGGTCCCGGGCATGGGCTGATCTCGCGAGCCGCCTGGATTGGCGTGCGAGACGTAGGATCTCGGGAATCCCTGCACCGCCAGATCGCCGACGCATCCGCTCGCGTCGACCTTGCCGGCGACGATGCCATTCCTCTCCTCCGCCCCCGGGACCGGGAGGCCGAGTGGGTGGTAAACCTGCATCTGAACGACGGCAGCTGGGTAACCGACGAGCCCGAGGCGGTGAGGCGGAAAATCGTCACGCTCTTGCGGCGGCTCGCGACGGCGTCCGACCAGCCACTCGAGCTACAGCCGGTGATCGCCTACGAGGACCCGCGCATCTCCGAGCGCCAGATCGTCGCCACCCTGCTCGCGCGGCATGGTGAGGAGCTCGAACGATCGGGTGCGGTCCTCGCGGAGCCGCTGGACGCGCTCGACGACGTGCTTTGCAACGGGCTAGAGACCTTCGGCCGGGCACGATTGACCGTCTGCTGCTCCTACCATGTGGCCCTTACGTCGCTCCTGGCGGGCATACCGGCAGTCCTGCTGGCAGAGAACGAGTACTACGCACAGAAGGCCGCCGGGCTGCGCGACCTCTTCGAACTCGACGCCTCCCTCCTCGGAGCGCGGGCCGACGAGGCCGGCGCCTCCGCCGCCGCGGAGGCCCTGATCGACGGGCCTTCGCGCGATGCTCTCGCTGCTCATC
>JBKPOW010000239.1:0-5336 GCA_046733275.1 Actinomycetota bacterium
GCCGGCGTTGCGGCCGGCGGCGCTCGCCGGCTCCGGCCTGGCCGCCTGCACGTCCGCCTCGGCGGCGGCTTCGCGTTCGTCGCGCTCGCGCTGGTAGGCGGCCCAGCCGCTCATGTGGCTGGCCAGCTCGCCGTCCTCGCAGACGATCGTGCGGGTGCCGACGGCCTCCAGCAGAGCGCGGTCGTGGGAGACAAGCACCACCGCGCCCTCGAAGGCCGAGAGCGCGTCCTCCAGCGCCTCGCGGCTCTCCAGGTCGAGGTGGTTGGTCGGCTCGTCGAGGATGAGGACGTTGGCGCCCGAGGCGACCAGGATCGCCAGCGAGAGCCGCCGCTGCTCGCCGCCGGAGATGTCGCGCAGCTGCTTCTCCACCTCGGCGCCGGAGAAGAGGAAGCCGCCGAGCAGGTCGCGCGCCTTCTGACCGGCGAGGCCGGTCTCGCGCTGGGCGGCGTCGAGCACGGTCCCCTCCCCCGCCGCCGTCTCGGCGTGCTGGGAGAGGTAGCCGATCCTGACGTTGTGGCCAGTGCGGACCGAGCCGGTGGCGGGCTCGCGCAGTCCGGCGAGGGTCTCGATCAGGGTCGTCTTGCCGGCGCCGTTGGGCCCGACGAGGGCGACGTGCTCGCCGCGCTCGACTTCGAGGTCGGCGTCGGCGAGCAGGGTGCGTCCCGGGACCTCGATCCTCGCCCCGACCAGCTTGAGCACGACCCGGCCGGGCCGCTCCGGCTTGACGAAGGAGAAGCGCAGGTTGCGGCGGTCGCGCTGCTCGGCCTCCGTCCCCTCGCGCTTGATCCGCTCGATCTGCTTCAACCGCGACTGGGCCTGGCGCGCCTTGGTGGCCTTGTAGCGGAAGCGCTCGACGAAGCGCTCCATACGGGCGATCTCCGCCTCCTGCCGCTCGATCGCCTTGCCGCGGGCGATCTCGCGCGCGGCCTGCTCCTTGCGCCAGGCGTGCCACGGGCCGGCGAAGAAGCGCGCCCGCTTCGCCTCCAGCTCGAGCACCGAGGTGCCGACCGCCTCGAGGAACCAGCGGTCGTGGGCGACGAGGACGACCGCCGCGTCGAGGTCGCGCAGGTAGCGCTCGAGCCACTCCAGCGAGGGGATGTCGAGATGGTTGGTCGGCTCGTCGAGCAGCAGCAGGTCGGGCCGGGTGGCGAGGGCGCGCGCCAGCGAGGCGCGGGTCAGCTCGCCGCCGGAGAAGGTGGAGAGCGACCGCTCGGCCTCGTCGCCGGCGAAGCCGAGGCCGCGCAGGACGGCGAGGACGCCGTCGCGCCAGCGGTAGCCGCCGCCGTGCTCGAGCCGCTGCTGGGCGGCGGCGTAGGCGGCGAGGGTCCCCTCGTCGTTGTCGCCGCCGGACATCGCCGCCTCGAGCCGCTCCAGCTCGGCCTCGAGCGCGACCATCTCGGCACGACCGGAAAAGACGTACTCGCCCAGCGAGACCTCTGCCCGGCGCGGCGGGCGCTGGTCGTGCAGGGCAACCCGCGCGCCCTTCTGCACGACGAGGCTGCCGCCGTCGGGGGCCAGCTCGCCGGCGAGCAGGCGCAGCAGGGTCGACTTGCCGGCGCCGTTGCGACCGGACAGCGTCATCCGCTCGCGCGGCTCGAGCTTGAACGAGACGCCGCCGAAGAGCAACTCGCCGCCCATGTGCACATCGATGCTCGTGGCAGTCGCGATAGCCATCCGTGACGAACATTTTTCATCCTGCGCGCCCCACGCGCGTCGGCGATCCCTACGGTCATCGCATGAACCTCATCGACCCCGCGGGTGCGAGGGAGTTTTTGGAAGCGCTCGGGGCCCCAGCCGCGATTGCCGCACTCATGATCATGGGGTGGACATGGTGACTCGTTTTGTCTGTGCGCCAAACAGCGGCTTTATCGTCAGCTCCGTGACCTCGGCCCTCGTATGCGTCGCGGTGTTCTTTCTTGACGCGCCACCGATCATTCTGATCCCCGCGGTCTTGGTCACTGGAACGATCCACTTCGAGCTCAAGTCCCGAGCAAAACACCGGCTCGGCCGGCGGTGATCCCTAGGCGAAGTGCTTGGCGGCGATCTGGTCGATCGTGCCCTTGGTCCTGATCGTGGTTGGGCCGAGGATCTTGGCCAGCGCGTCTAGATCGAGGTCGGATTCGGAGAGGTCACCCTTCGGCAGCCAGTAGAGCTCGCGAGCCTCGATCGCCAGGCGGTCGGCATCGGTCGAGAACGCGAGCACCTTCTTCGCCGCGGCCGCGCTCGGCTTCTTCGTCAGCAGCGCGATCTGCAGCTTGCCCCTCGAGGCTTCGACCTGCTTTGCGTCGAACGGCTCCTCTGCCGCGATCGCCGCCAACTCCTTAGCTGAACGGAGGAAGACGGGAACCTCGTAGCCGAGCGCCTCAGCCAGCCCCTCTTCCAGCTGTGAGATCAGCGCGGCGGGCTTTCCCTCCTTGGCAAAGACCACGTTGCCGCTGGCGCGAAACGTGGCGACCTCCTCGCAGCCAAGCACCTCGAAATGCGAGCGCAGCGCCTCGTTCGTGATCCGGCGCCCACCGAGGTTCATCCCGCGGAGAAACGCGACGTAGCGAGCCATGCCGGCAAGCGTACGATGCGACCGTGAGCGGTGACTACGGGAGCCTCCCTCCCGACCTGCCAGTGCCCGAGGATGACAGCGCAGCCGACCACCTGGAAGGTGCGGAGCTGCCGAGCGTCCTGCTGCCCTCGACCCAGGGCAACGGGCTCGAGCTTTCAGCGCTGAGCGGCGAGAGGCTGGTCGCCTATGTCTACCCGCGCACCGGCGTCCCAGGACGACCGCTGCCGGAGGGATGGGACGACATCCCCGGTGCGCGCGGCTGCACACCGCAGAGCTGTGCCTTCCGCGACACGCTTGCCGAGTTCGAATTCCATGGCGCGTCCGTCATTGGCATCAGCGCGCAACCGCCAGAGGAGCAACGCGAGTTCGCCGCCCGCGAACACATTCCCTTCCCCTTGCTCAGCGACACCGAGCTGAAGCTGGCCGCGACCCGGGGCCTCCCAACCTTCGAGGTAGACGGCATGACCCTCTACAAGCGCCTCACCTTCGTCGCCGAAGCCAGCCGCATCGTCAAGGTCTTCTACCCCGTCTTCCCACCCGACCGCAACGCCGCCGAGGTCCTTACCTGGCTTGACCGCTGAGGTGGAGATCCCAACGGTCCGGCAGGACCGTTGGGGCAAATCGATGGAGGCGCCGAGATTCGAACTCGGGTGTCTGGCCGTAGCGCGAAGGCTTCTACAGGTTTAGCCGGCGCTTGAGTCTCGCCTCCCGGGGTCCGCGCCGGCGGGCACTGCGGGAGGCAAAGCCCTCTGAAATGTCCCCTGGCGGATGGGGCGATCCGCCCGGGTAAGCCCGCAATTGAAGCCGGTGCCCCCCTCCGCGGGCGGGAGAGGGCCGACTCTCACTCACTTAGATCTAACTAAGCAGCGAGGGCGAACTCATGGTCCGCACGTATTGGTTGGTGCCGGTGTTTTACGAGGCCTCCGGCCACCTCGACCTGCGACCGTTCGCACGGATCGACCAGATCGAAGCCTGTCGCCCCCGTGCTATGTGGCTTCCGATTGTACGGCCTCGGGTACGTTTTGGCCCGTGGCAGCGCGAGGGTTCGAGTTCGACGCGATCGTGATCGGCGCGGGGGCGCCGGGGGAGGTCTGCGCCGGCCGCCTCGCCGAAGGCGGCTTATCGGTGGCGATCGTCGAGAGCCACCTGGTCGGCGGCGAGTGCTCCTACTACGCCTGCATGCCCTCCAAGGCGCTGCTGCGCCCCGGCGAGCTGCTGGCCGAGGCGCGGCGCGTGCCAGGCGCGAGCGACGCCGTGACCGGCGAGCTCGACCCGCGGGCGGTCCTCGACCGTCGCGACGAGGTGATCCACGACCTCGACGACTCGGCGCAGCTGCCCTGGCTGGAGAAACGCGGGATCGAGCTGTTCCGCGGCGAGGGACGGCTCGACGGCGAGCGCCGCGTCGTCGTCGGCGACGAAACGCTTACCGCCAACGAGGCCGTCGTCGTCGCCACCGGCAGCGGCGCCGCGATGCCGCCGATCGAGGGGCTGGACTCGGTCCGCACCTGGAACAACCGCGACGCCACCACCGCCAAGCGGGTGCCCGAGAGCATGGTCGTCCTCGGCGGCGGCCCGGTGGGCGCCGAGCTGGCCCAGGCCTGGTCGACGCTGGGCACCGAGGTCGTCCTGGTCGAGGGCGAGGAGCGGCTGCTGCCGCGCGAAGAGCCCTTCGCCGGCGAGCAGCTGGCCGACTCGCTGCGGCAGAGCCACGGGGTCGACGTGCGAACCGGCGTCCTCGCCGAGCGCGTCTCCCCGGCCGACGGGGGTGTCGTCGTCGAGCTGAGCGACGGTAGCCGGGCGGAGGCCGCCGAGCTGCTGGTCGCGGTGGGCCGAGCCCCCCGCACCGAAGGCATCGGCCTCGAGTCGGCCGGGGTCGAGCCCGGCGAGCACGGCTTCCTCGAGACCGACGAGAGGCTGCGGGTCGGCGGTCGCGAGTGGCTCTACGCCGTCGGGGACGTCAACGGCCGCGCCCTCTTCACCCACATGGGCAAGTACCAGGCCTGGGTGGCGGCTGAGAACGTCCTCGGCCGCGAGGTCGAGGCGATCGCCGAAGGCCTCGCCCTCCCCCGCGTCACCTTCACCGATCCCCAGGTCGCCGCGGTGGGCAAGACCCTCGCCCAGGCGGAAGAGGCCGGCATCGACGCCCGCGCGATCGACGTGCCAACCGACGGCACCGCCGGCGCAAGCTTCTACGGCCGAGATACCGGTGGAACTTCCCGCCTAGTCGTGGATAGGAAAAAGGGAACCGTGGTAGGCGCGACCTTCACGGGCTTCGAGACGGCCGACTTCCTCCATGCAGCAACGGTGGCAATCGTCGGTGAGGTACCTCTCGATCAGCTCCGCCACGCCGTCGCCGCATATCCGACCCGCTCGGAGATCTGGCTCAAGCTGATCGAGAAATACGAATCTGAAATTCCGCGGGGCTAAGCGGGCGCTTTCGCAAATCGGAATTGGCCGCTAGACGCGGGAGCGGCGCTTCAGGTCTTCCGCGAACTCGCGCGGCAGGCCGGGGATTTCGTCCAGCTCGTCGATCGACTGGAAGCGCCCGACTCGCTCGCGGTGGGCGAGCAGGCGGGTCGCCTGGGTGACCGAGAGACCGTGGCCGCGCAGCTGCTCGAAGGTGACGTTGTTCAGTTCGATCGTCTCGCCCGGTTGCGCCGCGGCCGGCGGGTTCGGCCCCGGCGGGGACGGCGGGCCGGGCTCCGGTTGAGGCTGGGGCGGCGCCGGCGGTGGACCGGGCTGTGGCGGTGGCGCCGGCGGTGGCGGCTCGGGTGAGGGC
>JBKPOW010000240.1:0-6340 GCA_046733275.1 Actinomycetota bacterium
GAACAACGTGGTCTCGCCTCCCGACAAGGCGGAGATCCTCGATCGCTACGAGAAGCAGACGGCGGCGATCCAGGGCCAGTACGACGACGGCTACATCACCGCGGAGGAGCGGCACGAGGCGGTCACCGCGCACTGGAACAAAGCGACCGACGAGGTCGCCCAGGCGATGGAGGACAACCTCGACGAGCTCAACCCGATCTTCATGATGGCCAACTCCGGCGCCCGCGGGTCGTTCAAACAGATCCGCCAGCTGGCCGGGATGCGCGGCCTGATGGCCAACCCGAAAGGGGAGATCATCGAGCGGCCGATCAAGGCCAACTTCATGGAGGGCCTCTCGGTGCTGGAGTACTTCATCTCCACCCACGGCGCGCGAAAGGGGCTCGCCGACACGGCGCTGCGCACGGCCGACTCGGGCTACCTCACCCGCCGCCTGGTCGACGTCGCCCAGGACGTAATCGTCCGCGACGAGGACTGCAAGACCAAAGACCACATCGAGATGGTCTTGCGCAAGGACGACGGCTCGCTCAACGACAACCTGATCGGCCGCCTGGCGGCGAAGAAGTTCGAGACCAAGCGCGGTCGCGAGCTGCTCAAGCGCAACCAGGAGATCACCCTGGCCGAGGTCGAGGAGATCGCCGAGGCCTTCGGCGACGAGGAGGTCGTCGTGCCGGTGCGCTCGACCCTCAAGTGCGAGGCCGAGTCCGGCGTTTGCCGGGCCTGCTACGGCATCGCCCCGGCGACCGGCTCGACGGTCGACATCGGCGACGCGGTGGGGATCATCGCCGCCCAGTCGATCGGCGAGCCCGGCACGCAGCTGACCATGCGTACCTTCCACACCGGCGGCGTCGCCGGCCAGGACATCACCCAGGGCCTGCCGCGCATCGTCGAGCTCTTCGAGGCGCGCAAACCGAAGGGCCTGGCGCAGATGGCCGAGGAGGCCGGCAAGGTCTCGGTCGAAGAGACCGACAAAGCGCTGAAAGCGATCATCACCGCTTCGGACGGCGAGGAGCACGCCTACAGCTTCCCACCGCGCACCCGCCTGCACGTCGCCGACGGCGACAAGGTCGAGGTCGGCCAGCAGCTCAACGAGGGCTCGCTCTACCCGGCGGACCTGCTGGCGATCCGCGGCCGCACCGAGACCGAGCTCTACCTCGTCGCCGAGGTGCAGAAGGTCTACCGCGCCCAGGGCGTCGACATCAACGACAAGCACATCGAGCTGATCGCGCGCCAGATGCTGAAGAAGATGCGGGTCGAGTCGAAGGGGTCGACCAGCCTGCTGCCTGGCCAGCTCGAAGATCGCGGGGCGCTCAAACGGCTCAACAAACAGATCAAGGCGGACGGCGGCACGCCGGCCAAAGGCGAGGAGGTCATCCTCGGCATCACCAAGGCCTCCTTGGCGACCGAGTCCTTCCTCTCCGCGGCCTCCTTCCAGGAGACGACCAAGGTGCTCACCGACGCCGCGCTCGAGGGCAAACGGGACAAGCTCGTCGGCCTGAAGGAGAACGTGATCATCGGCAAGCTGATCCCGGCGGCGACCGGCCTCAAGCACTACCGCACGCTGTCGGTCGAGCCCGCCGTGCCGATCGAGCCGCCCTCGGACGAAGACCTGCTCGACGAAGACGACCTCGCCGCCGAGCTCGGCGTCGACGGCGACGAAGCGCCGGTCGAGAGCTTCGGCCCGTCCTTCGCGGAGGAGCTGGAGGAGCTCGCCCAGGAGATCGAGCAGAGCAGCGACGAGAAAGCGTAGGCGAGGGAGGGGCGGGGTGCCCCTCCCTCATGAAATGCGTTTGGTCAGTTGCTGGATCCGCCGGTGAGGCAGTAGGCGAAGACCGTGAGGGTCGACGCTGCGCCGTTGTTGTTTTTCGCCTGGTAGAGCCAGCCGTTACCGCTGCGGAGCGAGGAGGTCATCTCCACTCCGAAGTTGCCGGGCTGGGCGCCGCCGCTGATCACCGTGGTGCCGGCGGGGCACTGGACCGAGACGCCGTTGGTGCTGTTGGCGGCGATCCCGGTGCTGTTCGACACCTGGATGATCGTGCCGAGCTCGGAGGCGCGGACCGAGCCAGTCTGCAGCTCGCTCGAGCCGACCGAGTTCGGGCCGAGGTCGTTTTGGGTCAGCGACTGGTCGGCGACCTCGGCGGAGGTGACCGCGTTGTCGGCGATCTCATCCGTCTTCACCGCGTCTTTGGCGATCTCGTCGCTGCCGACCGAGTCGGTGCCGAGGTCGTCGGCGGTCACGGTGGAATTGGCGATTTTGGGTGAGTTGACCGCGTTGTCGCGCAGGTCGACGGTGCGCACGGTGCCGTCGACGATCTGGGCCGAGCGGATGGCGGACTTGGCTGCCATCGCCGAGCCGCTGAGGGCGGCGAACAGGGCCACGCAGGCGATCACGAGGGCGGGGGAGGGGCGGAACTTGCTCTTGCTGGTCATCGGGGGTCTCCTTTCGTTTGGTTGTCGTTCCCGATGGCCACAGCTTCGGCCGGATTCGGCTCTGCGACTACGGACCCTAGGGGTGGTTTCTGTCACCCCTCCAGTTCTTGAGAGACTGCCGGGGGTGCGCGGAGGAGCTCAGCTCGAGGCGATTGTCCGCGGTACGCCCTGGCTGATGGAGGCGCTGATTGCGGCACGGAATGTCGCGCCCCCGGACTGGCTGATCGGCGGCGGAGCGGTGAGGAATGCGGTCTGGGATCACCTGCATGGCTTCACCGCGCCGACACCTCTCGCCGACATAGACGTCGCCTTCTTCGACCCGACGGACCCTTCCTCCCAGCGCGAGAGCCAAGTGGAGCAGGCCTTGCGAAGTGAACTACCGGGAGTACCGTGGGAGGCGCGGAACCAGGCTGCAGTGCATCTCTGGTTTCCGGAGAAGTTCGGCTACGAGGTGGAGCCCTTCAACTCGACGGCCGAGGCAATCCAAACCTGGCCCGAGACGGCCACCGCGGTTGCCCTCCGACTGGACGACGACGAGCTGGCGATCGTGGCGCCGCTTAATCTCGATGATTTGCTTGGCATGGTGCATCGCCGCAATCCCGCACGCGTCAGCATCGAGGAGTACGAGCGTAGGCTCGTGAGCAAGCGGATCGCACAGCGCTGGCCGCGGGTGACGATAAAGAGCGCTTAGTACGGGACGACATCCAAAGCGCCGCTTCTCCCTACATTTCAGCCATGGAAAGGGTGTGTATCATCGGCGCCGGCTCGTCGGGCCTCACGGCCTGTCAGGTATTGGCTGCGCGGGGGATCCCCTTCGACTGCTTCGAGAAGGGGTCGATGATCGGGGGGAACTGGCGTTATGAGAACGACAACGGGACGTCCTCCGCATATAAGTCGTTGCACATCAACAGTGCGCGGAAGCTCATGTCGTACCGGGCTTTTCCCATGCCCGATGACTATCCGGACTACCCGAGCCACTGGCAGGTCGCCAAGTACTTCGACGACTACGCGGAGCGCTTCGGGCTGGCCGAGCGGATCTCATTCAACACCGAAGTGGTGAGTGTCGAGCCGGTCGTCGACGCCGCGCGAGCGAACGGCGCCAGGGGTGACGCCGACGGTGAGTGGGAGGTCACCGTCGAGGGACCGGAGGGGCGGCGGACGGAGCGCTACCGGGCGGTGATCGTCGCCAACGGCCACCACTGGCAGCCGCGCTGGCCCGAACCGCCCTTCCCGGGCTCGGCCGAGTACGAGGGCGAGCAGCTGCACGCCCACCACTACCGCGAGCCCGACGTGCTCGAGGGCAGGCGCGTGCTCGTGCTCGGCATCGGCAACTCGGCCGTCGACATCGCGGTCGAGTCCTCGCGCATCGCCGAGAAGACCTTCATCGCGATGCGCCGCGGCGCCTACGTGCTGCCGAAGTTTCTCGGCGGCAAGCCGATCGACGAAGCCGCGCCGCCGGTCAGCACCTACCTGCCGATGTCCGTGCGACGCTTCTTCTTCAACCGGCTGCTGAAGACGGCGATCGGCGAGATGACCGACTACGGCCTGCCCAAGCCCGACCACAAGCTGCTCGAGGCCCACCCGACCGTCTCCTCCGAGCTGCTGCCGCGGATCGGACACGGCGACATCACGGTCAAGCCCAACATCGACCGTTTCGCCGGCGGGCGCAGCGTGCGTTTCGCCGATGGCAGCGAAGAGGAGATCGACCTTGTCGTCTACTGCACCGGCTACAAAATCGAGTTCCCTTTCCTCGACGAGAAGGTCTTCGCCGCGATCGATAACCGCATGCCCCTCTACAAGCGAGCGGTCGCGGTCGAGACCCCGGGCCTCTACTTCCTCGGCTTCGTCCAGCCGCTCGGCCCGATCATGCCGATCGCCGAGGCCCAGGCGGAATGGATCGCCGACCTGCTCACCGGGGGGACGGCGCTACCCCCGGCGCCGCAGATGCGCGAGGAGATCGCCGGCTACGAACGCTGGATGGACAGGCGCTTCGTCAGCTCGAAGCGGCACACGATCGAGGTCGACTTCCACCCCTACCTGCGCGAGATCGGCCGCGAGCGCAAGCGCTCCTCGCAGGCGGCCTGAGGAGGACCGCGGCGGGGGCCGCGGGGGATCAGCGGCTGCGGGCGCCAGCGGTTGAAGCCGCCGCCATCGTCTTCCGCCGTGCCGTCCTCCTGCGGCATCCTGCTCGCCCACCAGATCAGCCAGAGCGCGCCGAGGACCGGAATCTTCAGCACGACGAGCAGGAAGAAGATCGGCAGGAATCCCTCCATCGGGCCAGTGTAGACGCCTAGAGGCCCCTGGCCCAGGCGGTCAGTGCTTCCGCCTGGACCTCCTCGAGGCCGCGGTGGGACTCGGTCGGCACCAGCAGGGTCGGCTCCTCGCGCCCCCGCGCCCACTCGTAACAGCTCTCGTCGAAGCTGTCGTCGATCCAGGCCAGCGGCCGGCCCTGGCCGTACTCGTCCAGCGGCCCCAGCTTCCAGTGGGCCGAGCCGAAGCGCGCCGCGCCGTCGAAGCTGAGGAAGGGCAGCTCGGGCAAGCCGAGAACGTTGGGCAGGTAGTCGTTGGCTTTGTCCTCCCACCCGGTCGCCCAGACCAGCTCGTAGTGCTCGGCTAGTCGCTTCAGCCGGTCGCCGGCGACCAATGAGATGCAATGAACCATCCCATCGACCAGCTCGAACTTGGCCTCCGAGCGGTCCGGCGGCTCGTCGAAGCCGAAGAGCGAGATGACGCCATCGACGTCGACGGCGAGGATCGGCCGGCTCATGGAGCCAGGCTAGCTACCAGCGGTAATGCGCGAACGCCTTGTTCGCCTGGGCCATGCGGTAGATGTCGTCCTTGCGCTTCCAGGCGCCGCCCTGCTGCTGGATCGAGTCGAGGATTTCGTTGGCGAGGCGCTCCGACATCGAGTACTCGCGACGGTTGCGGGCGAAGTCGACCAGCCAGCGGACCGCCAGGGTGCGGGCGCGACGGGCGGGCACCTCGACCGGCACCTGGTAGGTGGCGCCGCCGACGCGGCGCGAGCGGACCTCGAGCACCGGGGTCAGCTGTTTGATCGCCGCCTCCAGCGTCTCGACCGGGTCCTCGTTGGAGCGCTCCCCGACGATCGCCAGGGCGTCGTAGACGATCCGCTCGGCCAGCGACTTCTTGCCGTCGCTCATGACCTTGTTGATCACCTGCTGGACGAGCCGGTTGCGGTAGCGCGCATCCGGTTCGACCGGGCGGATCTGTGCGGCCGAGCGGCGCGGCATCCCTAAGAGGCCTTGACCCCGTAGAGGGAGCGGCCCTGCTTGCGGTCGGAGACGCCTGCCGCGTCGAGGGTGCCGCGGACGACCTTGTAGCGGACGCCCGGCAGGTCCTTGACCCGGCCGCCGCGGACCAGCACGACCGAGTGCTCCTGCAGGTTGTGGCCCTCGCCGGGGATGTAGGTGGTGACCTCCATGCCGTTGGTCAGGCGCACACGCGCGATCTTGCGCAGGGCGGAGTTCGGCTTCTTCGGCGTTACCGTGGCGACGCGGGTGCAGACGCCGCGCCGCTGCGGCGCCGCGACCCTCTTCTTGCGCCCCTGGCCCGACTTGAGTCCCGGCGTCGTCGTCTTCTTCTTAGGGCGCTTGCGGCCCTTGCGAATAAGTTGGTTCGTGTTCGGCACGGCCGCGCATGGTAGCGGGCGGCCGCTTTCGGGGCGAGGACGAGCAGGGTGCCGCCGAGCATCATTCCCGCCGCCGCGGCGATCTGGGCATAGAAGCCGTCGTAGAGGACCGCCTCGGCGCCGGAGAAGCGGGTGGCCTCGGCGCTTGCGTCGAGGCCGGCCGGCAGGTCGACGAGGAGGGCGACGCCGAGGGCGATCAAGCCGAGGAGGAAGACGACCCGGCCGAGCCCGCGCCGCCGCTCGTCGCGCCAGGCGGCGAGCGCC
>JBKPOW010000241.1:0-22941 GCA_046733275.1 Actinomycetota bacterium
ACTCGATCCCGCCGACGACGAAGATCGCGGTCGCCTCCGGGGGCGCCTCGCCGGGGTCGACCTCGGTGCGGGCGCTGTCGATCGCCGCGCCGAGCCGCTCGATCGTCGCCTCGTGCCGGGCCAGCGCCGGCTCGCCGGCGATCTGCACCTCGACGAAGAGCGCTCGCGCGAGCGCCGGCCGCGCGGTAGCGACCTGGAAGAGGCGGACGATCGCCTCGCGCACCCCCGCCTCCCAGCCCGGCGTTGTCGCCGCGGCCTCCAGCAGGCTGACGCAGAGCCGCTCGATCCAGACCCCGTAGGCCTGGGCGAAGCAGTCCTCCTTGCTCTCGAAGTGCTGGTAGAACTGCGCCCGGTGGCCGCCGCTGTACTCGAGGATCGCGCGCACCGAGGTCTCGCGGAAGCCCAGCTCGCCGCAGGCGGTGAGGACGCCCTCCATCGCGCCCTCGCGGACGTCTCGCTCGGAGCCTCCCTTCGCCGCCAGCGAATCGACCTTGTTGATCGCAGCTGATGCTTCCGCTGACATAGGCCCTATAAAAACTACTCCTTTTTCGCCAGATATGAAATCTTTTTCAAGTCGGCTACTCTCGGAGGCATGCAGTACCTCTCGCAAAGGCTGGCTTTCAAGCCCGCGCCGAAGCGGGGGAGAGGGACGGAAGCGGGCGCCGGCTCGACCCCGCAGCGCGAGCGGATCCTCGACGCGGCCGAGCGGCTGATCGCCGCGCGCGGCGTCGCCGGTACCTCGATTGAAGCGCTGGTCAAGGAGGCCGGGGTCTCCTCGGTCACCTTCTACGAGCTCTTCGAGGGCAAGGAAGAGTGCTTCGTCGCCGCCTTCGACCGCGCGGTCGAGTGGGCGGGAAGCGAGGTTGCGACTGCCGCCATCGGCGACCCGGCGACCGGCGGGCTCTCCTGGTCGGAAGGGATCGCGACCGGGCTGCGCGCCGTGACGAAGCTGATCGGCACCGAGCCGCGGCGCGCCCGCCTCGTCCTGGTCGAGGCGCAGACCGGCGGGCCCGGGCTGAGCGCCCATTTCGAGGCGGCGCTCGACCGGGTGGCGGCGAAGCTGCGCGAGGGCCGCGCCCTCGAGACCGCCCCGGCCGACCTGCCCGTCACCCACGAGGAGGCGACCGCCGGCGCCCTTGCCTGGCTGCTGCGCGAACGGCTCGAGCGGGACGGGGAGGGGGAGGAGCTGGGGGCGCTGTATCCGGAACTGATCGACATTGCCCTTGCCCCCTACCTCGGCGATGGCTGAGGGCGGCGCACAGACCACCCGCGACCTGGCATCGGGTCGCCACCGCCTGCCCCCCGGCCGCCACGGCCTGCCGCGCATCTTCGTCGCCGAGAACCAACGCGAACGACTGCTCAACGGCGTGGTCGAGGCGGTCGCCGAGCACGGCTGGAACGCGACGACGATCAGCCGCATCACCGCCGCCGCGAAGATCTCCCGTCGCACCTTCTACGAGTACTTCGAGGGCAAGGACGACTGCTTCCTCGCTGCCTACGAGATGATCGAGGCCCACGTCCTCGACTCGATGCTGTCCGCGCCCGGCGCTGACGAACCGTGGCCCGACCGGGTCCGCGCCCGCCTCGCGGCCCTGCTCGACGTCCTCTCCCGTGACGCCGCCGTCTCCCGCTGCTTCCTGATCGAGCCGCTCGCCGCGGGCGGCGATGTCGCCACCCGCTATCGCGAGTCGATGCAGCTGGTCGCCGCGACGTTACGGCCCGAGCCGCCGCCCACCGAGCTCGACATGGAAGTCCGCGACCAGGCCCTGATCGGCGGCATCGCAACCCTGATCGTCCGTCGCTTCAATGCGGACGTGCCCGGCGCCCTCGGCGAGCTGCTTCCGGACCTGGTCGAGCTGGCCCTCGCGCCCTATTTGGGCCGCGAAGAGGCTAAGCGCCAGGCTGCACTCGCCGCCTAAGCGTCTCCTTTTCGCGATGAATTTGGCTCGCCCCAGAGCCGAATTCTTTCTTTCTGTAAACCTTCTCTTGCATTTGTAAACTATTTCTTTTATCCTCCGACCGAGTTGCCCTCAGGGAGAGGGTGGCAGGGAAGCACCACAGGACAACGAGCCCGGGGAGGCCGCCGAGGGAAGCGGCCGGCAGGGGCTCAGGACAAGGAGAGATATCGAGTGATCCGCCACGCGAAGGCAACCGTCGCCCTCTTGGCCACGCTTGTGGCTCTCCTTGCGCTGGGGGGGACGCAGGCGACGGCGATGCAGACCCACCCCCAAGGCCCAGACGCAGACCCGAGCGGATCCCCGAACGGCTTTCAGCTGCTCTCGGGCCTCGCCTTCGATCCAAGCGAAGAAGACCTCTACGCCTATGACCTGCAGGGCGCCGGATCGCCGATCGAATTCACCGCGGCCGCGCACGTCTTGAACGCAACGAGCCAACCGGCAACTTGGCAATCACAGCTGACCGGCCAAAACACCCCCCAGGGACAGATCGGCTTCTCTCAACCGGCAGACGTAGCGGTAGACGCATCGGGAACCGCATCACAAGGAAACGTCTATCTGACCGACGCCTCGGCAGGGGTTGTCGACGCTTTCGATCCAAACAACCAAAACCAGCTGCTCACCTCCTTCGGAGACACCGAAGGAGGTAGCGACGGACAACTGCACGGCAACGCGAGCCAAATCGAAGGCTTCGGACAACCCTGCGGGCTCGCGGTCGATCAGGCGAACGGAGACCTCTACGTAGCCGACTCGCCGAAGAACCGCATCTGGATCTTCGACTCCGAAGGCTCTTTCAAAGGAAAAGTCGCAGACTCCTCGCTGAACGGGCCCTGCGGAATCGCTCTCGACTCTTCAGGCGATCTCTACGTCGAGAACTCCCTCGACGGCAAGGCGCTCCGCTTCAACCGCAGCGCTCCGGCCGATTATGAGTTCGCATCAACCCTCTACACCCCCAACCCCGAAGCCGGAGATCCGCCCGCGACCGACGTCGCGGTCGATTCCTCCAATGATCATCTCTACGTTGATCAGGGCTCCCGCGTCGGCCATTTCGACGCCGAAGGCAACCTGATCACGAGCTTCGGCGGCGGCGTTCTCTCCGGCAGCTCAGCCGGAATCGCGGTGGACCCCGCAACCGGCGCCGTCTACCTCGCCGACAACAACGCGATCCACAGCTTCGGTGCGCTGATCACCCTGCCGGATGTGAGCACCGGAGATGTGGCAAACGTCGCCGAGACCACTGCCACGCTGCAAGGGACGATCGACCCTGCAGGTGGTCCTGAAGCAAGCTGCCACTTCGAGTTCGGAACCACCGAAAGCTACGGGGAAAGCGTTCCTTGTGAACCCTCAGGGCCTTTCTCAACCGGCACCTCGGTAAGCGCCGACCTGAGCGGCTTGCAACCCGGGACGACCTACCACTACCGGATCGTCGGCACCAACGTGAACGGCGAGCGAGTTGGGCAGGACCGGAGCTTTGCGACGCTCGGGCCGCCGCTGGTTTTCGACCCGAACCCTGAAAAAAACAATCTGGTTGCCTCGGATGTGACCACGGACGCAGCTGTGCTCCACGCCCGCATCAACCCGTCAGGAGCGCCGACCGCCTACCACTTCGAGTACGTAGAGGCAGCCGAGTTCGAAGCGAGCGGATTCGCCAACGCCGTCAGATCTCCCCTGCCCGACGCCGAGCTGGGCGCGGGGACGAGCTTCATCGCCGTTTCCCATGCGATCAACGGTTTGAAGCCGGCGACCGGCTATCGCTACCGCGTCGTCGCCGAGAACTCCAGCGGCACGACCGCCGGCGACAGCAATGAGCTCGCGACCTTCGCCCCTCCGGCTCAGGTCCAACCAGGGCAGTTCCAAGGGCAGGGCTTCCTTCCCGACGACCGTGCCTGGGAGATGGTGACCCCGCCGGACAAGAACGGTGGTTACGTCCGCGGCCTCGGAAACGCGAACGCGGCCTCAGACGACGGCAACAGGCTGGGCTACGCGGCGCTCGGGAACTACGCCGACACGCAGGGCACGGGCGCCGTCGGGTCCACTCAGTACGTCGCCGTGCGAGGCGCTTCGGGCTGGACCTCCTACGCCGTCACTCCACGGTCGAACTATGGCTTTAGTCAAACAACCACCGGGACGACTTTTTCCCACTACTCCTCCGACCTCACCCGGGTCGCCGTTGCGGGCTTCGACTTCGACTACATCGACAACGACATACCGGAAGGCCTCGCCAACCTCTACCGAAAGACGGTTGGAGTTGATGACCTGCAGGCCGTGAGCACGCCGTTGGCCGACCCCCTTCCGCTGGGCATCCGTACCAATTTCATCGACGGCTCGGCCAACTTCGACCACGTCGTCTTCCGCACCTCCGCCAAACTGATTTCCACGGTGCCCGGCAGCGGAGCCCTGGTGCCCGACACGGGGACCAAGGTCTATGACTGGCACGAAGGAGCGCTGACGGTCGCGGGCGTCCTTCCGGACGGGACGGTGCCGAGCCAGGGAGCGAATTCCATATCCGTGGTCAACGGCTTTAGCAACCGCGGCACTGTCTCCGCCGACGGCTCGCGAATCCTCTTCCGCTCACCGGCAAACGAACCATCCCAGCTCTACATGCGAAAGGACGCGACCTCGACCGCGTGGATCTCCGAACCGGAGCTTCCCGGGCCGTCTTTCGAACCCGAAGACGTGCGCTTCGAGGCCGCATCGCCGACGCTTCAGAAGGTCGCCTTCTCGACGGCCTCCCAACTGACCGAAGAGGACCCCGGTGGTTCAGGCCATGCGGTCTATGTGTATACGGACTCGACCGATCCGGAAAACGAAACGAACCTCGAGTTCATCGCCCGGGTCGAAGGTAGGGCCGCGGTCGACGGGATGAACCCCGATGGCAGCGCCGGATTCCTTGCCGCTGAAAATGTCGGACAGCTCTACAGGTGGGAAGGAGACAGCGTCCACCTCGTGGTGGCTGCAAGAGCCGAAGGCCTGGACTGGAGGGAAGTTCACAGATCCGAGGCGAGCACCGGAACCCTTGGTGGTGTCGACGTGTCCGCGGACGGCCGACGCCTTACCTTCATATCGCGACAAAAGCTGACCGATAACGATCTGCTCAGCGACGTGTTCGCAGTCTACGTCTATAACACTGACAGCAACGAACTCCTCTGCGCATCGTGTCCACCGACGCATGCTGTCACCACCAGCAACGCCACGATCATTCCGCGGTCAAGCGACGAACCCTTCGCGATCAGCGGTTCGCAGGTGCCGAGATTCATGTCGGCAGACGGCCGCCGGGTGTTCTTCTCGACCGCCGACGCGCTCGTGCCCGAGGACACCAACGGCAAGCAGGACGCCTATTCCTATGACGTCGAGACGCACAAAGCCCATCTGCTGTCATCCGGGCACTCCAACCGTGACAGCTGGTTCGCCGCCGTAAGTGGCGATGGCAATAACGCGTTCTTCATCACGAACGAGCGGCTCACGGGCTGGGATCGCGACACGCTCAGGGACATGTATGTCGCCAGGGTCGGCGGCGGATTGCCCGAGCCGCCTGTGCCCGGGCAGTCCTGCCAGGGGGACGCCTGCCAGCCGCCGCCGGTCGAGCTGAACGACCCGACTCCCGCCAGCGCAGCGCTCCACGCTCCCGGCCAGAGAGCCAACAGGCACGGCCGTCCCCGCTGCAGAAAACAGCGCGGAAAGGCAAAGAAGAGGTGCGCTCAACACAAAAGGCACAAGCGGGCAGGCAAAGCGCCGAGCTCACACGGCCGGCAAAGGAGCGCAAAGTGAGAAACACGGGAAAGGGGATCGGTCTCTTGGGGGGAAGCATGAGAAGGGTCGGGACGAGCGCGCTGATCGCAGCCTTCCTGGCCGCGCTCGCCTGTGCGCCGGCCGCATCGGCGGCGTCGGGGATCGAGGCAAAGGCGGTAATGCCCGACGCCGCCGAACCGGGCCATGAATTCCTGGTCGAATTCCAGCTGCTGAACAGCGGCCCGACCCCGCTTGAAGAGCCGATCCATTTCGAAGAGACGCTCTCGCCCGGTCTGCACTTCGCAGGCGAACCACCCTTCGAGCAATGCGACCAGAGCGCCGCCGTCGTGACCTGCACCGTGGCGCCGGGGCTTATCTCCGGCGGCGCGCTCAACTTCGAACAACGCTTGGCAGTCGATCCCGGCGCCTCAGCAGACCAAGCGGTCCACATGGGCATCGACGCCGGCGCGGCCGGGACCGAGGCGATCGACCAAGACATAGTCCTCGGGCCCCCTCTCCCCTACGGGATCGAGAAGTGGGCCGGGTCTTTCCTTGACCCCGAAGGCGAGACGCTTCGCCAAGCAGGAGCCTCGCCAGACCGGTTCGTGACCGAGCTCGCGGCGCCGCTTGAGTCGGCTGCGTTCTTTGAAGACACTGTCCTCTCGCTCGCCCCGCACGAGCAGCTGAAGGACGCCTTCGTCGACCTCCCCGCCGGCCTCGTCGGCAACCCGCAGGCGGTCCCGACCTGCCCGCTGGGAGACCTGGCCCGCTTTGCGCCGGAGACGACCACGCCGGCGTGCTCCCCGGATGCACAGGTCGGCCTGTTCAAAGGCAGCCTCGGCGGATTCGGCCCCGTGATCGTCCCCGTATACAACATCGAACCCTCGGTCGGCAGCGCCGCGCAGTTCGGCTTCAACTACCTCGGAACGGTGGTCCAGCTCATCGGCAAGCTCAGCCCCGGTCCCAACTACCACATCGAAATCGTCAGCCTCGACAACAACACGACGCTGACCATCACCGGCGTCAAGTTCGAGTTCTGGGGCGCCCCCGCCGACGAAAAGCACGGCAACCTCCGTGGTCCTTGCCTGTCCTCCTCTGACCAAACGACTGGCGCGAACGGGCTCCCGAGATTCTGCCCCACCCGGTCAGGCTCCGCGAGGGTCTCCTTCCTTCGGATGCCGACCCGCTGCGCTGGCTCCAACCGAACCCCAATCAGCCTCGACACCTACCAGCACCCGACGGTAAGGCACGAGGCCTCATTCGAGTTCCCCTCCTTCATCGGCTGTGCCCAGGTCCCCTTCGATCCCTCGATCGAAGCCCGGCCGACCAGCCAGGGGACCGAGGAACCAACCGGCCTCAGCGTCAAGGTCCAGATGCCCCAGCAGGGCCTCTTGAACCCCGACGGCATCGCCGAATCGGATCTGAGCAAAGCCCGCGTCTCTTTGCCTACCGGGGTGACGATCAACCCCTCCCAGGCCGAGGGCCTCGGGGTCTGCACGCTGGCTCAGTATGAGTCAACCGAGCTGAGCGCCTTCCCGACCCCGGGCAAGGGCTGTCCAGACGACTCGAAGATCGGCACGGTAGAGGTGACCTCACCGCTTCTAAAGGAGAAAATCCCCGGCGACGTATACATCGCCCAGCAAGACGACCCCTCCACTTCTACCCCCGGAGCCGAGAACCCCTTCGACTCCCTGCTGGCGATCTACGTCGTCATGGAGGAACCCGAGCGCGGCCTCCTGATCAAGCTGCCCGGCGAAGTCGAGACCGACGAGAGATCAGGTCGCATCGTCACCACCTTCGACGACCTGCCGCAACTGCCCTTCTCGAGCTTTGACTTCAAGTTCAGAGAGGGAGCGAGGGCGCCGTTGGTCACCCCGCCCACGTGTGGGAGCTATGACACCGTGGCCGAGTTCTGGCCCCATTCGAATCCGAACGGGCAACCGACGGTGACCAAATCAAGCTTCAACATGGGACAAGGGATAGGCGGCGGGCCCTGCCCACCACAGGGAGTCCCCGGCTTCGATCCGGGCTTCTCTGCCGGAACGATCAACAACAACGCCGCCGCATACAGCCCGACCCTGATGCGGATCACCAGGAAAGACGGAGAGCAGGACCTGACCAAGTTCTCGGCGACCCTGCCCCCGGGTCTTCTGGCGAAGCTCGGCGGAGTCGGGCGCTGCCCCGATCAAGCGATCGCGGTGGCAAAGACCAAGACCGGCAAAGAGGAGCTGGCCTCGCCCTCTTGTCCCGCCGCTTCAAAGATCGGCAGGACCCAAGCGGGAGCGGGAGTAGGCTCGGTCCTCACCTACGTCCCGGGCTCCCTATACCTAGCAGGCCCCTACAACGGAGCGCCGCTCAGCGTAGTCGCGATAACCCCCGCGGTAGCGGGTCCCTTCGACGTCGGCGCCGTCGTGGTCAGAGAGGCGCTTGACCTCAACTCAAAGACCGCCGAAGTAAACGTCGACGGCGAGAGCTCAGACCCGATCCCCCACATCCTCAAAGGCATCCCCCTGAAGCTGCGTGACCTGCGCGTCTACGTCGACAGAGAGAGCTTCACGCTGAACCCGACCAATTGCGATCCCTCCGCGGTGGGAGCGACCCTGTTCGGCTCCAACGCCGACGTCTTCAATCCCGCGGACGACGTTCCGGTCAACAGAGAGTCGCGCTTCCAAGCGGCCAACTGCGCGAGCCTCGGCTTCAAACCGAAGCTCTCCTTGAAGCTCCGAGGAGGAACGGCCAGGGGAGCCCACCCGGCCCTCACCGCCACCTACAAACCACGCAAGGGCGACGCCAATGTCAAAGGACTCGTCGTCAGATTGCCCAGATCGGCATTCCTCGATCAAGCCCACATCAGGACGATCTGCACCAGGGTGCAGTTCGCACAGAAGAGTTGCCCGAAAGGAGCCAAATACGGCTTCATCAAAGCCTGGACGCCCTTGCTGGATGAGCCGCTGGAAGGACCCGTCTGGCTCAGATCATCGAACCACAAGCTCCCCGACCTCGTCTTCGACCTGAAAGGACTCGTCGACGTCGAGGTCTCGACCAGGATCGACTCGGTCAAAGGCGGGATCAGGGCCAGGGTCGAGGACGCCCCCGACGCGCCGATCTCCAAAGTCCTGTTGAAGATGCAGGGCGCGAAGAAGGGGCTCGTGATCAACAGCCGCGACCTTTGCGGATCTACGAACAGGGCGAACGTCGAGTTCGAGGGGCAAAACGGGAAGACGGCGAGGGCCAACCCTCAGCTGAAGCCGGAGTGTCGAAAGGGACGCAAAGGTAAGTGATAAGCCGGTCTACCACGGAGCTTTCCCCTTGGTTTCCTAGTCACCGATACCACGTGCGTATCTTGACAAACGCGAACTGACGTGTTTGTATTGAGGCGTGTCTTCGACTGAGAACGAGGCTGGTATGGCCACCCGCGAGCCGCGTGGCTCGCGGCGCCGGCCGGATCTGTCGTCGCCGAAGGTCGAGAAGATCCCACCTCGCTCGGGTCTCTCCAGGGCCGAGGTGATCGCCAACCAGCGCCGACGGATCTTCGACGGGCTCGCCGCGGCGCTTGCCTACCACGGCTACGAGGACACGAAGATCACCGACGTCGTCGAACTCTCCGGCGTCTCCCGGGCCACCTTCTACGAGCGTTTCGAAAGCAAGGAGCTTTGCTTCGCGGCTGCCTATGAGGACGGGGTGGAACGGCTCGCCGCTGCGGTCGAGGGTGCGGCTGGGGGGGAGGGCCCATGGGACGCGGCGGTCTCGGCGGGCTTGAGGGCCGGGCTCGAGCTGTTGGCCGACGACCCGCCGCTCGCCAACCTGCTCCTGGTCGAGTCGCTCGCCGCCACCCGGCCCGCTCGGCTCGAACACGAGCGCTCGCTGATGCGCCTCGCCGAAGCGCTGCGCCCGCCGCCCGACGCGCCTGGCGGCGAGGTCGTGCCGGAGGAGACGTTGCGATTGCTGGCCGGCGGCCTGGCCTCCCACCTCTCCGGTCGCGTGCTCGCGGGCGAGGTCGAGCGTCTCCCAGACGACCACGTCTTCCTCCTCCGCTACATCCTCGCCCCCGCGGCGGCCAGCGCCCAGATCGCCACCGGCTGACGCGTTCCACTCCGGCTGAGCTCGCGCCGAAACGCTGAGAAGAGGACCCCTTGCGGGCCTTTCTGACCTTGGTTCATGGCCACGTCCAACCCCAAGGATGGAATGGGGGGCGCGTGAAAAGGGCCTGTACCACTCTCGTTCCTTGACAATTACATACTCGTATGTTTATCCTTCCCCAAGTCGTTTGGGAACGTGTTTGTTGGTTCTAAGAACTAGCACGTTTGCCCAAAACGGCAGGGAACCAGGGACAACAAGCCCGGGAGGGTCGCAAAGGGAAGCGGCCGGCAGGGGCTCAGGACAAGGAGAGAGCTACGTGAGAAGCCACGCGAAGGCACCGTCTTGGGGATCGAACGTGCGCAAGGTTGGCCGCCTGGGCTGGATTGCGCTCGTCACCTCCGCGTTTCTCCTCGCCCTCGGCGCCGCCAGCGCCCTCGCCCAAAACTCCCCGGCCCTAACCGTCAACGGCTCCTCCGAAGTCG
This sequence comes from Actinomycetota bacterium, assembly GCA_046733275.1. Lineage (GTDB taxonomy): Bacteria > Actinomycetota > Thermoleophilia > Solirubrobacterales > 70-9 > VRUE01. The sequence goes on from JBKPOW010000241.1 coordinate 10,247, forward strand.
GGGTCACCAGCGCCAAGCTCGAAGGCGAAGTCAACGCGGAAGGCGAAGCCGGATCGCCTCCGACCTACTTCCACTTCGAAGTCTCCGCCGACAACGGGTCGAACGAACCAGACGGTAACTGGATCTTCGTGGGCGGCAACCCCGACGGCGAAATTTCCGCCCCTGAAGCCGAAGAAGCAAATCCCGTCCCAGTTGAAGGCATCGCCGAAAACCTCCAGCCAGCCACGAAATATTTCATCCGCCTCGTGGCCGACAACGCAGAATTCGCCAACCACGTCGAAACCGGCGCGCCCTTCCCGAGCTTCACCACCGGGGCCGCCACGGCCCCGGTCCTCACCACCGAACCGGCCACCGCCGTCGGCTACTCCTCGATCACGCTGCACGGCAGCGTCGACCCCGAAGGCGGCAACGTCAACCCGATCGGCGGTCCGACCTCGATCCTCTGGCAGTTCGAAGTCCACCCGGAAGGCCAGGGCTGGAGCGCCGTCGGCCCCGGCCTGACCGAAATTTCCGGCAGCGATGCCGAATCCTCGACCGCTCTCCCGGTCGAAGCGGCGCTTCCCCCCGGCACGCTGCAAGCCGGCAAGACGTACGAGTTCCGCCTCTTCGCCTACTACCTGAACTTCTCCCGCAGCGCCGAATCGCCCGCGCCGTTTGAAAGCTTCGCGACGAATGCCGCGACTGCGCCCGCGGTGACGATCGAACCGGCTGGCTCTGTAGCCGGCACCACCGCCCATTTCTCCGGGCAGGTCGAAGTCGCAGACGAAGACCCGGCCTTCGATGCCTCCTGCCGCTTCGAGTACGTGAACGACGCCAAGTTCATCGCTTCCGAATGGGCTGAAGCGAGCCAGGTCAGCTGCGCCCCGGACCCCCTCAAAGGCGGCGAAGCCCAACCGGTGGCTGTACAAGCCGACCCAACCGGCCTCGAACCCCACACCACCTACCACCTGCGCCTCATCGCCACCAACCAGGGCGGCGCCGATGCCGCCCTTGCGCCCGCCACCTTCACCACCGAAGCGATCGTCCCCGCCGTCGGAAACACTTTCGCCTCCGCGATCGACACCGAAAGCGCCACCCTCGAAGCCGACGTCAACCCCGGCGGCGCCGAAACCACCTACCGCTTCCAATACACGACCCGAGCGAGCTTCGAAGCGAGTGGCTTCGCGGGAGCGCTTGAAACCCCAAGCGCAACCCTTCCCGCTGACAACGCGCTCCACCCCACCTCGGCACCCATCTCGGACCTCGAGCCCCACACCGCCTACCGCTACCGTGCGATTGCCTCAAACGCCAAGGGCATGGTGCAAGGAGAAGACCGCGGCTTCAGGACCTTCTCGGCGCCCGGAGAAGCCAGCTGTCCCAACGCCGGCCTGCGAATCGGCCCCTCGGTCGGCCTGCCCGACTGCCGCGCCTATGAGATGGCCAGTCCGCTCGACAAGAACGGCGGCAACATTAGCGGCTTTCCCAGACGCACGCGAGTCGCGACCGACGGCAACGCCGTCTCCTACATGTCGCGCGCCGGCTTCGCCGGGACCAAAGGCTTGCCGACCAACGGCGCCGAGTACATCAGTCGCCGCGGCAGCGAGAACTGGAGCACCTACCCGATTACCCCGCAGGTCGACGCGCCGATCTTTCCTTCGATTTGGGCCGACAGCCAGTACGTCGGCGCCTTCTCTCCCGACCTCTCGCGCGGCGTCTTCCGTGCCCTCCACACGGTACCCGGCAACACCCCGCCCAACGTCCTTAACTCGGCCAACCTCTACCTTGGCGAGAACCTCGGTTCGTCTGGATCGACGCTGCAGCTGCTGAGCGACTCGTTCGCCCCGCTGCAACCGGAAAACACCGAATTCGACCCCGGTTACCTGCCGCCGATCCAGTTCGCCGACGCGTCGGACGACTTCAGCCACGTCCTCTTCGAGTCGAGGCGCAACTTGACCGCCGATGCGAGCGGGGAAGACAACAAGACCTACGAGTGGGTCGAAGGGCAGGGACTGCGGCTGGCCGGCATCCTTCCCGACGACGCCTGCGCCACGCCACCCTGCCCGGCGGCCGCCTCGTTGGCCGGTAAGGGCGCCAATGTGAACTACTTCATTAATGGAGGAGAAGGGGACTTCACCCAACTGACGAACACGATCTCCGCCGACGGCTCCCGGATCTTCTTCACGGTACCGGCCGAAAAACTATCGTACGGGATCAGTGAATACGGCGATCTATACATGCGCGAAGACGGCGCCACCACGGTGCAGATCGACGCCAGCGAGCTCAGCGCGCCGATCCCCGGCAACCCCGGCAGCTCCGAATTCCAGGCCGCGACGCCCGACGGCAGCGTGGTCTTCTTCCTCTCGAGCCGCAAGCTGACCGACGACGATGTCGATCCACCTACGGGGGAGCAGAACTTCGTTGACCTCTACCGCTATGACGTCGAAGCACCCGCGGGCCACCGCCTGACGCTGATGACGCCGGAGTCCGAGACTCCGCGAGCGCTGTTCATCAACTACGTGCCCAGTATCAGCGACGACGGCGAGTACGTCTACATCGAGGCGGTCAAACCTGGGGAGACCAACTTCGATGCTCGCAGCCTCTTCCTCCTGCACGACGGCGAAGCGCGGTTCATCGCAAGCAAGGGAACGTCGCCAGAGGGAGTGAGCTGGGGAGAGACGGGCACGTTCCAACACGTACCTAACTCAATGCGAGTCAGCCCCGACGGCCGCCACGTTCTCTTCGGCTCCACTGACGACAACGGCTACGACCTCGGCGGCCACCAGGGCCTCTTCCTATACAGCGCCGACAGCGATGAGCTCGTCTGCGCCTCCTGCAAGCCAGGTGGGGGGGCGGCTACCGCCGATGCGGGCTTTTTCATCAGGGGCATCCTGGGCAAAGGCGATTCGTCCGACCAGAACCTGCCCCAAGCGCTGAGCGCGGACGGGCGGTGGGCCTTCTTCACCACCGCCGTCGCCCTCGTGCCCGAGGACACGAACGGCAAGCTCGACGCCTATCAGTACGACTCGGAGAGCGGCAGGCTGGCGCTGATCTCGAGCGGCGAATGCAACTGCGACTCGATCTGGGTTGGGGCGAGCCCGAGCGGGGACGACGTCTTCTTCGACACCGCCGAGCAGCTGGTGCGGGCCGACACCGACAACCTCTACGACATCTACGACGCCCGGGTGAACGGCGGCCTTGCGGCGCAGAACAGATTGCCGGCGGTTGGCTGCGAAGGCGACGCCTGCCAGCCGGTAATCACTCCATCCGCTGCGCAGACGCCCGCGAGCGCCGGATTCAACGGCCCTGCCAACCCACAGGCAAAGATACGTAAGCACAGGAGGAGCAAACACAAGAGCAAGCGCAAACGCCACCGCCAAGCACGCAAGGCAGCTCAGCGCAGGCACCATGCACGCAACCACGGAAAGCAGGGCTGAGGCGATGAGGAGCAAGAAGAGAACGAAGATGGGAAAGCTTGCGATCATCGCCTCAACCTTGGCGGCGACCCTTGCCCTGGCCTTGCCTGCGATCGCGCAGGCGGACTTCGGCATCGCCTCCTTCGACGTCAGGACCGACGCCGACGAAGCCGGCGATCCCTACGCACAGGCCGGTGGACACCCCTACTCCTTCACGACCCACATCGAATGGAACAACCACCCCGATCCCGATAACTCGCTTCTCGACAAGCCCGACGACGAGGCCAAGGACGCGATCGTCGATCTGCCCGCCGGCTTCGTCGGCAACCCGGTCGCGACGCCGACCTGCACCGCGGTCGAGTTGACCAATCCCGAGAACCGCGAATTGGGCGGGCCAAGCACCTGTCCCGTCAGCGCGCAGGTCGGCACGATCCACATCAAGTTCAGCTTCTCCGATCTGATACCCGAATTCGGATACACCTTCCCACTCTTCAACATGACGCCGCCAGTCGGCAAGGCGGCGCGCTTCGGCTTCATGGCCGCCAAAACGCCGGTCTACCTCGACGCCGAGCTGCACGCCGACGGCTCCCAGGCCGGCGGTTACACGATCTCGACCGGCGCGCGGGCGATCCCCGAGGCGCTGCAGGTGGTCGCCAACGACGTCACCTTCTGGGGCACACCGGCGGACCCTTCTCACGACAAGCATCGCTGCAACGTCTCGTTCTTTGGCTTCAGCCTCCAGGAAGGATGTGGCAACGCCCCGACCCCAGGCGGCGGCGAATTCCCCTCCGACGCCCCCACCGTTCCCTTCCTGCGCCTCTCGACCTCCTGCCCCCCCGCAGGGGTCGGCCAGGAATGGACCCTCGACACCAACCCCTGGCAGGACCCGAGCGCCTCTGAGAGCGCCACCGTCTTCAGTCACGTCGCCCCCTACTGGCCCGAAGCACCAGGGCCCCAGCAGGGACCCGAGAACTGCGACATCGTCCCCTTCAAGCCGAAGCTTGCAGCGCTTCCCTCCCAGCAGAGCGCAGGCAGCCCCAGCGGCCTGCAAGTCAAATTGACCATGCCTACCGAAGGACTGCTCAACCCTGAAGGTATCGCCCAGTCAGACCTGAAGAAAGCCGTGGTAACCCTGCCCGAGGGAGTAACGGTCAACCCCTCCCAGGCAGATGGCCTCGGGGTCTGTGGCCCAGCGCAGTATGAGGCGGCAAAGCTCGGCGACCCGGGCTGCCCTTCGACCGCGAAGATCGGCACCGTGGCGATCCACACGCCGCTCCTAAACGACCCGGTCCCCGGCGCCGTCTACATCGCCGAGCCCTACAAAAATCCCTTCAACAGCCTCCTGGCCCTCTACATCGTCCTCGAAAGCCCAGAGCGCGGCGTCTTCTTGAAGTTGGCGGGAAGGGTCGACCCCGATCCCAAGACCGGGCAATTGGTGACGACCTTCGACGATGCCCCGCAGCTGCCCTTCGAAAGCTTCGAGTTCAAGTTCAGGGAGGGCCCCCGGGCGCCGCTGATCACTCCCAGCCGCTGCGGCGCCTATGAGACCAAGGCGGAGCTCTACCCTTGGGCGAGGCCCGACGACCCGGTCACCTCGATCTCGAGCTTCGAGATCAACCGGGGACCGAACGACAGTCCCTGCCCGCAGAGCACGCCCTTCAGCCCTGGCTTCTCGGCTGGCACGCTCAACAACAACGCCGGCTCCTTTAGCCCCTTCCTGATGCGCCTCACCCGCCAAGACGGCGAACAGGACATGACCAAGTTCAGTGCGGTCCTGCCGCCGGGAGTGGTCGGCAAGCTCGCCGGGGTCTCCAAATGCCCCGATTCAGCTATCGCCCTCGCTTCGCAGAAGACCGGTATCGAAGAGCGGGAATCGCCGAGCTGTCCCGCCAACTCGGCGATCGGCACGATCCTCGCCGGCGCAGGGGTCGGCTCTACTCTGGTCCACGTGCCTGGCAGCATGTATCTCGCCGGCCCCTACAACGGCGCTCCCTTGAGCATCGTCGTCCTGACCCCGGCCGTCGCCGGTCCTTTCGACGTCGGCACGGTGATCACCAGGGTCGCTCTCTCCCTGGACCCTAAGACCGCCGAAGTCCACGTCGACGGCGACCGATCGGACCCGATCCCCCACATCTTGAAAGGGATCCCGCTCTCGGTCAGAGAGATCAGAGTCAACGTCGATCGACCCGAGTTCACGATCAACCCAACCTCTTGTGATCCCTCGAAGGTGCGGGCAAAGATCTTCGGCTCGAACTTCGACCTCTTCAGCGCAGCGGACGACGTCGCTGCACCCCTTGCCGACCGCTTCCAGGCGGCCTCGTGCTCGAGCTTGGGCTTCAGGCCCAAGCTCGGCTTGAAGCTGAAGGGGGGGACGAGGCGTGGAGGCCATCCGGCCCTGCAGGCGACCTACACCCCACGCAAGGGTGATGCGAACATCAAGGGCTTGGTGGTCCGCCTGCCGCGCTCGGCCTTCCTCGACCAGGGCCACATCCGCACGATCTGCACCAGGGTGCAGTTCGCGGCCGACAGCTGCCCACCGGCGGCCCAGTACGGCTACATCAAGGCATGGACCCCGTTGCTGGACGACCCACTTGAGGGACCGGTCTACCTCAGGTCCTCCAACCACAGGCTTCCCGACCTCGTCTTTGACCTGCACGGCCTCGTCGACGTGGAGGTGGCGACTAGGATCGACTCGGTCAAAGGCGGGATCAGGGCCACGGTCGAGGATGCTCCCGACGCTCCGATCTCCAAGGTCCTGCTGAAGATGCAGGGCGCGAAGAAGGGGCTCGTGATCAACAGCCGCAACCTTTGTGGTCAGGTCAACAGGGCGAACGTGGAATTCGAGGGGCAGAACGGGAAGGTTGCGGAGGGCAGGCCCGAGTTGCGGCCTGATTGCGCTGGCAAGCGAGGGCGCAAGAGATAGACAAAAACGCTGCGCGGGCTGCCGAGGGAGGTCGCTATACTTTTTGAAGTAAAGCCGGATCGGAATTAGGGGTATTTCCCTTCTTCCATCTTCAACCAGGAGAGCGATGGCGCCCACGGATGTAAAGCAGCAGGTAGAGGAGATCGAGCCGTTCGAGGCCGCGGAGGAGATCGAGGGCGGCGATGTCGTCCTGATCGACACGCGCGAGCCGCACGAGTACCAGGAGGCTCATCTCGAGGACGGCAAGTTGGTGCCGCCGGGGTTGCTTGGCGACGAGATCGGCGCCGCGGCGCCGGACAAGTCTGCCCGCACGATCCTCTACTGCCGCAGCGGGAACCGGTCCTACAAGGCGGCCGAGCAGCTGCAGGCGCTCGGCTATGAGGACGTCGCCTCGATGGCGGGCGGGATCCTCGCCTGGCAGGAGCAGGGGCTGCCGGTTGTCTCGACCAGCGGGATGACCCCCGAGCAGCGCGACCGCTACTCGCGCCACACGCTTTTGCCCGAGGTCGGGGTCGACGGCCAGCTGAAGCTGCTCAACGCTAGGGTGCTGCTGCTCGGCGCCGGCGGGCTCGGCGCGCCGACCGCGCTCTACCTCGCCGCGGCGGGGATCGGCACGATGGGCCTGGTCGACGACGACGTCGTCGACGCCTCCAACCTGCAGCGCCAGGTGATCCACAACACCGAGCGCATCGGCGAGCCGAAGACCTCCTCGGCGCGCAAGACGATCGAGGCGCTCAACCCCGATGTGAAGGTGGTCGAGCACAACCTCCGCCTCAACTCAGCGAACATCCTCGAGCTGATCGAGGGCTACGACGTGATCGTCGACGGCGCCGATAACTTTCCCACGCGCTACCTGCTCAACGACGCTTCGGTGCGGCTGCGCAAGCCGGTCGTCTCAGCTTCGATCCTCAGCTTCGACGGCCAGATCTCGACCTTCGTCCCCTTCGAGGGGCCCTGCTACCGCTGCCTCTACCCGACCCCGCCGCCGGCCGAGCTGGCGCCGAGCTGCTCTGCCAACGGCGTGCTCGGCGTGATGGCGGGGACGATGGGCACCCTGCAGGCCAACGAGGTGATCAAGCTGGTGCTCGGCGTCGGCGAGCCCCTGATCGGCCGCCTGCTCCTCTACGACGCGCTCGGCACCAGGTTCACCGAGCTGAAGGTGCGACGCGATCCGAACTGCCCGATCTGCGGTGAGAACGCACCGCAAGTGGCGGACGAGGATCTCGGCAAGTTCCCAGACTACGACGCCTTCTGCGCTGGGTGAAGTCCGGCCTGCGCCGGACGACGCCCGGCGCGGCCCGCCTCGAATAGGATCGAGTCCGATGGCCACCATTCGCATACCGCCGGTGCTGCGTCCGCAGACCGGCGGACAGACCGAGGTCGAGGCAACCGGCGGCAACGTCGGCGAGGTGCTGCGCGCGCTGACGGCCGAGCACCCCGCGACCGAAGAGCAGCTCTTCGGCCCCGACGGCGACCTCAACCGCTACGTCAACGTCTACCTCAACGACGAGGACGTGCGCGTGCTCGACGGGCTCGACACCGCCGTCGCCGACGGCGACACGGTGATCATCATGCCCGCCATGGCCGGCGGCTGAACGCTTCGAAGCGCCCCGCCGGGGCGGCGAACCCCTCGCTATACTTTTTGAAGTAACGGGAGAGCCGATGCCTCGCGACGAGCTACTAAACCGCCCCTGTGGGGGACGCTACGGCGACATCGTCGCGTCGATCGGCAACACGCCGCTGGTCGAGCTGCCAAGGCTCTCGCCTAAGCCCGGCGTCCGCATCTACGCCAAGCTCGAGGGACGCAACCCGACCGGCTCGGTCAAGGATCGCGTCGCCAAATCGATGATCGAGGCCGCCGAGGCGGCGGGGGCGATCGAGCCGGGCCAGACGATCCTCGAGCCGACCTCGGGCAATACCGGGATTTCGCTGGCGATGATCTGCCGTCGCAAGGGCTACCAGCTCAAGGTGGTGATGCCCGACAACGTCACCTCCGAGCGCACCCAGCTGCTCGAGATGTACGGGGCGGAGATCGTCTACTCCGAGGGGGCAAAGGGCTCCAACGGCGCGGTCGAGGTGGCGCTGGAGATGGCCGAGGACCCGCGGTACTACATGCCCTACCAGTACGGCAACGAGGCCAACCCGCTGGCTCATTACAACGGCACCGCGGTGGAGATCCTCGAAGAGCTCGACGAGGTCGCCGCCTTCGTCGGTGGGCTCGGCACCGGCGGCACGCTGATGGGCAACGGCAGGCGGCTGAAGGAGCACGACCCCGAGACGCTGATCGTCGCCGCCGAGCCGATGCAGGGCGAGGAGGTGCACGGCCTGCGCTCGCTCGACGACGGCTTCATCCCGCCGATCATCGACATCTCCCTCTTCGACCGCAAGATCATGGTCTCCAATCGCGACGCGATCGTCTGGACGCGCAAGCTGCTCGACGAGGAGGGCGTCTTCGCCGGCGTCTCCTCCGGCGCGATCGCCCGCATCGCGGTCCGTATCGGCGAGGAGCTTGAGGGCGGCAACGTCGTCTTTCTCATCCCCGACGACGGCTGGAAGTACCTCTCCTCCGGCGTCTACACGAAGCCGATCGACGAGATCGAGAACCTGGACTCCACCGTCTGGTGGTAGGGTTGTAAACACGCTGGTTTATAATCCAGCGTTTCGGTACTTAGGGAGTACTCGGCGTGCTGGAGACTCGCTGCTGAGGCGCGTATCGTCGGCCCCGTCCCTGGCGCGGGGGTTCCCAGGAGGCCGACCATGACCATGAACCCTCCCCGCCCACTGCTCTCACGAGAGTTCGTCTTGGACCACAAGCGCGACCGCATCCTTGCCGCGATCGCCGAGCTGAGCGCCGAGCTTGGCTACGAGGCGATGACGATCACCGACATCGCCGCGCGCGCCCATATCGCGCGCAAGACTCTCTACGAAGCCTTCGGTGGCAAGGAAGCGGCGTTTCTCGCGGCTATCGACGCAGCTTTTAGTGAGATGCTGGCGCGGATCGAGGAGGGCTGCGATGCCGGCGGTGAGGAGTGGGGCGATCGCGTTCGCGCCGGCCTGGCCGCATTGCTCGACTACCTCGCCACCCACCCCGCCGAGGCCCACCTGTTGATCCTCGAGGCGCCCGCGGCCACAGCCGCGTCCGCGGCGCGCTACCAGGTCGCCCTTGCTCGCGTGACGGTACTCTTCCGCGAGGTCACGCCCGCCGGCGAGCAGCGGCCCGAAGCGATCGAGGAGATGATCGTCAACGGAGTCGCCTGGATCCTCAACGTCCAGGTCCGCCGTGGGGAGGCGGAGCGCTTGGACGCCCTGACCCCGGAACTGTGCGACTTCGTCCTCGCCCGCTGGGCGTGAGTCGTCCGCTAGCCTCGCCTCGATGAGGATCGCTCAAAGTCTCGCCGACGAGATTGTTGCCCACGCACGCTCCGGGCTGCCGAACGAGTGCTGCGGGATGGTCGGGGGGGTCGACGGGGAGGCGCGGACGGTCTACCGGGCGGAGAACGCTGAGGCCAGCCCGCTGCGCTACTCGATCGACGCCAAGGAGCAGTTCCGCTTGATGCGGGCGATCGAAGAGGCGGGGGAGGAGCTGGTTGGCATCTACCACTCGCACACCAAGAGTCCCGCCTACCCCTCGCAGACCGACGTCAACCTCGCCGGCTGGCCCGACGCGGTCTACCTGATCGTCTCCCTTGCCGATCCCGAGGCGCCCGACCTGAAGGGCTTTTGGATCCGCGACGGGCAGATCGCCGAGGCGGATCTTGCCGGCGGGTAGCGGCAAGCTGGTCAAGGTCGCTTACGCCCAGCAGCAGGCCGAGGCGGAAATGATCCAGGGCCTGCTCTTCGAGCACGGCATCCCCAGCATGCTGCGCCGCGCCGCCGGCTTCGACGTGCCCGACTTCCTCGCCGCCGGCCCGCGCGAAGTGCTCGTCGCCGAGGAGCTCGCCGAGCAGGCCCACGAGGTGCTCGAGGGGACCGGCGCCGAGTAGTAACGGGTCCGGTCGGCGGTTAGGCCGCCGCCGCGGACGCTTGGATCAGCGCCGCGAGGGGATCGCTGCCGTCCCAGCTGCCCTGCGATGCGTAGGGGCGGAAGCGGACGAAGGCCTGTTCGTGCTGGAAGGGGCGGGCGCGGTCGGCCCGGACCGCTGCCTGATGCGGACCGTCCTTGCCGAAGGCGTACTCGCGCATGGCGCCGGCGCTGCGCCAGATCGAGAAGGTCGAGACGAGCCGGGGGCGGGCGGGACGGGTGAGGCCGGTGACCGCAACGACGGCGGGATTGCCGACGGCGTCCCGCTCCGCGGGTGCGCTCGCCTTCAAGAACGGCCTGATTCAAAGCACCCGCAGGCGGCCGAGGGTCAGGGCGGCGGCGGGCTCGTCATCGTCCATCGGCAGTTCCTTCTTCGGTAATCCCGGCATCCCGGCCCAGGAGCCGAAGCAGCGGCGCGGCTCGAGGCGGGCGTGCCAACCGCCAGCCACTCGTTCGCCGAAGGGATGGCTTTCGAGGAAGCGGTCGATCGCGGTGTCGTCCTCCCAGGCGGCGAGCAGGCCGAGGCGGCCGAGCTGCGGTCTGGGCGGCCGGTTGCCCAGCGCCCCCACCATCGTCGGCTCCGCGTAGGTCATGCCGGGGATGGCCACCGGGTCGAGGCGCCGGTAGAGCAGCCGCTGCACTCGCAACGGCCCGACGTCCGCGAGGTGAACTGAGACGATCATCGGCGCGCTTCTTCGCCGCGGAGGCTACCCGAGGACGTCGTAAGGCCGCCGTGCGATCGCGGGCCGTTCAGGCGGCGACGGGACGCGCCATCGCGCGCAGGTAGCCGCGCCAGGCGTCCTCGATCTCGCTGAGCGGGGCTTCGAAGGCCGCTTCGAGCGTCGGCGCCGCGCCGCCCGGGTCGAGGTGGAGGGCGAGCGCCTTGCAGGCCTCCGGCCCCCGTTCCGTCTCGAGCAGGTCGAAGATCGTGCCGCCGAGGATCACCGCGTCGCGGCGCGAGGGCGGGAACGAGGGGCGGGCGCTCTCGCGCAGGCGCCTGATCACCGCCGCCCGGTAGAGGCCGACCTGGCGGGCGAAGTACTGCGCTCCGCCCTCGACCAGCCAGGCCCAGCCGAGGTAGCGGGCGAAGCGCCGCGGCGTCCACGAGGGCGGCAGGTCGGGGTTGTTCGCGGCGATCGCCAGCTGGGCATAAAGGCGCTCGGCCGTGCCGCGCAGTGCCTCGCGCGAGTCGTCGCCGGCGGCGCGGCGCTCCATATGGGGGTCGTTGAGCACGTGCAGCTCGGTCGCCATCGCCCAGCCGGCGAGGTAGCGCCGGCCCGCCGGCGCGGCCGACCAGCGCGCCGCCGGCAGGAAGGGGTGGGCGAGGGCGAGCAGGGCCGGGTTGGTGTGGACGACCACGGTGACGTCCCCGGGGACGATCGCGAAGTGGTCCTCCAGCCGCAGGCGCAGTTCCTCCATGCGGTCGAGCGTGCGCTCGGCGAAGGCTGTGTCGCCGCTGTCGTGGCGCGCGGTGAAGCTAAGCGAGTGGGTCTCGACCCACGGCATCGCCGGCGAGCCTACAACCGGTTCTCAGACCAGAACCGGCTCGGAGGCCGTGCAGACCGAGTGGATCTCGGAACGTGCGCGGTCGAACTCCTCGTCGGCCATCACCGGCGTGCCCTCGAAGGGCAGGTCGCGGTCGATCTCGACCCAGGAGCGGCAGCCGTGGTACTCGTCGCGGACCCGCACGGTGACCGGGCGGGGGATGCGGTGGACCCGCAGCAGCAGGATGTGCAGCGGGTGCCGGCGCTTCCAGGCGAGGCGCTTTTCGGCGTAGTCCGGGGTCCAGATGTAGTACGGCGAGAGGCCGTCGAGGGTGCGGCGGTCTTCGATCGTGATGTGATCGGTGACCTCGGCCCAGGCACGCAGCCGGACACGGTCGGGCTGCGGGATGCCGCCGTCCTGGAGCAGGGCTTTGGGCGGCGGCTCCTCGTCCGGCCAGACACCCTCCTCGAGGGCCCGGCGGAGCTCTGGATGGTGGGACTCGCGGACGAGGTCGTTGCGCTGGTGGTCGAAGGTCGGGTAGAGGAAGAAGCGCTCGTGCTCGATCTCGAAGTGCTTGTTCTCCTCGCGGATCCCGCCCTTGCGCAGGGTCAGAAGCTGCTCGCCCTCAGAGAGGGCACGGACCGTTACAGCCCATTCCTTTAGTGCGATCGGCATTTGTCGTCGTTACCTGGTGAAGGTTGATCAGAAGTGGAGCGAGGCCGCGTTGAACACCGGGCCCGTGGGGGCCGTCGCCTCGCCGAGGGCGCGGATTCTAGACGAGGGCTCACAAATCTCAAAATAAATTTCGACGGAAGATTGGCTTTGGGCCGCGGAATTGCCGGAAATGTGACGCTTTCACATTTCTGTGTTAACC
>JBKPOW010000242.1:0-17185 GCA_046733275.1 Actinomycetota bacterium
CGCGCCGCGCTGCGGCCGGCCCCGCATCAGCGCCTCGGCCGCCGCCTCGTACCACTGGCCTGAGGTCGTCATCGCCGCCCGCAGCGCCGGCACCGTCGCCGCGTCGCGGGTGGTCTTCTCGAGCATGTACTCGCCGCGCTCGAACCAGGCGTAGAGCTCGTCGAGCCCCGTCCGCAGCCGCTCCTCCGGGTCCTCGATCGCGGCCCACCTGCCCAGATCGGGCAGCGGGTGCGAGGCGATCCAGTGCGAGGAGCAGGCGCGGAAGAGCGCCGTCTCGTCGGGGAAGTGGCGGTAGACGGTGGCCCGCTGCACGCCGGCGCGCTCGGCGATCGCGCTGATCGTCGTGCGGGCGGGACCGACCGAGCCGTGCAGCTCCACCGTCGCCTCGGTGATCCGCCGGCGCGTCTCGCCCTCCCGCTCGGCGCGCTGCCGCTTGCGGTAAGGCCGCCTGGGAGCTTTTGCCTCTTTCATCGACATACCTGTTCAGTGAATATTGACAGAGGCGCCGGATCCCTGCTAACTTCGCTGCACACCAACGTTCAACGAAATGGAGGAGCCGACATGCCACCGACCCAGCTCACGCCTCAGCTCACCCAGGATCTGCGCCGCTTCGACGCCTCGCAGGGACCGCGCAAGCTCGGCCCCGGCGACGGTCCGGTCGCCCAGCTCGGTGGCTGCGACGCGCGCTTCCTCGTCTGGGGCGAGGAGTCCGGCGGCGGCTTCTCCCTGGTCGAACACCCGGTCCCACCGCGCTCGCTCTGCGCACCGCGGCACCGTCACAGCGGCGTCGACGAGTACAGCTTCGTGCTCGAGGGCAGGATGGGGGCGCTACTCGGCGACGACGTGATCTACGCCGACGCCGGCGATCTTGCCTTCAAGCCGCGCGACCAGTGGCACACCTTTTGGAACGCAGGCGACGAGCCGCTGCGCATCCTCGAGGTGATCTCGCCCGCCGGCTTCGAGCACTTCTTCCGCGAGCTCGGCGAAGCGGCGGAAGGGCGCGAGGTCGACCCCGAGGTGCTGGGCGAGCGCTACGGGATCGAGTTCGACCTCGAGAGCCTGCCGCGCATCTGCGCCGAGCACGGCCTCACCCACCCGCTGCTCGGTTGACGCGGCCTTAACCGCCTAGCCTGAAGGCGACGAGCTGCGGCGTCTGCCCTTCGGTAGCGAGGCCGGCCGGGGCAATCACTGTGTTGCCCGAGATGGAGACGCCGGCGTCGGTCCCCGCGGGGAGGGTTTCCTCCCAGACGAGGCGGCCGGTGGCGGTGTCAAACGCATGCAAGTCGCCGTCTGCCGTGGTCGCGAGCACAAGGTCGTTGACCACCGAGGTGAACCCGAGCGGCGGCGAGTCGGGGAATTCCTGCCTCCACTCGAGCTTGCCGGTCCTCACGTCCAGTGCGACCAGTTCCCCGTATTGCGGACCCGGTTCACTACGTTCCGTCTGACTGGTGATTTCGAGCGGACTATTGACGACAGGGACGAAGAGCAACTCGCGATCAGTCGACATCGGCGCAGGCACCCCGCCGCCTGACCCAGGCCATACCGTCATCGGCGGTTTCAGCTTCGACGTTTCGCCGCGCATCGCCAGCAGGCCATCGTCGTCGTGGCCGTTGTGCTTGCCGACCTTCACCTTCCAGATCGGCTTGCCGGTCCTGGCGTCCATGGCGAGCACGATTCCCGACCTGCCGGCTCCGATGACGATCTCCTTGCCTTCGCCGTAGACGATGATCGGTGAATTTTGGAAATCCCAACCATAAAGGGCGTGTGGCGTGACCTGGTGGTGCCACTCGAGCTTGCCCGTTTTGGAGTCCAACTTGACCAGGGAAGAGCTGTAAAGATTCCGGCCTGGCCGGCTCGAGCCCCAAGGTTTCCTTGCGATGCCGGGGAACGGCCCTGGACTGCCGACCCCGAAGTACATCGAGGCCTCTATATCGAAGGCCGGCGTGTACCAGAGACCACCGCCGGAGTTGACGCGGGGGTCTCCCCAGAGGGTTCTCGGCACGGTGTCGAAATGCCACAGTTTCTTGCCCGTGATCGCATCGAGCGCCCAGAGCACCCCGACGGCGCCCCCGCCCTGAAACTTGCTTGCCGTGGCAGGCACCGTCGAGAAGTAGACGATGCCATCGTTGAAGGCCGGGGCCATACCAATGCCCTCGTGCTTGTTGCGGACCAGCTGCACCGACCAGACCTGTTTACCCGTCTTCTGATCGAGGGCGAATGCAGAGGTCGACGTTGCACCGAACACTCTCCCGTCTTGCACGACCACTCCGTTTGGGCCCCGATCGGGAAGCTCGAATCTCTTTTCCCAGAGTACGTCGCCGCTGCTCGCTTCTATCGCCTGCACATTTGAAGCCAAATCCTGCGAATAGATCACGCCTTTGCTGTTCACTGGCGAAGAGGTGTAGCTGCCAAAGGCGTTCTCCGCCGCGATCGGCGTCGACCAGGCGACCTCGAGCTCGTCCACCGTGGATGCGTTGATGGGCCCCCAAGTCCTACGAGTGTTGAAGGCGTCGAAGTTGGGATAGCCGGTGCCTTCGAAGCTCACCTTGCGATCTGAGCCAGAGCCGGCATCCGAGTCAGAGTCGTCGCAGCCTGCTGCCAGGACCGCCGCCGCGAGCATCGCGATGGGCACTGTGGCGACCCTGTAATACACCCCCCTGCCGGTAGCGGCCATCAATCTCACCGCCCTTTGGATCCCGCAGCGTTCAGCCAGGCAGCCGGTAGGCGACGAGCTGCGGCTGCTGGCCTTCGGCTGAGGCGAGGCCGGCGGGGGCGATGACCATGCCTTCGGCGACCGCGACGCCGGAGTTGGTGCCGGCCGGCAGCGACGCCTGCCAGGCCATCCGGCCCGAGCTGGTGTCGAAGGCCTGCACTTTGCCGTCGGAGGTGGTCGAGAAAACGAGGTCGTTGGAGACGGTGGTGAAGCCGAACGGCGCCGTCGGGAACTGGTGTTTCCACTTGAGCTGGCCCGTCGCCACGTCGAGCGCGATCAGTTCGCCGTTGAGCGGACCCGGTTCCTGCCGTTCGGTCTGCGAGGTCACTTCCAGCGGGCCGTTGATCACCGGCACGTAGATGTTTTTGCCGTCGCTTGCCATCGGCGCGATCACGCCGCCCAGCGAGCCGGGGTAGACGAGCATCGGCAGTTTCAGCTTCGAGGTTTCGCCGCGCATCGCCAGCAGGCCGTCGTCGTCGTGGCCGCTGTGTTTGCCGACCGCTTTCTCCCAGACCACGTCGCCGTTCTTGGCGTCGAGGGCGAGGACGATGCCCGACTTGCCCGCGCCCAGCACCAGTTCCCTGCCACCGGCTTTCACCAGGATGGGCGGGTTCTGGAAATCCCAGTCATACAACGCGTGCGGCGTCACCTGGTGGTACCACTCGAGCTTGCCGGTTTTCTCGTCGAGCTTGACCAGTGAGTCGGTGTAGAGGTTCGGTCCGGGGCGGCTCGATCCCCACGGTTCCTGTTCGGACCCGGGGAAGGGACCGGGGTTGCCGATTCCCGCGTACAGCCCGCCCTTGCCGTCGAAGGCCGGTGGGTACCAGAGGCCACCGCCGGAGTTGGCCTGCGGTTTGCCCCAGAGGTCCTTCGGCACGGTGTCCCACGACCAGATTTTCTTGCCGGTTTTGCCGTCCAGCGCCCAGAGGATCCCGACCCCGCCCGGGCCGTAGAATTCGGCCACGGTGACCGGTACGGTCGAGACGTAGACGACGCCGTCCTTGTACCCCGGCGCCATGTCGATGCCCTCGACTTCTTTGCGGATCAGTTGGACCGTCCACATTTGCTTGCCGGTCTTCTGGTCGAGGGCGAAAGCGGAGGTCGCGGTCGCGCCGAAGACCAGGCCGTCCTGCACCACCACCCCGTTCGGGCCGTGGTCGGGCGACTCGTATTTTTTCGTCCAGAGAACCTCGCCGCTCTCGGCGTCGATCGCCTGCACGTTGGACTCGAGGTCCTGCGAGTAGATCACGCCTTTGCTGACGATCGGCGAGGAGGCGTAGGCGCCGAAGGCGCTTTCGGCGCTCAGCGGCAGGGTCCAGGCGACTTCGAGGTGATCGACGTTCGCCGCGGTGATGCGCGATTTTTCGTCGCGGGTGTTGGCGAGGTCGCCGTTGGCGTAGCCGGTACCGGTGAAACTCACGTCACCGCCGCCGCCGTCGTCAGAGCCGCCGCAGCCCGTCGCCAGGAACGCCGCCGCGAGCATGGCGACGAGCCCTGCGGCGACCCTGTCATACCCCCACCCGCCAGTAGCAACCATCGTCTCGCGACCCTATTCGATCAAAAAAACTCTGTCAAGTATTTACAGATGCATGGTCGATTAGCGGTGCCGGCCCGCGCTCTTCGAGCAGCGGCTGGAGCACACGGTTGGCCAGGAGGCCGAGGGCGCCGAGGTTGGCGAAGCCCGGACCCTGGCTGAGGCCGCCGAGGCCGGGGATCTGCAGGCGCGGCTGCATGTCGCGCAGTTCGAGGTGACGGCCGATCGGCACCTCGGTGCCCGGCGGCGTGTCCCAGAGCTTTCCCACCTGACCCTCGATCTCGTTCCGCGTCTCCGCCGGAAAGAGCCCGTGCAGCTGCGCCAGCAGGTCGAACCCGGTGCAGTTGACGACGTAGTCGTGCTCGGGCGCCGCCACCCCTTCCGGCGACTCGTGCCGCAGCCGCACGCCCTCGCCGCCGCGGGCGGCCGAGACGTCGGTCACCCGCCCGGTGACGAAGCGGCAGCGGTCGTCGTAGGCGATCGCCGCCAGGCTGGGCGGGTCGAAGACGCCGCGGTCGGAGTGCTTGACGAAGTCGCGCCGCGTCGTCTGATCGAGCGCCGTCCATTCGACCTCGTCGGGGTTGGAGAAGACGCGATTCTCGAGGAAGCTCTCGCCGCGGCTCATCGGCAGCATCGGCGTGTACACGGTGAAGCGCGAGCGGGGGCGGAAGCCGCGCAGGAACATCATGCAGCTGAGCGCGCTCTCGCCGCCGCCGACGATGGCGACGTCGCAGGCGCTCTCCTCGGGCAGCTGGGCGAACTCCTCGCGCCGGCTGTCGCAGTGGAAGACGCGCTTGGCGATAGCCTCCTCGTGGGGGAAGGCGCGGTGCACGCCGGGGCCGGTCAGGATCAGCGCCCGCGCCAGGTAGCGCTCGCCGCCGTCCGCGCCCTCGACCTCGACCGCCCAGCGCTCGCCGTCCTCGAGCGAGACGCGCGTCACCCGGCCGGCGACCTGGTCGATGCCCTCGCTCGCCCGTCCCAGTACCCAGGTTAGGTACTCGCCGTAGTCCTTGTGGCGCACCGAGGGAGAGCCGGCGTCGATCCAGCGCGCGTAGCGCCGCTTGGCGACCATGTAGCGCTGCCAGGAGAAACGCATCGCCTGCTCGTCGATCGCCTCGCCCGCCTCGCCGAACTCGCGGAAGCTCTGGTAGGGGAAGCCGACGTCCTTGATCGGCGTCACCGCCAGCGGCTCCTCCCCCGAGGTCATCCCGTTGAGGCCCTTCCAGGAGGCCGCCACCTCGGTCCCCTCGACGATCCGCAGCGAGAAAGGCCCGAGGCCGAGCGAGTTGAGCGCGTGCACCTTGGTCGCGATGCCCGCGGCCTTGGCGCCGGCGCCGACTACGAGTAGATCGGACTCGGCTGCCATGGCTCGGCGGCGTCGGGGGCGGGGGAGGGAGTGCGCGGTTCGGCGACGACGCGGCCGCGCTTGTCGGGGCTGAAGGAGATCGCGCTGCGCCGCGCGTGCTCGGAGTCGGAGTCGACGGGCCGCAGGTCGACCTCGCTCAGCACCGTGCGCAGCACCCGTTTCATCTCCATTTCGGCGTAGCTGGCGGCGAGGCAGCGGCGGGTACCGCCGCCGAAGGGGATCCAGGTGTAGGTGCCGGGCGGCTCCTCGAGAAAGCGCTCGGGCAGGAAGTGCCGCGGGTGGGGGTAGATCTCCTCGTTGCGGTGGATCAGGTAGACGCAGGGGGCGACGACGGTGCCGGCCGGCAGCTCGTAGTCGCCCAGCTCCATCGGCCCCAGCAGGCGGCGGACGACGACGGGCACCGGCGGGCAGAGCCGCAGCGTCTCTTTCACCACCGCGTCCATGTAGGCGTCCTCCTCGCCGGCGAGGACCTCCTCCTGCAGGCGCGCCAGCTTCTCCGGGTGGCGCAGCAGGCGCTCGAACACCCAGGCCAGCGAGGACGAGGTCGGGCCGTCGGTGAGCAGCGTCATCAGTTCGTCCCGCAGGTCGCTCTCGCTCAGCGGCGAGCCGTCCTCGTAACGGGCGTCGATCAGGATCGAGACGATGTCCTTGCGGCCGTTCTCGCCCGCCCGCCGGCGCCGGTCGACCTCCTCCAACAACGCCGCTTCGACCGGCGCCATCGCCGCGCGGAAGCCGGCGTTGCGGGCCAGCCAGCGCGGCCCGAAGGCCGCCGCCCGGCTGAGCCGGCCGGGGTCGTTGAGCGCCCGCGTCAGCCGGTGCAGCAGGGTGCGCAGGCGGCCGAGGCGGTGCGCTTCCTCGGGGCCGAAGACCGAGCGCATGATCACCTCCTGCGTGATCGCCTGCATGTGCGGCCACAGCTCGAACGGCTTGCCGACCGGCCAGCGCCGCACCTGCTCGCGCGTCACCTCCGCCATCATCTCGGCGTCGGCGCCCATCCGCTTGCCGTGGAACGGCGGCAGCATCATCCGCCGCCGGTTCATGTGCGCCGGCTCTTCCATCAGCATCACCGAGCGCGGCCCCAGCACAGGCAGCAGCAGCGGGTTGGCGAGCGCCATGCCGAGGCTGTCCTTGGGCGCGGTGAGGACCTTTTTCACGTCCTCGGGATCGCAGAGGAAGACCCACGTGCCCGAGTGCAGGATGCGCAGGGTGAAGAGGTCGCCGTAGCGCTCCTGGCAGTGCTTCATGAACGGGTAGGGGCGCTTCGCCCAGCCGACCGCCTGCAGTGCGCTCGGCATCCGCGGGCCGGGAGGCAGCTCCCCCCGCCTCCCGGCCCCGCGGGCGTTTCTCCCGCTGCCCTTCACTTCTCCCCACTCCCTGAGGAAGTCTCCAACGCCGCCATCAGCTCGTCCTCCTCCTTGCAGGTGGCGGCGATCAAGAGCTCGAAGAGGTCGCCGCAGAACTCGGCCGGCAGCTTTGCCTCCTCGCCCCGCGCCAGGTAGCGCTCGCGCACCGCCTCGACCCGGTGCGGCTGCATCATCGGGATCTCGTGCTCGAGCTTGTAGCGGGCGATCTCACGGCAGACCTCGAAGCGCTCGCCCAAGAGGCGGGCGATCTCGTCGTCGAGCCCGTCGAGGCGGCGGCGGTACGGCTCCAGGCCGTCCTGGCTCATACCGGCACCACCGCCTCGTCGAGCAGCCCGGCGGCGAAGGCGTAGCTGCAGGCGGCCAGCGTCTGCAGGGCGTAGCCGCCCTCCTGGACGACGCAGACCGGCACTCCGGCCCCCGCCAGGAGGCGGCCGATCTGGGCGAAGATCGTCGGCGAGAAGCCCCAACCGCCGTGCGGGTCGCCGGCGACGGTGTCGTAGCCGAGCGAGACGACGAGCGCCTCCGAGCCGGCGGCGAGCGACTCGACTGAGCGGCCGACGGCGTCGAGGTAGGTGGGCTCGCTGGGGCTGCCGCTGAACTCGACCACCCTTTCGCGCTCGCTGCTCGGGGTGACGGTGCGGGCGGCGACGTTGGTCACCGGCCAGGCGTGCAGCGAGTGCAGGCTGGCGTCTTCCATGCGGGCGACGATCGCCGCCGTGCCGTTGGGGTAGTGCAGGTCGAGGTCGAGGATGCCGACCGGCCGCAGCCCGCCCGCGCACAGGGTCTGCGCCGCCGCCGCGGCCGAGTTGAGGTAGCAGTAGCCAGCGAACCAGCCGGGGCCGGCGTGGTGGCCGGGCGGGCGGCTGAGCGCGTAGGAGAAGCGCGCGCCCTCGACGACCCGCGTCGCCGCGCTGATCGCCGTGCGCACGCCCTCGCGTGCGGCGGCGACGAGGCCGGCGCTGATCGGCACGTCGGGCGGCAGCCCGGGAGCCGCCAGCTCCGGCATCACCACCGGCTCCTCCGAGCGCACCTCCCTCAGCGTCTCCAGGTACTCGCGCTCGTGCAGCTCCGCCAACGTCCGCTCGACCTCCTCGGTCGGCGCGTCGGCCATCGCCGAGCGCACCCGCGCGTGGCAGACGAGGCCGTTACGCAGCTCGGCCATCCGCCGCCTGTCGTCCATCCCCGGCAGTTTGCGATTGCCTTCAAGGATCCACGGCGCGCCCTCGCGGTGGCCGCCGCGCTGCTCGATCATCAGCAGCTCGCCGCTCATGACAGCAACCGCCGCATCCGCGGTCCGAGGGGAGTGAAGCCGTTCTCGCGGTAGAAGCGCTCGGTCGCCTCGAGCTGGGCGAAGCCCTCCTGCGGCAGGCCGACCTCGAGCCGCGGCACGCCGAGCTCGCCCGCCTGCCTGACCAGGGCGAGGATCAGCTCGCGGCCGAGCGCCCGGCTGCGCCACTCGGGATGGACCCAGAGGTCCTGGATCGTGCCGTAGCGGCCGGGCACGTGGACGGCGAACTGCCAGCTCACCGCGCAGACGCCGACGATCGCCCCCTCGCACTCGGCGACCAGCAGGGCGCCGATCTCGGGCTCCTCGGCGAGCTTGCGCGCCGCCTCTTCCAGCGCCGCGGCCGAGGGGCGCTCGCCGCCCAGCTCGATCAGCAGCGCTTCGACCGCGGCGGCGACCGCCGGCGCGTCCTCGCCCCTGGCGGGGCGGATCTCAGCGTTCGTCACCGGCCCGGAGCGGGGTGGCGCTTCGGGTACGCTCGCACTCCGATCGCTCATGCCGCCTCGGCGACCCTTGCCCGTCGCGGCTCCAGCTCGATCGACCAAGCCTCGGGCGCGGCCGAGCCGGTGACCGCCTCGGCGATCGTCGCCATCGGCGCCCGCGCCTTGAGCAGGATCTCGTCGAACTCGTCCTGCGGGTCGGACTGCATCACGATCGCCCCGCCGGCGCCGATCGTCGTCCGCCCCGGCCGCATCACGATCGTGCGGATGACGATGCTGAGGTCCATCGCGCCGTCGATGCCGAACCAACCGATCGCGCCCGAGTAGACGCCGCGCGCCTCGTCCTCGAGGTCGTCGATGATCTCCATCGTGCGCTCCTTCGGCGCGCCGGTCATCGAGCCGCCGGGGAAGCAGGCGCGGGCGCACTCGGCCGCGCTGCGGTCGGCGTCGAGCACGCCGCTGACGGTCGAGATCAGCTGGTGCACGGTGGCGTAGTCCTCGACGATCATCAGCTCGGGCACGCCGACACTGCCGACCTCGCAGACCCGGCCGAGGTCGTTGCGCAGCAGGTCGACGATCATCAGGTGCTCGGCGTAGGTCTTCTCGTCTTCGGTCAGCTCCGCCCGCAGTTCGTCGTCGCGCACGGGGTCGTCCGAGCGCGAGCTGGTGCCCTTGATCGGCCGCGCCTCGACCCGGCGCTCGCGGTCGACCGAGAGGAAGCGCTCCGGCGAGGAGCTGACCACCACCATCTCGCCCAGCTTCAGGTAGGCGGCGAAGGGCGCCGGATTGCGCCGGCGCAGCAGCCGGTAGAGGTCGAAGGGGTCGGGTTCGGCGTCGGTGGAGATCTGGTCGGTGAGGCAGACCTCATACGACTCGCCGGCGGCGAGTTCGGCCTGGCTGCGGACGATGTCGGCGAGGTACTGCTCGCGCCCGCGGCCACACCTGAACTCGACATGGTCGGCGAGCGGTCCGGCGCTGTGGGCGAGCGGGGTAACCGGCTCGGGCGGTTCGGCGATGATCTCCCGCACCGCCGCTTCCGCCTCGTCGAGCCAGGCCTCGGCCTCCGCCTCGTCGCCGTGGCAGAGCGCGACCAGATGCGTCCGTCTACGCACGTGGTCAACGGCGACGAGGCGGTTGGCGAGCATCATCACTGCATCGGGCATGTCCGACCGATGCACGTTCGGCGAGCCGCAATCCGCCTTCAGCTCGTAGCCGAGGTAGCCGACAAAGCCCCCCATTAGTCCGGACGGGAGGTCGGCCGGTGGTGGCTCGAGCGCGTGCCCTGCGAGCTCGCGGTCGAGCAAGTCGAAGATCGATCCACGCACGTTCATCGCCGGGCCGGCGCCGTGGCGGATCGCCGTGCACGACTCGACGTCGTACTCGAGGACGCAGCGGGTCTTGCCGGCGCTCGTGCCGAGGAAGGAGCGCTGCGCCAGGCGCGTCGGCGCGTCGGCGCTGTCGAGCCAGAAGGCGTGCTCGGCGTCGCCGAAGAGCCGTTCGAAGAGCGGCTCGGTCACCGGTTCGCCGGAGATCGTGCGCAGCAGTAGCTCGCTCTCGCCAGCGGCGCGGGCGCGGCGGCGGCTGGAGCGCGGCAACGCCTGCAGCGGTCGCTTGGCGCCGCGCCAGCGCGGCGAGCGCTGCTTGGTCGCCAGCTCGTAGAAGTTCTCAACCAGGCGGGCGCCGTGCTCGGTCGCCACCGACTCGGGGTGGAACTGCACGCCCCACATCGGCCGCCGCAGGTGTTCGATCCCCATCACCACGCCGTCGTCGGCCCAGGCGGTGACGTGGCCGTCGGGGCCCATGTCGGTGATCTGCAGCGAGTGGTAGCGGACCACCGGGAAGTCCTGCGGGATGCCGGCGAAGATGCCCTTGTCCTCGTGGCGGATGCGGCTGAGCCGGCCGTGCATCGCCTCCGGCGCGCTCGTCACCTTGCCGGCGAGCAGGTTGCCGAGGCCCTGGTGGCCGAGGCAGATGCCGAGCACCGGAATCTCGCTGTAGCGGAGGATGTCGTTGCAGACGCAGAAGTCGTGCCAGCGCTCCGGCGTGCCGGGGCCGGGGGAGAGGACGATCGCGTCGAAGTCCCAGCGCGAGAGGGCGCGCCAGGAGACGGCGTCGTTGTCGACCACGATCGGCTCTTCGCCCGAGACCCCCGCCAGCAGGTGGAAGACGTTGTAGGTGTAGGAGTCGTGGTTGTCGACCAGCAGCGTCCTCATGACGCTCCCTCCAGGCCGAGACCGCGCGCGGTGCGGTCGAGGGTGGAGCGAACGACGCGGGTGACGTGCGGCGCCCGCTCCTCCTCGTTCTGCCAGCGCGCCAGGTGCGATGCGTAGCGCGCCAGCGGGGCAACCTTGAGGTCCTGCGGCACGCGGCCGAGCAGCCGTCCGTAGGTCTCCGCCTGGACGACGGCGAAGCGGTAGTCGGGGTCGAGCTGCGGCTCGGCGACGGTCGCCACGTCGCTGTCGCCGTTGCGGGCGCGTGCGCGCGCCAGGTCCCAGCCGAGCGCCTTGTCGTCGGCGATCAGCTTCTCCGGCTCGAAGTCGACCCGCTTGGTCGCCGAGTGCAGGAGGAAGAAGCCGAGCGCCACCTGCGAGGCGACCGTGTCGGGCGAGGGGTTGCCGCGGCGCACCGCCTCGCGCTCGGGGTCGCCCTCGAGCTGCTCGTCGATCCACTCGACCAGGTGGTCGATCAGGACCGCGTCCTTCTTGCTCGAGGCGATCTTTTCGCGCTCGCGCGCGACCATGCCGTGGAAGATGTCGTGGTAGGGGTGGAAGCCGTTGCCCTCGTCGGTGTGGACCAGCTCGGCCATCAGCTGGCGGCGGCATGTGACGTGGGCGTACCACTCCTGGCCGCAGACCTGGACCGAGGTGGTGCCGTCGAGGCCGGTGTCGGCCAGCCAGTAGGCGAGTGCGCGCATGTGCTGGGTGGGCACGCCGTCGGAGCGCACCAGCGGCATTTCCTCCAGCTCCTCGCGCCCGGTCATGTAGATGACCGTGCCGTCGATGCGCTTCTCCAGCGTCCCCTCCTGCAGCCCGAGCTCGGCCAGCTCGCCCACCTCGGGCAGGAAGTCGGACTCGAAGAAGACGCGGTCGAAGTAGATGCCGAGCCGGGCGAGGGTCTTGCGCTGGCCGGAGATCACCCAAGCACGCGTCTGCGACCACAGCTCGAGCGCGGTCTGGTCGCCGTTCAGCACCCGCTGCAGGAGCTCGTCGGCGCTGTCTTCGTGCACGTCGACCTCGCGCGTGAGCGAGTCGGCGGGGTGGTCCTGGGCGAGGCCGAGGGCGGCGCCGTTGGCGCCGTTCTTGACGTAGTCGGCGTAGCAGTAGCCGACGAAGTGGTCGCTCTTGACGCCGTTGCCCTCACCCGATCCCTGCGGGTATTTGCCGCTGCGCACGACGCCGGCCATCGCCTCGCCCATGCTGCGGCCGATGTCGCAGATGATGCTGCGGCGCTCGACCTCTCCGCCCGCCTCGGCGAGGGCGTTGCCGAGCGCGTTGCCGAGCGCCAGGTTGCGCAGGTGGCCGATGTGCAGCGCCTTGGTCGAGTTGGCGTCCCAGAAGTTGAGCGCGAACTGGCGTCCGGCGGCGGGCTCGCCGCAACCGGCGACGGCCTCTTCGCCCTGCTCCAGCTCGGCGCCGCGCTCGGCCACCCACTCGTCGTCGAGGCGCAGCCAGACCTGCCGCCCGTCGCGCTCGACCGCCGTCACCCAGGGCAGCTTCCCGATCTCCTCCAGGCCGGCGAGCGCCTTGGCGTTCTCCTGCCAGTCCTCGACCCGGGGGACGACCATCAGGTCGTAGCGCTGGTGGGGACGGTAGGGAGCGCGCAGCGTCCAGTGCGACTGGGCTCCGTCCCCGTCTCCCGCTTCGTCGAAGTAGTCGAAGAGATTGATGTCCATAGCTCACGACGCACCCAGCGCCGATGCACCAGCCGGGGCTCGAACCCGGATCCTCGGCTTACAAACCCGATCCTCTAACCGATTGAGGTACTGGTGCGTATTTTTTTATCGAATAGCCAAGTCACTATTCAATAATTTTGGAGTGTAACAACGGAATCAAGAGCGTGTCCAGTCAGCGACGGGACCCGTCCAGAGGCCCGCGGGGCGGCAAGGCAAAATGGCCGCAAATGCGGCCTGTCTCCAGCTTTCTGTCTCGCGAGTTGGCCTAGGCCGACTGGTAGACGGGGTCTTCGGATTCCGCCGTGTAGCCCGGGGCGAAGCGGATGCAGCGCGAACGGATCAGCGCGCGGCAGTGGTAGGCGACTTCCGCGTAGGGCGCGCCGACGGAGTCGGTCAGGCTCGACCTCGAGATGGCTTCCGCCTTGAGCAGCTCGACGATCCGTGCTCGGGTCGGATGCCAGAGCGCTCTCATCTCTTTGGTGGGCACGAGTTCTCCTCTTTGCACTGAATGTAATGAATGAACTGCTTGACTCGGACATCTTTGCTTAATCGCGCATACTTTGCAGGTCAAAGCAGTACCTGGTGAGGCTCTGTCAGCAGACGACCCCGCACTTTCGGAAGAATTCCGCCCATGCTGACTGTCGCGGTAACCGGGCCCACGGGCGAGATCGGCCGCTCGTTCATCTCCGCCCTGGAGCGGGCGCCGGAGGTCGATCGGGTGATCGGCATGGCCCGCCGCCCCTTCGACCTGGGTTCCCAGGGTTGGGAGAAGACCGAATACCGGCGCGGCGACATCCTCGACCGCGACGCCGTGGCCGCCCTGGTCGAGGATGCCGACGTGGTCGTCCACCTCGCCTTTGTCATCGTCGCCGGGCGCGGCGAGAGCCGCGAGATCAACCTGACCGGCTCCCGCAACGTCTTCGAGGCGGCCGCCAAGGCGGGCGCCAAGCGCCTCGTCTACACCTCCTCGGTCGCCGCCTACGGCTTCCACCGCAGCCTGCCCGAGCTGATCGCGGAGGACGAACCGGTGCGCGGCACCGCCCGCCATCCCTACTCGGCCGACAAGGCCGAGGTCGAGGCGGCGCTGCGCGAGGCCTTGGACGGCTCGCCCACCGACGCCTACGTGTTCCGCCCCTGCATCGTCGCCGGCCCGCAGGCGCCGTTGCTGCTCGAGCTGGTGCCGCTGCTGGCGCTGGGACAGAAGCTTCCGGGCCCGGTGCGGTGGGCGCTCGGCCGTGCTCCCTCGCTGCGGCCGGTGCTGCCCGACCCCGGCGTCCCCTTCCAGCTGGTCCACCACGACGACGTCGCCGCCGCCCTCTGCGCGGCGGTGATCGGCCACGGCGAGCCCGGCGTCTACAACCTCGCCGGGCCGGGGCAGCTGACCGTCAGCGACCTCGCCGAAGAGCTCGGCTGGCACTCGGTGCCAGCGCCGCAGGTGGCGGTCGGTGTGGCGGCCGAGGCGGTCGCCCCGTTCCTTCCCTTCCTGCCCGCCGAGGCCGCCTGGATCGAGACCGTGCGCCGGCCGGTCCTGATGGACACCACGCGGGCGCGCCGCAAGCTGCACTGGATGCCGCACCACGACGCGCGTGAGACGTTGCGCGAAACGATCGCCGCGGTGCGCGCCAAGTAGAGACCCCCGGTAGGGCTTCCACTTAACTTTTTCGGTGGATTGCGGGCGGGCTGACGCCCGGTGGCGTCGACGAAAAAGTACAAGACGTTTCAGCCCTACCGGGGGTCTCTAAACTCGGTGCGTGACTGTTGACGAGAGCGATTCGACCTTCGTGCTCTACCGGCGCGGGATTGAGCTGTTGGAGGAGGCGGACTTCGAACAGGCGACTGAGCCGCTTGAGCTGGCGGCGCGGCGGGCGCCTGAGAAGTCTTCGGTACGCGAGGCGTTGGGGCGGGCCTACTTCCGCTGCGGCCGTTTCTCGGCTGCAGTGGCGGAGTTCGAGGCGGTCGTCGATACTCACCAGGTCAACGACTTCGCCCACTTCTGCCTCGGCCGGGCGCTGGCCAAGACCGGTCAGACGGAGCGCGCCCGCCACCACCTTGCGCTCGCCGCCAACCTGCGCCCCGAGCGCCGCGACTACCGCTTCTACCGCGAGCTGCTCGCTTAGAGCCCGGCGGTCAGCCGGCCGACGTTGCGGGCGCTGAAGTAGGGGCTGAAGGTATGCACCCTGTCGCTGCGTTTGCCGTAGCTGGTCAAACCGTTGATCGCGGTGCCTTCGGCGACCAGCCAGCCGCCGCCGCTTGCGCCGGGTGCCCAGTGGCAGCGGATCGCCATCGTCGGCGGCCCGGGGATCCTGTAGGTGAAGCTGTCGTCGCCGACGTAGGGCGAGGTGCAACCCTGCATCGTGCGTGATTTGCCGGGGTAGCCGAAGGTCTGGAATTCCTGGCGGCGGGTCTGGTCGGTGAGCAGCGCGGCGCCGCCGCCGACCGCGTCGGCGACGTTCACCCCTTCCGCGTTGGGCCCGACCAGGATCGCGCCGACGTCGAAGTTGGGATTGCCGAAGCGGACCCACTGGCGCAGGGCGAAGACCGATTTGCGATAGGCGACGAAGACGCCGAAGGGGGCCGTGCCGTTGCTGTAGGCGGGGACGAACTCGGCGTAGCTGGACCAGGTGCTGCGGCCGCGGAAGCCGCGCGGGCCGGAGTTGACGCAGTGGGCGGCGGTGAGGATGAGCTGCCGGGTCGCGGTGTTCACCGCGGTCGCCGAGCAGAAGCCTTGGGTGCCGCCCTGGCGGACAAAGAGGCGGCCGTTGACGGCGTAGGGGGGGACGCTCGGTTCGGGCACCGGGGCGAAGCTGGCGAGGGCGGTCAGGCTTTCGCGCGGGGAGGCGTCGAGCGGCTCGGTCGAGCGCATCCGCGCCGGGGTCCAGTAATCGGCGACCCGCTCCGCTTCGGCCGCGGCGGGGCGGGCGGTGGGGTGGAGGCGGGCCGACGCGAGCGCAGCGGACGGCGCCGCGAGGAGCGCCGCGAACAGGCACCAGAGCGCGACGGTCCGCATCGAGTGAAGGATAGTTGACTAACTGATCAGTGGGATCACGCAGCGGTAGGCGCGAGTGTTTGTGGAAAGGGTGGAGTTAATTTTGCTGCTCGCAGTAACCGTGGCGACCCCATACGTGTTCAGCCCCGTGAAGACCGGGATGTCGCCCGACCACTCATCACCCGAGTCGAGCGTGACCCCCGGCTCTTCGGCGAAGGCGGCGAGCGCCAGCGCCTCCGGCAGGGTCGCGCCCCGGGCGGCGCATTTGCGCGCCGCGGTGGGGGCGTTGACCGGGCTGCTCGCCGAGCTCTCCCAGCAGCCGCCGGCGAACTCACGCGTGCCCGGCAGGCAGCCGACGCTGTAGCCGTTGACGGTCTTCGCGTCGACCGCGTTGACGGCGTTGAGCGCGGTCTGCGCGTCGATCGCGCTCTGCGCCGTGTCCGCGGTGTCGGCGTGCGCCGCGCTCGGCACCTGCCCCAGCGTCAACTCGTTGATGTCGGTGCCGGTCAGCGGCCCGGGGAAGAGGGCGTCGCGCAGTACGTTCGGCTTGAGCCGGTCGGCGGTGACCGAGCGCGGCTTCAGCCGGTTGCCGGGGATCGACTTCGCCCGGATCGACATGCCGTCGATCTTCGCCTTCTTCGCCGCATAGACGCTGCCGCCAAACGATACGAACAGCGCGATAACCGCCACCAGCAGCGCCGGTGAGCCCCGCCAGATCCCCTGCCCCATTGTCGCCCTCCCATAAACGTGCCAGTTTTCAGATGCCTGGCGACCCTACGCCCGGGCGGCGCGGCCTTCCAGGCAAGCTGGACGAACGTTCAGAGAGCGCGGACTACTTCCCCTTCGCGGCTCCGCCTTTGCCCTCGTCCACCTCTCGTGTTTCCTCGAGCAGGGTCTCGATTGGTGGGTCGGCTTTGACTTTCGATCTGTAGAAGCGCTGCAGGGCCCCCCGAACCTGACGCTTCCCAGCCCGGACGACGGCGCGCAGTTCGTGCAGGATGCGGACGTGGTAGGCGGTGATGCTGAGTGAGATTCCCAGTTCCTCCGCCATCTGCATCGAGCTGAGGGGCTCCTCCCGCTCGTTCAGGAGACGCAGCATGCGACGCCTGAGGGGATGGTCGATCGCTTTGATCAAGTCCGCCCGCCACTGCCCGTCGGGCTTGTCCCTCTTCCCGTCAGGCTGGTCCTTCTTCGGGTCGTTGCCAGCGTCGCCCATACCGTCCTTTCCTGCATCTGATCGACCCCGTCAGGGGTAGTTGGGGATTCGCCGAGCAGTGTAAGAATGTTGACCATCAGTTTCACTTCGAATGTTGACGGGATTTACTCCATCGAAGCCGGGGCCGGGCTCCTGCCTCGGACGAGCGGCACGAGCCCGGCCATCCCCTATTAGGTCTGGCTCAGCCTGACTTCGTGATTGATAGAACCGGTGCGGCTGCGTTAATAGCTACGAGCTTCATTCCCCCACCTCCTTTCGAATTCGCCAAGACATAACAATCAAACGAACCGGCTGACCAAACGGGAACTGCTCCAGTTCCATTTGGATAAGCACATAGACTCCAGACGTTCAGCGAATCGGAAAGCATTCGAAGGGAGTCGGGTGAGGAC
>JBKPOW010000243.1:0-1305 GCA_046733275.1 Actinomycetota bacterium
CACTCAACCAGAAGACGCGCGAGATCCGCGCCGCCTCCAAACGCGGCCTGTCCGAGCGGCGGGCCTTCCAGCGCCGCCTCGCCCTGGTCGTCCTCTCCCGCGCCGCCGGGCGCGCGGCGGGAGCCGAAGCGGACCGACGCCGCGAGGCCCTGCGGCGGGCCGAGGTGGCCTTCCGCGCTCACGAACCCGAGCGGACGCTCGAACGCGGCTACGCGCTCGCCGAGGACGCCGCCGGCGAGCCGGTCACCAGCGCCGCCGGCGCGATCGCCGCCGGGCGGATCGGGCTGCGCTTCGCCGACGGCCGCGTCGGCGCCGAGATCGGCGAGGATGGAGGGAGCGATGAGCGAGCAGCCTGAGTCCTACGAGGCCGCGGTCGTGCGGCTCGAGCAGATCATCGACCGGCTCGACTCGGGCCAGGCCGGCCTGCGCGAAACGCTCGAGCTCTGCCGCGAGGGCCGCGAGCTGGTCACCTACTGCGCCGCCGAGCTCGACGCGGTCGGCGAGGGGCTGAGGGAGCTGCGGCTCGACGAGCTGGCCGCCAAGCTGGAGGCGGCCCCGGCGGACGGTTAGGCCGAAGCGTGGCCGGGCCCGAGATCGAGATCCGGCGGGCGACTCCAAGCGAGGCGGCCGGGGTGGCGCGCCTGCTGCACGACTTCAACACCGAGTTCGACGAAGCGACGCCCGGCGTCGAGCTGCTGACGGAGCGGCTGCGGGAGCTGATCGCCGGCGGCACGATCGTCGTCCTGCTCTCCGGCGCCGGGCCCGACGGCCTCTCCCAGTTCCGCTTCCTGCGCTCCGTCTGGAGCAGCGGCCTCGACCTCTACCTGGAGGAGCTCTACGTCGTGCCCGCGCGGCGGGGCAACGGCATCGGCCGCGCCCTGCTCGAGGCGACGATGGCGACCGGGCGAGACGGAGGCGCGAGCCACATAGCGCTCAACACGGGCGAGACCGACACCGCGGCGCGCGCACTCTACGAGAGCGCCGGCTTCTCCAACCGCGAAGGCGGCGAGGACGGCCCTTCGATGCTCTACTACGAGCGCGATCTTTAGGGAGAGGCAGGACCGGAGCAGAGCGTGCCGAGCGCCGGGCAGCCGCGGCAGAGGTCCCAGTCGCGCCGCTCGGGCGGGGCGACAGGGAACTCGCCGGAGCGGATCAGCTCGATCGCCGTCTCCAGCTCGGCTCGGCCGTGGACCATCGCCTCGCCGTCGAGCACGGTCAGCACCGGCGCCTCGGGGCGCTCGAGGAAGGCGTAGGCGACCTCGACCTCGGTCGCGTCGCGGGCCTCCGCCACCGCCAGCGCGTAGA
>JBKPOW010000244.1:0-6972 GCA_046733275.1 Actinomycetota bacterium
CGCCTAGCTTTCCAGAGCCGGCGGGGCGCCGGTAGAGTCGCCCCATGGCCGGCGCGCTTCGAGGCGGCATCGATCTCGGCGGAACCAAGATCCAGGCCGCGATCGTCGACGAGCGCGGAAACGCCGTCGGGCAGGCGCGTCACCCGACCCCCCACGAGGGCGGACCGAAGGCGGTGGCGATGGAGATGGCCGCCGCCCTGCGCGAAGCCGCGGATGCGGCGGGCAGCGAGACAGACTCGCTGCGCGGCGTCGGCGTCGGCTCGCCCGGCGACGCCGACGGCGAGACCGGGGTCGTCTCCGGTGCCCGCAACCTGCCCGGCTGGGAGGACAGCTTCCCCCTGGGCGAGACGCTGGGGCGGGCGCTCGGCGCCGAGGTGCGGATCGGCAACGACGTCCAGGTCGCGGTCGAAGGCGAGTACGCGCTCGGCGCCGGCCGCCGGTTCGGCTCGCTGCTCGGCGTCTGGTGGGGCACCGGCGTCGGCGGCGGCATCATCCTCGAGGGCAAGCCGTGGCTCGGCCGCGGCGCGGCGGGCGAGATCGGTCACATCGTGGTCGAGCGCGACGGCGCCAGGTGCCCCTGCGGCCGCCGCGGCTGCATGGAGGCCTACGCCGGACGGGCGGCGATGGAAGCGGAGGCCCGGCACAAGCACGAGAAGGGCCATGAGACCGACCTCTTCGAGCTGATGCACAAGCACGGCAAACCGCGCCTGACCAGCGGCATCTGGGAGCGAGCGCTCGACCATGGCGACAAGCTCGCGACGAAGCTGATCGAGCGGGCGATCGGAGCGCTCGGCACCGGCGTCGCCTCCGCCTGCAACGTCCTCGACGTCGAGGCGGTCGTGATCGGCGGCGGCCTCGGCGAGCGCTTCGGCGAGCGGTACATGCAGCCCCTGAAAGAGGAGATGCGCAAGCACCTCTTCGTCAGCGACGACCCTCCCGCGATCCTGGTCGCCGAGCTGGGCGACCTCGGCGGCGCGATCGGGGCGTCGCTGCTCGTCGGTCGTTAGACGCGGCCGGCGGCCTGGCGCTGGCGGCGGGCTATGGCATCGACGATGACCGCGAGCAGCAGCACGCCACCGGTGACCATGAACTTGACCGCGGAGGAGAGCGCCAGCAGGTCCATGCCGTTGGAGATCGAGCCGATCACGAGCGCGCCGAGCAGCGCCGTCCAGACCGCCCCGCGTCCGCCGAAGAGGCTGGTGCCGGCGATCACGGGGCCAGCGATCGCGAGCAGCAGCAGTTCGCTGCCGCCGGAGTTCTGGTTGACCGCGAGCAGCCGCGAGGCGGCGAGGAGGCCGCCAATCGCCGCCATCGTGCCGGCGATCCCGAAGACAGCGATCCGTATGCGGTCGATCGGGATGCCCGCCCGGCGCGCCGCCTCGGTGTTGCCGCCGACGGCGTAGACGTGGCGGCCGAAGCGGGTGCGCTTGGCGACGTATTCCATGCCGAAGACGAAGGCGAGCAGGATCAGCAGCGCCAGCGGGACGCCGCGGTCCGAGTTGAGGATCGCCACGGTGACGATCGCCAGGGCCGCGACCGCGGCGATGCGCAGCCCCAGCCCGCCGACGCCTCTCCCGGCCAGACCCGCGGTCACCCGCTGGCGGTGACCGGCGAGAGCCAGGCCGGCGTAGACGGCGATCACCAGCGCGGCGATCGCCCAGCCGACGGCGTCGGAGTAGAAGGTGTTGGCCAGGCCGGTGATCTTCGGGTCGTTGAGGTTGATCGAGCCGGTCGAGCCAAGCACCTGCAACAGCGCTCCCTGCCAGGCCAGCAGGCCGGCCAGGGTGACGACGAAGGAGGGGACGCCGAAGCGGGTGAAGAGCGCCCCCTGGACCAGACCGATGATCAGGCCGACCGCAATGCCGGCGGCGATCGCCAGATACGGATTCCAGCCGTTTTTGACGTTGAGCACCGCGATCACCGCGGCGGCGAGACCGCTGATCGCGCCGACCGAGAGGTCGATCTCCCCCAGCAGCAGCACGTAGACGACGCCGATCGAGATCAGCCCGATCGCGGTGATCTGCAGGATCAGGTTGGTCAGGTTCTCGGCCGAGAGGAAGCGGTCGTTCTGCAGCTGGAAGATCAACCAGATCACCGCCAGGCCGAGCACGACCCGCAACGAGGCGAGGTCTCCCTGGACGAAGCGGCGCAGGGTCTCGCTGCGGGCGCGGGTGAGGCCACCCGCCTCCGCGGCCGCCGGCGTCGCGCCTCCGGTCGCGGCACTCACTATCGGGACCCCTCGTCGCCGTTGCCGCCCGCGCCGGTGATCGCCCCAACCACGTGCTCCTCGGTGGTCGCTTCGGCGTCGAAGCTGCCGGCGGCGCGGCCGAGGCGGAGGACGAAGATCCGGTCGGCGACCGCGAAGACGTCGGCGAGGTTGTGGCTGACCATGACGACGCCGAGGCCGCGCTCGCGCAGGCGGCGAATCAGGTCGAGCACCTGCGCCGTCTGCGCCACGCCGAGCGCCGCCGTCGGCTCGTCGAGCAGCACGACCCTGGGCTCGCCGAGCAGGGAGCGGGCCACCGCGACCTGCTGGCGCTGGCCGCCCGAGAGGGTGCCGACCTCGCTGCGCAGGCTGGGGATCGTCACCGAGAGGCCGGAGAGCAGATCCTCGGTCCGGTGCTCCATCCGCGCCTCGTCGAGCTGCCGTGAGGCCCGGGCGGGCCCACCCGAGATCTCCTCGCGGCCGAGGAAGAGGTTGGCGACGACGTCGAGGTTGTCGCAGAGGGCGAGGTCCTGGTAAACGGTCGCGATCCCGAGCACGGTCGCGTCGTGGGGACGGGAGATCGAGACTCGCGCGCCCTCGAAGCGGATGCCGCCGGCGTCGAGCGAGTAGATGCCGGCGATCGCCTTGACCATCGTCGACTTGCCGGCGCCGTTGTCGCCGACCAGGCCGACGACCTCGCCTCCGTGGACGGCGAAGTCGACCCGGTCCAGTGCCTGGACCGGGCCGAACCGCTTGCTTACCCCGTCGAGCTCCAACAACGGGGTGTCGCTTTTCATCGCATCCGCTCCGCTAGGAGATGCCCGCTTCTTGGCAGGCCTTGGCATACGCCCCGGTGCAGAGTTCGTCGGGCGAGACTTCTTCGTCCGCGATCACGGTCCCTTTGATCTTGTCTTTGGTCACCGCCACCGGCGTCAACAGGATCGACGGCACTTTCTCTTTTTCGTTGTCGAGTTCGTCGGTGACTTTCCCCTGGGGGATTTCTTTGCCCTCGGCCAGGTCGACCGCGATTTCGGCGCTGATCGACGCCTCGGGCCTGTAGGCCTTGTAAACCGTCATGTACTGCTGGCCGACGAGGATCCGTTGCAGGCCGGCGACCGTGGCGTCCTGGCCGGTGACGGGCCGTTCGGCGGGGTCGATCCCGGCCGATTTCATCGCCGCGATCGCGCCGCCGCCGAGGTCGTCGTTGGCCGCGTAGACGCCGGCGAAGCCGTCTTTGCCGAGCGCGGTGATCGCCTGCTGCATCTCGTTCTGCGCGTTACTGGCGAGCCACCCGGGCGTGTCATATTCTTTCGCCACCTCGACGCCTTCGTTTTCGAAGACACTCTGCGCGCCTTTCTTGAACAGCGCCGCGTTGCTGTCCGCCGGATCGCCGCTGAGCATCACGATCGGGCCTTCCGGACTACCGTCGTCTTTCAGTTTTTTCGTCAGCGATTCGCCCTGCAGTTCGCCGACCTTTTCGTTGTCGAAGGAGACGTAGACGTCGACATCGGCACCGAGGATCAGGCGGTCATAGCTGACCACCGGCACGTCCTGCTGGCGCGCTTTTTCGACGCTGGCCGCCGCCGAGGCGGCATCGACGGGGTCGAGCACGAGCACGTCGGCGCCCTGGGTCAGCGCCGCTTCGACCTGGCTCTGCTGTTTGGAAGCGTCCTCGGCCGCGTTGCTGTAGAGGATCTCGCAGTCGGGGCAGATTTCTTCGACTTTTTCTTCGAAGCGCGGTCGGTCGGACGCCTCATAGCGGGGCGTCTGGTTCTCGGGCAAGAGGAAGGCAATCGTCGCTCCGCCGCCGCCACCTTCACCGCCACCATCGTCATCGCCGCAACCGGCCACCATCAGGACGCTCGCAAGCAGGGCGACGAGCGCGAGCCCGATTCGTCTCAAACCGACAAAGCTCGACATCGCTTCTCCTTTCGCCCCGTCCCAGCAGGCGTCTACCCGCGACCGCCCGCTTTTAAGCAGCCGAGCCGCTAAGCGGCGACGGGCTCGCGCCGCTTGCGGGCCGCGCGCTTCGGCTTCGCCGGCCTGGCCGGCTCGACCAGCTCGGCGAGGAAGCTGCCGGTGTGCGAGTGCTCGACCGCGGCGACCTCCTCCGGGGTGCCCGAGGCGATCAGCTCGCCGCCCTCCTCGCCCCCTTCGGGGCCGAGGTCGATCAGCCGGTCGGCGGTCTTGATCACGTCGAGGTTGTGCTCGATCACGACCACGGTGTTGCCGGCGTCGACCAGGCGCCCGAGCACGTCGAGCAGGCGCTGCACGTCAGCGAAGTGCAGGCCCGTCGTCGGCTCGTCGAGGATGTAGAGGGTGTCGCCGGTGGCGACTTTGGAGAGCTCGGTCGCCAGCTTCACCCGCTGCGCCTCGCCACCGGAGAGCGTCGTCGCCGGCTGGCCGAGGCGGATGTAGTCGAGGCCGACGTCGTGCAGGGTGCGCAGCCGGCGGGCGATCTTGGGGACGTTCTCGAAGAACCCGACCGCCTCTTCGACCGACATCTCGAGCACGTCGGCGATGCTCTTGCCCTTGAAGCGGACCTCGAGCGTCTCGCGGTTGTAGCGCTTGCCGTGGCACTGCTCGCAGGGCACGTAGACGTCGGGCAGGAAGTGCATCTCGATCTTGATCTGGCCGTCGCCCGTGCAGACCTCGCAGCGGCCGCCCTTGACGTTGAAGCTGAAGCGCCCCGGCTTGTAGCCGCGCGCCCGCGCCTCCTGGGTCTGGGCGAAGAGCTGGCGGATGTGATCGAAGATCTTCGTGTAGGTGGCCGGATTGGAGCGCGGCGTGCGTCCGATCGGCGACTGGTCGATGTTGATGATCTTGTCGATCTGGCTGAGCCCGTCGACGCCGTCGTGGGCGCCGGGGCGTAGCTTCGCCTGGTGCAGCCGGTTGGCGACTGCGTGGTGCAGGGTCTCGTTGATCAGCGTTGACTTGCCCGAGCCGGAGACGCCGGTGACGCAGCAGAAGACGCCGAGCGGGATCGCCACGTCGATCTGCTTCAGGTTGTGTTCGCGGGCGCCGCGGACGACCAGCGCGCCGCTCGGCCGGCGGCGCTCGGCGGGAACCTCGATCATCCTCTTGCCGGAGAGGTACTGGCCGGTGAGCGAGGCCGGGTCCTTGGCGACTTCGGCGGGCGTCCCGGCGGCGATCACATGGCCGCCGTGCTCGCCGGCGCCGGGGCCGAGGTCGACGAGGTGGTCGGCGGCGCGCATCGTGCCCTCGTCGTGCTCGACCACGATCACCGTGTTGCCGAGGTCGCGCAAGCGATCGAGGGTGGCGATCAGCTTCTCGTTGTCGCGCTGGTGGAGGCCGATCGAGGGCTCGTCGAGCACGTACATCACGCCGACCAGGCTGGAGCCGATCTGCGTCGCCAGGCGGATCCGCTGCGCCTCGCCGCCGGAGAGCGAGCGGGCCGAGCGCGCCAGCGAGAGGTAGCCGATGCCGACGTTCTCGAGGAAGGCGAGCCGTTCGGAGATCTCGCGCACGATCAGGCGGGCGATCGCCCGCTCGGTCTCGGTCAGCTCGAGCGAGCGGATCCACTCGCTTGCGGCGCGCGCCGAGAGCTCGGTGTACTCGGCGATGCTGAGCCCGCCGACGGTGACCGAGAGGCTCTCCGGCCGCAGCCGCGCCCCCCTGCAATCGGGGCAGGGCTGCTCGGCCATGTAGCCCTCGATCCGCTCGCGGTTGGTCTCCGAGTCGGTCTCCTCGTAGCGGCGCTGCAGCTGGTTGACGATCCCCTCGAAGCGCACCTTGTAGGAGCGGCGGCGGCCGAAGCGGTTGGTGTAGGTGACCTGGTGGCGCTCGCCGCCGGTGCCGTAGAGGAAGACCTCTTTCTCGGACTTCTTCAGCTTCGACCAGGGCTTGTCGGCGTCGATCCCGTAGTCCTCGGCGACCGCCGCGATCAGCCGCCGCCAGTAGGCAGTGACGCCGCGGTTCCAGGGCTGCAGCGCCCCCTCGCCCAGCGAGAGGGTCGGGTCGGGGACGACCAGCTCGGGGTCGATCACCCGCTGGAAGCCGAGCCCATGGCAGCGCTCGCAGGCGCCGTGCGGGGAGTTGAAGGAGAAGATGCGCGGCTCGAGCTCGGGGATCGAGGTGCCGCACTGCAGGCAGGCGAACTGCTCCGAGAAGAGCATCGTCTCGCCCTCGACGATCTCGACCTGGACCAGCCCCGCCGCCAGCCCGGCGGCGGCCTCGACCGACTCGGAGAGGCGGCGGCGCAGGTCGGGTTTCATCACCAGCCGGTCGACGACCACGGCGACGTCGTGTTTGTACTTCTTGTCGAGCACGATCTCCTCGTCGAGGCGGCGCAGCTCGCCGTCGATCTCGACCCGCGAGTAGCCCTCCAGCCGCATCTGGTCGAGCAACTTGCCGTACTCGCCTTTGCGCCCGCGCACGACCGGCGCCATCACCATGAATTTCGTCCCCTCCTCGAGGGTCATCAGCCGGTCGACGATCTGCTCCTGGGTCTGCCCGGTGATCTCCTCGCCGCACTCGGGGCAGTGCGGCACGCCGATCCGCGCCCAGAGCAGACGCAGGTAGTCGTAGATCTCGGTCACCGTCCCCACGGTCGAGCGCGGGTTGCGCGAGGTCGTCTTCTGGTCGATCGAGATCGCCGGCGAGAGCCCCTCGATCGAGTCGACGTCGGGCTTCTCCATCAGGCCGAGGAACTGGCGCGCGTAGGCGGAGAGCGACTCGACGTAGCGCCGCTGCCCCTCGGCGTAGATCGTGTCGAAGGCGAGGCTCGACTTGCCCGAGCCCGAGAG
>JBKPOW010000245.1:0-5931 GCA_046733275.1 Actinomycetota bacterium
GGCGAAGCCTGGGACGTCGCCGGGCGGCCTGGATCGGAGGCCCACGACGAGATCTTCTGGTCGGAGCAGGGCGGCTACCGGCGCGAGACCAACCACGCCGGCGGCCTCGAGGGCGGCATGACCAACGGCCTGCCGCTCTCGGTGCGGGCGGCGATCAAGCCGATCTCGACCTTGACCAAGCCCTTGCGCTCGGTCGACACCGAGACCAAGCAGCCGGCGCAGGCGCTGCGCGAGCGCACCGACTCGACCGTCGTTCCGGCCGCCGCGGTGGTCGCCGAGGCGATGGTCTGCCTCGTCCTCGCCCGCTGCTACCGCGAGAAGTTCGGCGGCGACCACATCGACGACGTGCTCGCCGCGGTCGAGGCGTACAAGCGCCGTATCGACTTCCGCGGGTGAGCCGGGTGGCCAAGCCCGCGATCGTCTTCATCGGCTTCATGGGGGCGGGCAAGTCGACCGCGCTGGCCGCCGCGCGCGAGGCCGGCCTGGAGACCACCGAGATCGACGCGCTGATGGAAGCCGACCTGGGGATGCCGATCGCCGAGGCCTTCGTGCGCCACCGCGAGGAGGGTTTCAGGGCGCGCGAGGCCGAGGTCGTCGGCGAGCTGCTGGAGAAAGCCGACGGCGGCGCGATCGCGCTCGGCGGCGGAAGCGTCCTCTCCGAGCGCGTACGCGCTGCCCTCGACCGCCACGTGGTCGTCTGGCTGCAGATCGACGCCGCTGAGGCCTGGCGTCGGATCGAGGGCACCGAGCGGCCGCTGGCGCGCAGCGCCGAGGACGTCGCAAACCTGCTTGCGGTGCGGCTGCCGCTCTACGAAGAGCTGGCCGACGCCGTGATCCCACCCGGCGACCGCGGCCAGGTCGCACGGGCGTTGCCCTCGATCGCGGCGCTCGCCGAGCTGCCCCCCGCCACCAAGTTGCTCTGGGCTGCGAGCACGTCGGGCGAGTACCCGGTGTTCGTCGGTATGGGCTTGCTCGACACCGATTGGTGGCCGCGGGAGGGACGGCGTTTCTGCGTCAGCGACAGAACGGTCTGCGGCCTCTACGGAGAGAAGGTCGAGCCGCTGGCGGCTCGGATCGAAGTCGAGCCCGGGGAGTCGGCTAAGACCATGGCCGGGGCGGAGCGCGTGTCCCGGGAGCTGGCTCAGGCAGGCATGACTCGCGAAGACCATGTCGTTGCGCTCGGTGGCGGGGTGGTCGGCGACCTGGCGGGCTTCTGCGCCCATATCTACCAGCGCGGGGTCCCCATCGTCCAGGTGCCGACCACTCTCGTCGCCCAGGTCGACTCCGCCTACGGCGGCAAGACCGGGGTCGACCTGCCTGAGGGCAAGAACTATGCAGGCGCCTATCACCCGCCGGTAGCGGTGATTGCCGACACCCTGACGCTGACCAGCCTGGCTGACGAGGAGCGGAATGCCGGCTACGTCGAGGCGTTGAAGACCGGGCTGCTGGCGGGCGGTGACCTGTGGCAGCGGGTCCGCACGATCGACCAGGTCGACCCCGAGAGCCTCGTCGACATCGTCTTCGAGTGTGCCCGCTACAAGTGCGCAATCGTCGCCGCCGACGAGCGCGACGCGGGCAGGCGCCAGGTGCTCAACCTCGGCCACACCGTCGGCCACGCGATCGAGGCCGCGACCGACTACAGGCGCTTCCGCCACGGTGAAGCGGTCGGGCTCGGTCTGCTGGCGGCACTGCACCTGTCCGGGGCGGTGGACCTGCACAATCAGGTCGAGGCGGAGCTGCTGAGCCATGGACTGCCGGTGAAGCTCGAAGACGACGTCCCGCTGGCGGACGTCCTCGGTGCCCTCCAGCGCGACAAGAAGCGCACCGCCGAGGGGGTCGGTTTCGTCCTCCTCGCCGAGCCGGGGGCGCCGCGCACGGGGCAGCTCGTCGATCCGGCTAAGGTCGAGGCCGCCGTGAAGGAGCTCTACCAGTGACCTCCGCCCACAACCGGGTCGCCGTCCTGCACGGGGTCAACTTCGACGTGCTCGAGCGGCGCGACCCGGAGATTTACGGCGGCCTCTCGCTGAGCGAGCTCGAGCTGAGGATCCAGCGCGCGGCGCGCGAGCTGGGATTGGAAACGATCTTCTTCCAGACCAATTCCGAGGGCGAGTTCGCCGAGTACCTGCACCGGGCGCCGGAGCTGGCCGACGCGATCGTGATCAACGCCGGCGCCTGGACCCACTACAGCCGCGCGATCGCCGACGCGCTCGAGCTGACCCGCCTGCCGGCGGTCGAGGTGCACCTCTCCGATGTCGAGTCGCGTCAGGACTGGCGCCGGGTCTCCGTCTTCGACGGCCTCGTGCTGGAGAAGGTCTCCGGCAAGGGCCAGGAGGGCTACCGCGACGCGCTTGCCGCCCTCGCCCGGCACCTCGGCGTCTCCACCGCCGGATGAGGGGCCGTGGCGACCGCCTTGCCGCCGGGCTCGACGAGCGCGAGCTCGATCTGATCCTGGTCACCGACCTGGTCAACGTCCGTTACCTGACCGGCTTCACCGGCACCAACGGCGCCTGCATCTGCGGTCCGGACACGCGCCTCTTCCTCACCGACTTCCGCTACACCGAGCGAGCCGCCGCCGAGGTCGACGGCTGGGAGACGGTCACCGTCAAGGACGACTGGCTCGGCGGCATCGCGACCCGCCTCCGCGGCCGCTTCGGCTTCGAGGACGACCACGTCTCCGTGCGGCTGCTAGAGCGCCTGCGGGGGAAACTCGCCGAGGGCGTCGAGGCGGTCGCCGCCGGTGGCGCGGTCGAGAAGCTGCGCCGGGTCAAGGACGAGGGCGAGCTGGCGGCGATCGCCGCCGCCGCGGAGCTGGCCGATGAAGTTTGGCGCTGGAGCCTCGAGCGCGGCCTGGCGGGCCGCTCCGAGCGCGAGGTGGCGCGCGCGGCGGAGGCCCGGATCCGCGAGCTGGGCGGCGACCCGTCCTTCCCGGCGATAGTCGCTGCC
Organism: Actinomycetota bacterium; assembly: GCA_046733275.1. Classification (GTDB taxonomy): domain Bacteria; phylum Actinomycetota; class Thermoleophilia; order Solirubrobacterales; family 70-9; genus VRUE01. The sequence continues at coordinate 2,944 of JBKPOW010000245.1, forward strand.
GGCCCGAACGGAGCGCTGCCTCACGCCGAGCCGGGCGAGAGCCAGATCGCCGGCGGCGACCTGGTGGTCTTCGACATGGGGGCGCAACTCGACGGCTACTGCTCGGACGGCACCCGCACCTTCGCGGTCGGCGAGCCGGGCGAGCGCGCCCGCGAGGTCTACGAGACCGTCCGCCTCGCACAGGCGAAAGCGCTCGAGGCGGTCGCCGCCGGACGTGGCGGCGAAGAGCTGGACGCGGTCGCTCGCGAGGCGATCGGGGCCGCCGGCCACGGCGAGCGCTTCGGCCACGGGCTGGGCCATGGCGTCGGCCTCGAGGTGCACGAGGCGCCGCGCCTCTCGCCAAGCTCGGACGACGTACTGGAGGCGGGCGAGGTGGTGACGATCGAGCCCGGCGTCTACCTGCCGGGCGAGCTGGGCGTGCGGATCGAGGATCTCGTCGTCGTCGAGCAGAACGGCTGTCGGAATCTCAGCGGACTACCAAAAAATTGGCAGGTCGTCGGCTGAGTAATCTGCTCGAAGCAGACAATGCGAAGCAAGAGGTCTGCCGCAGCCTCAAGTCCGGGCGCCCGCGTACCGATGCGCATTGGGTGAGATTGCGCGTCGACACGCCGAGGCCGACCGCGGAGTCGCTGCGTGCGATCCGCAACGACGCCCGGCGCGAGCGCCTGATCGACATGGAGCTGCGCCTGCGCCCCTACCGCTTCGCCTGCTTCGCGATCCTCGCCGCCGGCCTCGCCGCCTTCAGCTCCGAGCTCGGTTGGTGGTGGACGGTGCCGCTGGCTGCGGGCCTCGCCGGGTTCGCCGTCGCCGACAGCTTCATGAAAAGCAGCGAGCACCCGGCGATCTGGGTCGCCTGCGCCTGGGGGATCCTGCCCCTCCTGCTCGCCGACGCGGTGGTCACCACCGGTGGCGCCGAGAGCCCGGCATTGATGTGGTTCGCCCTGCCCGCGGTCACCCTCGGCGCCCGCTTCGAGCCGCGCGGGATCGTCATCGGCACCGCCTACATCCTCGCCCTGCTGGGGATCTCGACCTTCGGCCTCGACGCCGAGGTCGCCTCGGCGCGCGCGCAGGAGGTGATGGCCGCGGCCGGGCTCATCCTCTGTACGGTGATCCTCTCCGGCGCCCTGGTCGAGTCCGACCGCGCCCACCGCCGCCGCTCGACCCTCGACCCGCTGACCGGCCTCTGCAACCGCAACGCTCTCGAGCAGCGCTTGGCGGAGCTCGACGGCCAGCCGATCAGCGAGGAGGAGGGCCTCTCCCACGCGCTGCTGCTCTGCGATCTCGATCACTTCAAGCAGGTCAACGACCAGCTCGGCCACGCCGCCGGCGACGCCGTCCTGCAGGACGTCGCTTACACGATGCGGGCGACCCTGCGCGCCGGCGACTCGATCTACCGCGTCGGCGGCGAGGAGATCCTCGTCGTCCTGCCCGGCGCCACCGAGGAGGCGGCGGTGGAGATCGCCGAGCGGCTGCGCCTGGCGGTGCGCGAGCGCCGTCCGGTGGGCGTCACGGTAACGGTCAGCATCGGCGTCGCGGTCTCGCATCCCGGCCGCTTGGAGATCGACGACCTGGTCAGCGAGGCGGACGTGGCCCTCTACACGGCGAAGGCGGAGGGGCGCGATCGCGTCGTCGTCGGCGGCGAGGCCGCCCGGCTGAGCGCGGCCCGGCCGAGCGCGGCCGGCGCCGTGCCGGTCAGCGGCTGAGGTCGACGCCGGCTCGCAAGCGGGCGGCGAAGGCAGCGATCAGTTCGACGGTCGCCTCGAGGTCGCCGAGGTCGACCAGCTCGACCGGCGAGTGCATGTAGCGCAGCGGGATCGAGACGAGGCCGGTGGGGATGCCGGAGCGGGAGATCTGGATCGCGTCCGCGTCGGTGCTCGTGCTGCGGCCGCTGGCGCTCACCGTGTGCTCGATCCCCGCCTCCTCGGCGGCCTCGACCAGCAGCTCGAAGACCTTGGGTGAGAGGGTCGAGCCGCGGCCGATCGCCGGGCCCGAGCCGAGCGGGTGGCTGCCGATCTCCTTCTCCTCGACGCCCGGTGCGTCGGTGGCGTGGGTGACGTCGATCGCCACGGCGAGGTCCGGGCGCACCTGGAAGGCCGAGGTGCGCGCGCCGAAGAGGCCGATCTCCTCCTGCACCGCGGCGACGGCGGCGAAGCTACCGGTGAGCGAGCCGCGCTCGTGCCAGCGCCGCAGCGCCTCCAGCGCGACGTAGGCGCCGAGGCGGTTGTCCATCGCCCGCGAGGCGAGCCGCTCGCCGGCGAGGCTCAGCGGCTCGGCGGCGATCGTCACCGGGTCGCCGACGCGGACCAGCCCGGCGGCCTCGTCGCGGTCGACGGCGCCAACGTCGATGTGCAGCCCCTTCAGCTCGACCACCTTCTTGCGCTGCTCGGCGTCGAGCAGGTGGATCGGCTTGCGTCCGACCACGCCGGGCACCGGCCCGCCCAGGCTTCTAACCTCGACCCGCTGGCCGACGAGGATCTGCGGGTCCCAGCCGCCGATCGGCGCGAACCAGAGGAAGCCCTTCTCGTCGATGTGGGTGACGACGAGGCCGATCTCGTCGATGTGCCCGACCACCGCCAGCAGCGGCTCGGCCTCGCCGACGCGGGCGATCGAGGAGCCGAGGCCGTCGGCGGAGAGCTCGGCGAAAGAGGCCTCCTCCCGCCAGATCGCGGCGGCGGGGCCCTCGTGGCCCGAGGGGGCGGCGGCACGCAGTAGTTTGTCGAGGAAGACAGGCGTCTCGGCCATCGAGGCTGCGCAGTATGTCGAGTCGAACAGACGTCCGCAACGAGATGATTCGAATAATTTTCTGATCCATGAGCACCGAGCCGAAGACGTTCCTCGTCACCGGCGCCTCCAGCGGGATCGGCGAGGCGACGGCCCGGCGGCTGGCCCGTGAGCCCGGCGCGCACGTCGTACTCGTAGCGCGGCGCGAGGACCGGCTGCGCGCGCTGGCGCAGGAGCTCGGGGCCGCCACCGCGCTCCCCGCCGACC
>JBKPOW010000246.1:0-10387 GCA_046733275.1 Actinomycetota bacterium
CGAGCAGGATGTGCTCGGTGCCGATGTAGTTGTGGCCGAGCGAGAGCGCCTCGCGCAGCGCCAGCTCGAGCACCTTCTTGGCGCGCGGGGTGAACGGGATCTGGCCGGAGGTGACCTCCTCGCCGGAGCCGACGATGCGTACGACCTGCGAGCGCACGCGCTCGGTGGTGATGTCGAGAGACTCGAGGACGCGGGCGGCCAGGCCCTCCTCCTCGCGCAGCAGGCCGAGCAGGATGTGCTCGGTGCCGATGTAATTGTGCTTCAGCGTGCGAGCCTCTTCCTGGGCCAGGACGACCACCTGCCGGGCTCGCTCAGTGAATCTCTCGAACAAAGGCTTCCTCTCTTGACCTGTACGAGGTCAAACGCGATTTGCGGTCGGAAGTACCGGGGCGCCCCCTCGATGTATCGGCAAGCGCCTATGTGCCCTCCACACGATACCGACCAGGGCCGCCCGGCCCTGAGACCTCGATTGCCGCTCCTAGCGGCTTTTCGGGGCCCTTTTGGCGGGGATCCCAGCCGGGATTTCGCCGATAGCGGCGGATCCGGCTAGGAGCGCATCGCCGGGAAGAGCACGATCTCACGCACGCTGCGGGCTCCCGTGAGCATCATCACAAGCCGATCGACCCCCAGTCCCACGCCGCCGGTCGGCGGCATGCCATGCTCGAGCGCCTCGACGAAGGCCTCGTCGTAGGGCTGGGCCTCCTCGTCGCCACGCTCCAGCTCGGCCGCCTGCTGCTCGAAGCGCCGCCGCTGCTCGTCGGGGTCGTTCAGCTCGCTGAAGGAGTTGGCGATCTCGATGCCGCCGACGAAGGCCTCCCAGCGCTCGACCAGGCCGGGCTCGGAACGGTGCGCCTTGGCGAAAGGCGAGAGCTCGACCGGGTAGTCGATGACGAAGGTCGGCTGGACCAGCTCGGGCTCGACCGATTTGGCGAGCAGGCCGTCGACCAGCTTGCCCCAGCCCTCGGCCTCGTCCGGCTCGCCCTCCATCGCCTCGGCGAGCGCCTCGCGGGTCGGGTGCTCGGCGATGTCGATGCCCGTCCGTTCCCGCACGGCATCGCGCAGCGACACCCGCTTCCAGGGCGGCGCCAGGTCGATCTCGACGCCGTCGCGATCGACCACGGTCGTCCCCAGAACCCGCTCGGCGACGTCGGCGACCATCCGCTCGAGGTCGTGCGCGGTCTTCTCGTAGTCGGCGTAGGCCTCGTACCACTCGAGCATCGTGAACTCGGGGTTGTGCTTGTGCGAGACCCCCTCGTTGCGGAAGTCCTTGCCCAGCTCGTAGACCTTGTCGATGCCACCGACGACGAGCCGCTTGAGGTACAGCTCGGTGGCGATCCGCAGATAGAAGTCACGGTCGAGGGCGTTGTGGTGGGTGACGAAGGGTCGCGCCAGGGCGCCGCCGTAGAGCGGCTGCAGCACCGGCGTCTCGACCTCGACGAAGCCGTGCTCGTCCAACCAACGACGCAGCTCGGCGATCGCGCGGGCGCGGATCGCGAAGGCGCGGCGGCTCTCCTCGTTGGCGAGCAAATCGAGCTCGCGCCGGCGGTAGCGGGTTTCGACGTCCTCGAGGCCGTGGAACTTGTCGGGCGGCGGCCGCAGGCTCTTGGCCAGCAGGCGCCAGTGGTCGATCGCCAGCGAGAGCTCGCCGCCGCGGCGCGTCGCCAGCGCGGTGCCCTCGACGCCGACGAAGTCGCCGAGGTCGAGGTCGACCAGCAGCTCGAAGGCGTCCTCGCCGAGCTTGTCGGCGGTCGCGTGCAGCTGGATCTGGCCGCTGCCGTCACGCAGGTCGAGGAAGGCGGCCTTGCCGTGGCCGCGGCGGGCGACGATTCGCCCCGCGACCCGGTGGCGCGAGTCGGTCTCCACCCCCGCGACCAAACCCTCGTGCGCAGCCCGAACCTCGCCGATCTCCTCCCGTTCCTCAAACGAATGAGGAAAAGGATCGATGCCGGCATCCCTCAGGCGACCCAACTTCTCGCGCCTATCGCGAAGAACGTCTGAGGGCTGCTGCTCCTCGGGCTCGCTCATCGGCGCGAGCCTATTCGACAGCTACGCGCTCTCGATTTTGGTGATTTTCAGTTTCTTCTTCGGACCGCGCGGCACCTCGACGGTGATCACGTCGTTGCGCTTGTGGCCGAGCAGCGCTTTGCCGATCGGCGACTCGTTCGAGAGCTTGTGCTCGGCCGGGTTGGCCTCGGTCGAGCCGACGATCTGGAATTTCTGCGAGTCGCCGCTCTTCTGGTCTTTGACGTGAACGATCGAGCCGAAGCTGACCTCGTCGGTGTCGACGCTCTTCTCGTCGATCACCGTCGCCCGCCGCAGGCGCTCTTCCAGCTGGGCGATCCGCCCCTCCAGCAGGGCCTGTTCGTTCTTGGCGTCGTCGTACTCGGCATTCTCGGAGATGTCGCCGAACTCGCGGGCCTCCTTGATCCGTTCCGCGACCTCGCGCCGTTTGGTGGTCGAGAGGAACTCGATTTCCTCTTTGAGCTTCTCCAGCCCTTCCGGGGTGATAACCGCTTGCCGAGTCACTTTGCACCGACCTCGCTTCTACTCGCTGGACGTAGTTGATATGGACCCTGAGACCAAAAACGCCCGGGTGCGACGGCATTGCGCACGCCACACCTGGGCCGGAAGTCGCGGGATTATAGCGAGGGCGCCAGGCGGGCACTCAGGGGAATTTGGGCGGCGATCAGCTGCCGCGCGCGCGGCAGGTCGGCGCTGCGCTGCAGCTCTGTCGCGGCCTCCTTCGGGGCGCCCAGCGCCTCGACGTACCAGGGGTAGAACTTGCGTAGGTAGCGGGCGGCGCGATCGGCCCCCATGTGCTCCTCGGCGCGGTCGATCGTCCAGAGCAGCTCTGCGACGACCTCCTCGCGCGAGGGCGGCTCGGTGCGACGGCCGGTCAGCTCCTCGAACAACCAGGGGTTGCCGAGCGAGCCGCGGGCGAGCATCACCGCGTCGGCGCCCGACTCGCGGTAGGCGCGCCGCACCGAGCCGGCGTCGTCGAGGCCGCCGGAGACGATCACCGGCACCTCGATCCGCTCGGCCAGCTCGCGCGTCAGCGCGTAGTCGGGCTCGCCCTTGTGCTGGATCGTCGCCGCGCGCGGGTGGAAGCCAATCGCCGCCGCGCCACCCTCCTCGGCGAGCCGGATGGCCAAGTCGAAGCCGGAGCGGTCGCCTGGACGCAGACCGGAGCGCAGCTTCACCGTCACCGGCAGGCCGCTGCCCTCGCGCGCGCCGCGCAGCAGGGCGAGGGCGAGGTCGGGGTCGGTCAGCAGCTCAACCCCGGCGCCGGTCTTGCGCACCTTGCGCACCGGGCAGCCCATGTTGATGTCGATCAGGTCGGCACCGGCCTCGGCGGCGATCGCCGCGCCGGAGCGCATCACCTCGGGGTCGTGGCCGAAGAGCTGGATCGAGACCGGGTGCTCGTCGGGGTGGATGCGCATCAGTTCCCGCAGGGTGCGCTCATTGCGGTAGTGCAGGCCGAAGCTGGAGATCATCTCCGAGACGGCGAGCCCCGCCCCGTGCCGCTTCGCCTGCAGGCGGACGAACCAGTTGCCGATCCCGGCCAGCGGCGCGAGCAGGACGCGGTTGACGATCTCGACGCCGCCGATCTCAAAGGGGTCGGTGAGCGGCGGTTGCGCGGCCGCGGCGGGTGCTTGTTCAGGCGTTCCGTTCATGGATGAGACGCAGGCCCTTCAGGGTAAGCATCTCGTCCACCTCTTCGATCGTCTCGGTGAACGGGACGATCGTCGAGGCGAGGCCGCCAGTGGCGATCAACCGCGCCTCGCCCATCTCTTCCTCGATGCGGCTGACTATGCCGTCGATCAGGCCGGCGAAGCCGAAGACGACGCCGGACTGGATCGCCGCCCGGCTCGAACGACCGATCGCCGTCTCGGGCTCTTCGAGGTCGATCCGGGTGATGCGGGCGGCCCGTTCGACCAGCGCGGTCAGCGAGATCTCCAGCCCGGGGGCGATCGCGCCGCCAAGGTATTCCCCCGCCTCGGAGACCGTGTCGATGTTGATCCCGGTGCCGAAGTCGACCACCACGCAGGCCGTCTTGAAGCGCTCGTAGGCGGCGACCGAGTTGACCAGGCGGTCGGCGCCGACCTCGAGCGGGTTGTCGATGCGGATCGGCATCCCCGTCTTCACGCCGGGGCCGATGCAGAGGCATGAGGCGTCGGTGTAGCGCTCGGTCAGCTGCTCGTACTGGGCGCCGAGAGGCGGCACGACGGAGGAGACGCAGACGGAGTCGAGGTCTTCGAGGCCGACGCCGCTGAGGGCGAACATGCCGGCGATCCGCTCGGCCAGCTCGTCGCCGGTCGCGCCGGCGCGGGTCTGGAAGCGCCAGTGCTCGACCAGCCGCTCGCCGTCGAAGGCGCCGAGGTGGGTCTGCGTGTTGCCGACGTCGACCGCGAGCAGCATCTCGCGAGTCTATGATGGCTCGCCATGGAGGCGCGGCTCTATGTGATTCCCGGTTCCCATCCCTCGATGGCGGCGCGGCTGATGCTGGAGACGAAGGGCATCGCATACAAGCGCACCGACCTGATGCCGGTGATCTCGAAGGGGGTCCTACGCGGCCTCGGCTTTCCCCGCAACACCGTCCCGGCGATCAAGATCGACGGGCGCAAGGTCCAGGGGACCGGCGAGATCGCCCGCGAGCTCGACCGGATCCAGCCCGAGCCGCCACTGCTGCCGGTCGACCCACAGCAGCGGGCAGCGGTCGAAGAGGCCGAGCGCTTCGGCGATCACGATCTGCAGCCGCCCGTGCGGGCGATCCTCTGGTGGGCGCTGCGCAAGGACAAGGCGCCGCTGCGCAGCTACTCGCAGGGGGCGAAGTTGGGGATCCCGATCGGGCTCGCGCTTAAAACCGCGACGCCGATCGTGGCGGCGTCCGCTCACTTCAACGAAGCGACGGACGAGAACGTGCGCCGCGGCCTGGCTGCGATGCCGGCGATGCTGCAGAAGATCGACGACTGGATCGCGGCTGGCACGATCGGCGGCGAGCAGCCAAACGTCGCCGACTTCCAGATCGCGCCCAGCCTCCGCCTGGCGATGACCTTGGACGACCTGCGACCGGCAATCGAGTCGCGTCCGGCCGGCGAGTTGGCGATGCGCCTCGTCCCGGACTACCCGGGCAAGACCCCACCGGTCCTTCCCCCGGCCTGGCTGCAGCCGCTGCGCTCAGAGCACTCGACGGCCTAGAGCGAACCGGCGCGCTCGACGCGCTGGCCGGAGCTCAGAGCGGCGAGAGCGTCGGCCAGCTTGGTGCCGTCGGGTAGGGCAAGCGCGGGGTCGAGCTCGAGCAGGGGGGCGAGGACGAAGCGACGGCTGGTCACCTCGGGGTGCGGCAGGGTAAGGCGCTCGGTCTCCAGCTCCAGCTCGCCGAGCAAGAGCAGGTCGACGTCGAGCGGGCGGGGGCTGTGGCGCGAGGCGGCGACCATGCGGCCCTGCTCGACCTCGATCGCCTTGCAGACTGCGAGCAGCGGCTCGGGCTCCAGCTCGGTGCGGACGCGGATCGCCGCGTTGAGGAAGTCGGGCTGGTCGAGCACCTCCCCCACTGGCTCGGTCTCGTAGACGGAGGAGACGGCCTCGACCTCGACGCCGTGCTCCGGCAGCGCCGCGATCGCGGCCCGCAGGTGCTCCTTGCGATCGCCAAGGTTGGAGCCGAGGCCGAGATAGCCGCTGCGCGAGACCACCGGCTCAGGCCTCCTCGCCGTTCTCTTCCTCTTCCTCCTCGGCGCGCTCCTGGGTCACCTCGACGGCGACCTCCTGGATCGAGAGCGGCAGGGGCGGCTCGGGCTTGGCGGCGCGCACGCGCACGGAGTCGCAGTTGTAGCGCTCGATCAGCCGCTGGCCGACGACCTGGGCGAGCCGCTCGAGCGTGCGGTAGCTGCGCTCGGTGGCGGCAAGGGCGACGATGTCGCAGACGTCGCCGTAGTCGACCGTGTCCTCGATCCGGTCGGTGAGGACGGCGTCGCAGTCGGGCACGTCGAAGGAGACGTCGAACTCGAGCCGCTGACCCACCTCCTGCTCGGCGTCGCTGACGCCGTGGTGGGTGTAGATCGAGATCCCGCGCAGGTCGACCTCGACCCGCGACTCGATCCCGTTGCCGTTCGGCTCGTCCACGATGACGCAAACCTAGCCGAGGATCGCTTCGCCCACCCTCAGCGCTTGCGCCACCTCGGCGACGTCGTGGACGCGGAGGACGTCGGCGCCCTCGGCCGCGGCGAGGACGGAGGAGGCGATCGAGCCCCCGAGGCGGTCGTTGACCTCGGAGCCGTCGATCTTGCCGATAAAGCTCTTACGCGAGGCGCCGACGACCAGCGGCCGCCCCAGCTCACGCAGCTCGCCCAGCCTTCGCAGCAACTCCAGGTTGTGCTCGAGCGTCTTTCCAAACCCGATCCCCGGGTCGAGCCAGACCTTCCCCTCGGCGACCCCGGCGTCGAGTGCGACCTGCATTCGCTCGGCAAGAAAGGCCCTGACGTCGTCAACGACGTCCCCGTATGCGGGGTTCTCCTGCATGGTCCGCGGGTCCCCCTGCATGTGCATCAGGATCAACCCGGCATTGCGCTCGGCGCACAACGCCCCGATCTCCGGGTCGTGCCGCAACGCGGTCACGTCGTTGACAATCGTCGCCCCGGCGTCGAGCGCCGACTGCGCCACATCCAACTTCGAAGTGTCGATCGAAACAGTCGCCGCGCCTGCCAGACCGGCAACAACAGGCTCCACCCGAGCCCGCTCCTCCTCAACAGACACTTCTTCAGCTCCAGGCCGAGTCGATTCCCCCCCGACGTCGAGGATCTCCGCCCCCTGCTCCGCCAGCTCGTGCCCATGTGCAATGGCCGCTTCCGCGTCAAGGAAGAGCCCCCCGTCCGAGAAAGAGTCCGGGGTCACGTTGACGACCCCCATCAACCGCATGGACGCTTCCTAGCTCGCGTCGCCGCCGGCGTATCCAGGACGCGGCCGGGGAATCGGCCGGGCGCCCTCGCGGGCGGCCTTTTCCGGCTCGGGCGCGGGCTCGACCGGCGCCGAGGGCTCCTCCTCGTCGGCGAAGACCTCGCTTTCGGGCTTGCCCGCGAGCAGGGCGACGAACTGCTCGGCGTCGATCGTCTCCCGCTCGAGCAGGATCTTCGAGATCGTGTCGAGTTCGTCGCGCTTCTCGGTGAGCAGGTCCTTGGCGGTCTGGTGCGCCGCCTCGACGATGCGGCGGATCTCGTCATCGATCTCGCGCGCGATCTCGTCGGAGTAGTCCGGCTCGGCGGAGAACTCGCGACCGAGGAAGGGCTGGCCGCGGTCGTGGCCGAAGACGCGCGGGCCGAGCCGCTCGGACATGCCGAAGCGCATCACCATCCGCTTCGCCGTCTCGGTCACCTTCTCGAGGTCGTTGGAGGCGCCGGTGGTGATCTCGCCGAAGACGATCTCCTCGGCGGCGCGGCCGCCCAGGGTCATCGCCATCGTGTCGGTCAGCTCGGCGCGACTGGTGAGGAACTTGTCCTCGGTCGGCAGGCTGATCGTGTAGCCGAGCGCCTGACCGCGGCTGATGATCGAGATCTTGTGGACCGGGTCGCAGTTGGGCAGCAGGTGGCCGACGATCGCGTGGCCGAGCTCGTGGTAGGCGGTGATCAGCCGCTCCTTCTCGCTCATCACCCGGGTCTTCTTCTCCGGGCCGGCGATCACCCGCATGATCCCCTCCTCCAGCTCGTGCATGGAGATCTCGCGTTTGCCCTGCCGGGCGGTGAGCAGCGCCGCCTCGTTGATCAGGTTGGCGAGGTCTGCGCCGGTGAAGCCGGGCGTCTGGCCGGCGAGCGCGTCGAGGTCGATCGCCTTGGCCAGCGGCTTGCCGCGGGTGTGGACCTCGAGGATCTTCTTGCGGCCCTTACGATCGGGCCGGTCGACGACCACCTGGCGGTCGAAGCGGCCGGGCCGCAGCAGCGCCGGGTCGAGGATGTCGGGGCGGTTGGTGGCGGCGATCAAGATGATGTTGTCTTTCATCTCGAAGCCGTCCATCTCGACTAGCAGCTGGTTGAGGGTCTGCTCGCGCTCGTCGTGTCCGCCGCCCATGCCGGCGCCGCGGTGGCGGCCGACAGCGTCGATCTCGTCCATGAAGATGATGCAGGGCGAGTTCTGCTTCGCCTGCTCGAAGAGGTCGCGGACGCGGCTGGCGCCGACGCCGACGAACATCTCGACGAAGTCCGATCCGGAGATCGAGAAGAAGGGGACGCCGGCCTCACCGGCGACGGCGCGGGCGAGCAGCGTCTTACCGGTGCCGGGCGGGCCGTAGAGCAGGACACCCTTGGGGATGCGGGCGCCGAGCGACTGGAATTTCTTCGGGTTCTCGAGGAATTCCTTGATCTCCTGCAGCTCCTGCACCGCCTCGTCGACCCCGGCGACGTCGCGGAAGGTGATCTTCGGCGCGTCGACCGACATCCGCTTCGCTTTCGATTTGCCGAAGTTCATCACGCGTGAGCCGCCGCCCTGCATCTGGTTCATCAGGAAGATCCAGAAACCGAAGAAGAGGACGAAGGGCAGGATGTAGGTGAGCAGCGAGAGCAGGCTCGAGCCGCCCGTCCCCTTGACCTCGGTCGTGACGCCGTACGCTTTGAGCTCGTCGATCAGGCTTTCTTCGGCGTCGGGCGGGTAGCCGGTCGAGTAGCTGCGGCCCTCGTCTTCGCCGCCTTTGGGCTTTTCCTTGACGTCGAGGGTGCTGTCCTTGACGTTGACCGTGACCTCTTCGATCCGGCCGTTGGCGATCAGGCCTTTCTCGGCTTTGCTGCCGATCAGCTCGCCGTAGGACGGCGTCTCGGTCGTCGGCCCGCCGGCGATCATTTTCTGCGCGACGAAGGCGAGGATCACCACCAGCAGGATCGGAAAGGCCGCGCTTTTGAAGAAACGCCTCACAGGGAAAATTCAGCGTACCAGGGAGGTTTTCGCGCCCAGCAGCGCTGCACGGCCGTTTTCGCTCATCTACTCGTCCAACGCGGCGACGTAGTCGAGGTTGCGGTAGCGCTGGGCGTGGTCGAGCCCGTAGCCGATCGCGAAGCGATCGGGGATGCGGAAGCCGACGTAGCGGGGCTCGAGGTCGACCCGCAGGCGGTCCGGCTTGGTCAGCAGCGCGCATGCCTCCAGCGAGGCGGGGCTGCGCGCTGTGAGGTTGCGCATCAGGTACTGCAGGGTGAGGCCGGAGTCGATGATGTCCTCGACGATCAGCACGTGACGGCCTTCGATCGGTGCGTCGAGGTCCTTGAGGATGCGGACGACGCCGGAGGAGTCGGTCTGCGAGCCGTAGCTGGAGACGGCCATGAAGTCGATCTCGCAGGGCACCTCCAGGTGGCGCATCAGGTCGGCAAGGAAGATCACGGCGCCCTTGAGGACGCCGATCATGAAGAGGTCTCGCCCGGCGTAGTCGGCGCTGATCTGCCGGCCCAGCTCGGCGACGCGCCGCTGCAGCTCCTCGCCCGAGACCAGGGTCTCGCCAATCGCCGACTCGCTCATTCGCCTCGTCCGAACGGGCCTGAGCGAAAGAGCCGAGCGCGGAAGCCCTCCCCGGCGAGCGGCACGTCCTCGGCGCCAGGGAAATCGACGCTGAGCGGCCCGAGCCAGGAGCTGCGGTCGCACGGGTAGCGGACGCAGACTTTGGTCCCGGCGTCGCGGATGAAGTCCGCTCCGCCGCTGAAAGGCGCGGGCGGCTCGGCGACACTCGCCGTGCTCAGCGATTCGTCGAAGGTGAAGGTCTCGTCGGCGCCGTGGGCGAGGGCGGAGCGGAAGATGGTCAGGCTCGGTCGTCGCTCCAGCCTCAGGGCGCTGAAAATCGTTTCCCCCGAACGGCCGCGCGGGCGCGAGGCGCTGACGCTGAACGACGTGCGGCCGTCGTCGGCGTCCGCATCGAGGACGGTGAACCTTTCGGCTTCCGGTTCGAGACCGAAGGGGACGCGGCGTGGCGCGGGCCGCGAGCTCGCGCCACGCGACGTTTTCCCGCGTTTGCATCTCCAGCGCGATGCTGTCCGCACGTGGCCCTTCGCCCGCGTCGCGTCGACGCTCGTGTAGCCGCCCTCCCCCCTGAACCTGATCGTGCCGACGAAGACGCCGGGCTGCGCCACGCGCGGCTTGCCCTCGCAGCGTCGCGGCGGCGGGCGGCGCCGGACCTTGCCGGACGGCTTGAACTCGACCGCCACGCGGCCGCGACCGCCGAAGCGGGCGCGAATCCGGGCGCCCTCGAAGCTGCCTTCACCGACATCGAGGCTGCCCTTGGCGAGATAGGTGGCGGAGACGAAGACCAGCGGATCCGGGACGTCGATCGCGTCGATCGAAGCTCTCCGCCCGGAGAATTCGAAAAAGGCCGTGTAGCCGTCGCTCCCCTCGAGGTTGAATTCGGCCACCGTACGCGCCGCCG
>JBKPOW010000247.1:0-10717 GCA_046733275.1 Actinomycetota bacterium
GTTGGAGACGAGGCGCGGGGTGATGTAGTCGCCGAGGGTGAGCGAGAAGGTGAAGATCGAACCGGCGACGACGGCGGGGAACGAGAGCGGCAGGATCACCCGCCGGAAGGTCGTGAACGGCTTGGCGCCGAGGTCCTCGGAGGCGCTGATCAGCGAATTCGGGATCCGCTCGAGGCCGGCGAAGATCGGAAGGATCATGTACGGGAGCCAGAGGTAGCTCATCACGAGCCAGACGGAGGTGTTGCCTTGCAGGCCGGGACTGCTCAGGCCGAAGGGTTCGAGCGCCCAGTCGATCAGGCCCCCGCCGCCGAGCATGTTGCGCCAGGACAGGACCTTGACCAGGTAGCTGGACCAGAGCGGGACAAGAACGGCGATGACGAGAATCGCCTTCGTCCTGCGGGTAGCCACCTTCGCCATGTAGAAGGCGATCGGAAAGGCGAGGATGGCGTCGGTGACCGTTACCAGAGCAGCGATCAGAACCGTGCGGCCCACGATCGTGCGGTAGACGGGTTCGTTGAAGAGGGTTTCGAAGTTTTCGAAGCTGAGGGTCTTCTGGAGCTCGCCGCTGACCGGGCTCACCGACCAGAACGCGGCTATAAGGAGGATCGCGAGGGATCCGAGATACCCGATGACCAGCCAGCCGACCGGAGCGGCCAGCAGACTGCTCACCTGAAGGCCGGGGCGGCCGTGGAAGAGGCCGGCGAGCCTGCGGCCCACCGACCTCTTCTCAACGACCGCCTCAGTCGCCATAGCTCACGACCGGTCGATCAGCCCTTGATCGAGGTCCAGGCCTGGACCCAATCGTTGTAGTCCTTGCAATCGCTGGATCCGTCGCCGCAATCGGCGAGCGGGGTTTTCCAGTAGTAGACCCGTTTCCAGAACCCAGGGTTTTCCGCGTGATATTCCTCGCAGAAGTTCGGATTCTTAGTCTCTTTGCAGGCCAGTTCCTGCGCGGGCGCCTCACCGAAGTATTCGGAGACCTGGGCGTTGGCCTTCGGTTCGATGATCCAGTTCATCCACATGTACATGCAGTTGGGATGTTCGGCTTCGGAGCTGATCATCCAGGTGTCGGACCATCCCGTTGCGCCCTCTTCGGGCAGGAAGCCCTGGCTCGCCGGGCTGGCGGCCACCGGCTTCCCTTCTTCCTTCAGCAGGAAGTACTGGTACTGCCAGGTCGTGCCGACCTGGATGTCGCCGCTGGCGAACGCCGAGATCTGCTTTTCAGCTTCCGACCAGTATTCACCGACGTTCGCCCGCTGTTCCTTCAACAGCTGAACGGCCGCGTCGAACTGTTCGCTGTTCAGCTCATAGGGATCGTCGATCCCGAGGTCCGGTTCGTGCATCTTCAGATAGACGGCGGCTTCCGCGATCGACATCGGGTCGTCGTATTGGCTGATCTTGCCCCGATATTTCGACGCCACTTTCGGGTCCATCGTCACGTTCCACGATTTGGGCGCGGGCGTCACCTCGTTGCTGTTCCACATCAACAGGTTGGCGCCGCGGGCGTGCGGGATCCCAAAGGGCTTGCCTTCGAACGTGTTGTATGGCTGGTCCTTGAGGTCCGAGAAAACCGTCTTGTAGTTCGGCACGAGATCGACGTTCACCGGGTCGACGTCGCCGCCTTCGAAGAGCCGAGCGGTCGCATTGCCCGAGGCGGAGACCCCGTCGTATTCGCCGGTGCGCATCAGTTGGACCATTTCGTCGGAGGTTCCGCCCACCTTGACGTTGACCTTGCATCCGGTTTTCTGTTCGAAGGGTTTGCTCCATTCGGGTTCGACGTAGCCAGCCCAGGCGATCAGGTTGACCTGGCCCTCGCCCTTGCCGAGCTTGCTCAGTTCTTCGCCGCCGCCCGAGCCGTTGTCGTCGCCACCGCCGCAGCCGGCGAGCAGCAGCATGAAGGCGAGCAGGCCGGCGATCACCAGCCAAGCCGTCCGTCCGGGATGTGCGTCCTCAGTCCTCACGGGGATTCCTCCTCTGGTTGTCGTCCTCGGACCGCGACCGTGTGCTCCGGACGCCAGCCCACCAGCACCTCCCTGCCCTGCTCGGATGACGCGTCGCTCGACGCGCCCTCCGCGTTCTGCCGTACGAGTTGAAGCTCTCCGCCGCCCTCGAGCGCCACGGTGTAGCGGGTGACCATGCCGGCGTAGGCGACGGCCGCGATCCGGCCGCGCTCGGTGCGTAGCCCGTTGGGCGCGGTCTCGGGATCGAGCAGCTGGATCTTCTCCGGGCGGATCGTGAAGCGCGTGCCGTCGCGCTCCAGCAGGTTGGAGACTCCGACGAAGCCGGCGACGAACTCGGTCGCCGGTTGCTCGTAGAGCTCGATCGGCGGGCTGACCTGCTCGATCCGCCCGCGGTTGAAGACGGCGATCCGGTCACTCATCCGCAGCGCCTCGTCCTGGTCGTGGGTGACGTAGACGAAGGTGATGCCGACCTCCCCCTGGATCGCTTTCAGCTCGCCCTGCATCTGCTCGCGCAGCTTCAGGTCGAGCGCGCCGAGCGGCTCGTCGAGGAGCAGCACCCGGGGGCGGTTGACGATCGCGCGGGCCAGCGCCACGCGCTGTCGCTGTCCGCCGGAGAGCTCGGCCGGCCTGCGCTCGGCGTAGCCGGGCAGGCGGACCATCTCCAGCGCCTCGTCGCGCTGGCGTGCCCGCTCGGCCTTATCGACGCGGGCGACCCGCAGCCCGTAGGCGACGTTCTCGCCGACGCTCATGTGCGGGAACAGGGCGTAGTCCTGGAAGACAGTGTTGACCGCTCGGTCGTACGGCGGCACCCCCATCATGTCCCGACCGGCCAACTCGATCGTGCCCGCACTCGGCTGCTCGAAGCCGGCGATCATCCGCAGCGTCGTCGTCTTGCCCGAGCCGGAGGGCCCGAGCAGGGTGAAAAACTCACCCGGCGCGATCTCCAGGTCGATGCCCGCAACCGCCTCTACCTCACCGTATTGCTTGCTGAGGCCGACGAGACGGATGTCGGGAGGCGCAGTTACATAGAGAAGTTATCCGAGCAGTTCAGGAAAGCAAGGACAAACCCGGGGCAGGGCCTTGTCCATCGTGTCCTGCCCCAAGCTTGGGTCTTGCTTCTCAGTAGCCGGCCGGGTGCCTGGCGACGAAGCCGGCGCTGGTGCGCACGTCTTCATGCCAGCTGGGACCGGTTTTACCGTCGGTGTTGCCCGAGGTGTCCCAGCGATAGCCGGCGATCACCGCGTAGGCGTGTCCCCCGTTGGCGTAGACGGTGATCCAGCGGCCTTCGCCTGCCATACCCCAGCTCGCCAGCGGACCGGAGGGCATCGGGCTGGTGAGGAAGTTGCCGCCTTTGAGCGCGTAGCTAACCGAGCCCGAGCAGTCGTAGCCGGCATCCTGCCAGCGGGCGTGGCCGCCGCCGTAGATGTAGGGCTTGTTGCGGATCTTGTTGGCGGCCGCGACGACCGCCTTGACCCGGGGCGGCGCCGACTTGGGTGGGATCAGCATCCCGTTGGCGAGCAGCCGCGCTTTCGGCGTCGGCGTGCACATGTCGACTTCGGCGGGCGTCAGGCCGCCACCGTCGCAGGCCGCGCTGGCCGGTGGGGCGAAGAAAGCGAGGAGCGCCAGCGCCGCAATGGCGACCAACCCCGCGTTCGAGTGTGAATGACTCTTCAGCAAACCGATCTCCTTCGTCGGCCTACGGGGTTAGCTGTCGGGCTGGCGCGAAAGGAGCCTGCGCCCCCGCCCAGATCGGGCGAGTTAGCCCCGAAAACGTGGTTCCCCCGCTCCCGCGTCGCCTTTGGCTGGCGGGATTAGGCGTTTCGGTTGTTCGGAACGGCGGGCAGTGTAGACGATCCTCCGGGCGGATGCTTACAAAAAACCAACATTTTGTGGCCTTTCGCACTTTCATCCCGAATTCCTGTCGGCAGGGCGGCTGGTAGCTTGCGGCGCGGGATGGAACTTTCAGGTCGATCGGCCCTACTCACCGGCGCAACCGGCGGTCTCGGGCGCGCGACGGCCGCGGCGCTGGCCGAGCGGGGGGCGCGGCTGCTCCTCAGCGGGCGCAAGGCGGAGGCGCTGGAGGCGTTGGCGGCGGAGCTGCCGGGCGGGGAACACGGCGTGCTACCAGCCGACCTGGCCGAGCCCGGCGCCGCCGAGAAGCTGGCCGGCGAGGCGGGCGCCGTCGACGTCCTCATTGCCAACGCCGGTCTGCCGGCGACCGGTCGCCTGACCGACTTCTCCAGCGACCAGCTGGCCCGCGCCCTGCGGGTCAACCTGGAGGCGCCGATGCTGCTCGCCCGCGCGCTCGAGCCGGCGATGCTCGAGCGCGGCTCCGGGCACATGGTCTTCGTCTCCTCGCTCTCGGGCAAGTCGCCGAGCCCGCTCTCCTCCGTCTACAACGCGACCAAGTTCGGCCTGCGCGGCTTCGCTCTCGGTCTGCGGACGGACCTCGATCCCCACGGGATCGGCGTCTCGATCGTCTCCCCGGGAACGATCCGCGAAGCGGGCATGTACGCCGACTCCGGCGCCCCGCCGATCAAGGGCCTCGGCACCGGCTCGCCGAAGCAGGTGGCGGACGCGGTGGTCAAGGCGATCGAGAAGAACAAGGTCGAGGTCGCGGTCGCGCCCCCCCAGCAACGCTTTTTGGCCCACTTCGCTCTCATCAGTCCAAGCAGCGCGGTCAAAGCGGCCAGCGGCGCCGCGGGCCAGAAAGCCGCCGCCGTTGTCGCGGAGGGCCAGTCAGGGAAGCGCTAGCGCTAGCTTTGGAGTTGTGACCTCCCTCGACTCCTTCGGCGCCCGCGCGACCCTCGACGTCAGCGGCCGCTCTTACGAGGTCTTCAGGCTCGACGCACTGCAGCAGCGCTTCGACGTCGCCCGCCTGCCCTACTCGCTCAAGGTCCTGCTGGAGAACGTGCTGCGGCTCGAGGACGGCGTCTCGGCGAGCGCCGCCGACGTCGAGGCGATCGCGACCTGGGATGCCGCGGCTGAGCCCAGCGCCGAGATCCCCTACCAGCCGGCGCGGGTGCTGATGCAGGACTTCACCGGCGTGCCGGCCGTGGTCGACCTGGCGGCGATGCGCGACGCGATGGCCGAGATCGGCGGCGACCCGGAGAAGATCAACCCGCTGGTCGACGTCGACCTCGTCATCGACCACTCGGTCCAGGTCGACGCCTTCGGCAACGAGCGTGCCTTTGCGGTCAACGCCGAGCGCGAGTTCGAACGCAACCGCGAGCGCTACTCCTTCCTCAAGTGGGGGCGCGAGGCCTTCGACAACTTCAGCGTCGTGCCGCCGGCGACCGGGATCTGCCACCAGGTCAACCTCGAGCACATCTCCCAGGTCGTCTACCGCTCCGAGCGCGCCGGAACCCTGCAGGCCTACCCCGACACGCTGGTCGGCACCGACTCGCACACGACGATGGTCAACGGCCTCGGCGTGCTCGGCTGGGGCGTCGGCGGGATCGAGGCCGAGGCGGCGATGCTCGGCCAGCCGGTCTCGATGCTGCTGCCGCAGGTGGTCGGCTTCAGGCTCGAGGGCGAGCTGCCGCCGGGGTCGACCGCGACCGACCTGGTCCTGACCGTGACCGAGATGCTGCGCGAGCATGGCGTCGTTTCCAAGTTCGTCGAGTTCTTCGGCCCGGGCCTCTCGACCCTGGGCCTGGCCGACCGGGCGACGATCGGCAACATGTCGCCCGAGTTCGGCTCGACCTGCGCGATCTTCCCGGTCGACGCCGAGACGCTGCGCTACCTGGAGCTGACCGGGCGCCCGACCGAGCGGATCGAGCTGGTCGACGCCTACGCGCGCGAGCAGGGCATGTTCCGCGACGACGACTCCGAAGATCCGGTCTTCTCGGCGACGCTGGAGCTCGACCTGGGCGAGGTCGAGCCGAGCCTCGCCGGGCCGAAACGGCCGCAGGACCGGGTGCCGCTGGCGCAGGCGAAGGAGGCGTTCCTCCAGGCGCTGGAGGAGTTCGACCCCGGGGCGGTGGAGCGGAAAGGCAACGGCCGCGACGAGGCGATCGAAGAGTCCTTCCCCGCCTCCGATCCGCCGGCGGAGGACCATGACGGCGACAACGGCAAGCCGCGCCCGGCCACCACCGGCGCCCCCCAGGCGACGCTGGTCAACCGGCGCGGCGACGAGGTCGAGGTGACGCTCGCGGACGGCACCAGCTTCGAGCTCGACAACGGTCACGTGGTGATCGCCGCGATCACCAGCTGCACCAACACCTCCAACCCCTCGGTGATGATCGGCGCCGGTTTGCTCGCCCGCAACGCCGTGCGGCGCGGCCTCACCCGCAAGCCGTGGGTGAAGACCTCGCTGGCGCCGGGCTCGACCGTGGTCACCGAGTACCTCGAGCGGGCCGGGCTGGACGAGTACCTCGACGCGCTCCAGTTCAACCTCGTCGGTTACGGCTGCACGACCTGCATCGGCAACTCGGGGCCGCTGCCGCCCGAGATCTCCGCCGCGGTCGAGAGCCACGACCTCACGGTCTGCTCGGTCCTCTCCGGCAACCGCAACTTCGAGGGGCGGATCAACCAGGACGTCAAGGCGAACTACCTGGCCAGCCCGCCGCTGGTCGTCGCCTACGCGCTCGCCGGGCGCATGGATGTCGACCTGATCGGCGAGCCGCTCGGCGAGGGAAGCGACGGCGAGCCGGTCTACCTGCGCGACGTCTGGCCCGATCCCACCGAGGTGAAGGAGACGATCGGCCGCTCGATCGCCTCGGAGATGTTCACCCGCAACTACGGCGCCGTGCTCGAGGGCGACGAGACCTGGCGCGCGGTCGACGTGCCCGAGGGCGACCGTTACACCTGGCCCGCCTCGACCTACGTGCGCAAGCCCTCCTACTTCGAGGGGATGCCGCCCGAGCCGCCGCCGGTCGAGGCGATCGAGGGCGCCCGCGTGCTCGCCCTGCTCGGCGACTCGATCACCACCGACCACATCTCGCCGGCCGGGGCGATCAAGAAGGCGAGCCCGGCGGGGGAGTGGCTGATCGAACAGGGCGTCGAGCCGCGCGACTTCAACTCCTACGGCTCGCGCCGCGGCAACCACGAGGTGATGATCCGCGGCACCTTCGCCAACATCCGCCTGCGCAACCTCCTGGTCGAGAGAGCGGGCGGCTTCACCCGCCATTTCCCCGACGGCGGGGAGACGACGATCTTCGAGGCGGCGATGGCCTACGCGGAGGACGGCGTGCCGCTGGTCGTCCTCGCCGGCAAGGAGTACGGCTCCGGCTCCTCGCGCGACTGGGCCGCCAAGGGCACCAAGCTGCTCGGCGTCCGCGCGGTGATCGCCGAGTGCTTCGAGCGCATCCACCGCTCCAACCTGATCGGCATGGGCGTCCTCCCCCTCCAGGTCCCCGCCGGAGAGTCGATCCAATCCCTGGGCCTGACCGGCGAAGAGACGATCACGGTCGCGGACCTGGAAGAAGGTCAGACGAAAACTGTCACCGTGACTGCGGACGACGTGAAATTCGAGGCAACTGTCCGCCTAGACACGCCCAACGAGGTCACGTATTTCCAGAACGGCGGCATCCTCCAGACCGTTCTCAGAAACCTCAAGGAATAGCGACCACGGCGCAGCGGGGCCGCGGGAGGCAGGGGGTCCGCGCGACCCTCACTGCACCTATGCGTCGGTAGCCAGGGAGGGATGCCGACGCGCCTGTTATCTCGAACGGGACTGTTCGAGAGAACAGTCACCCTCTACCTATAACGCCTGGGGGTCCTGAGGTCAAGGCTTTTTGAGCGAATCTACCCCGATTCCACGGGCTTTTGCGAGGAATCGGCGATTCCCCAGCCACGCCGCTCGATCAGCTCGATGCCGATCACGCTGCCCACCGGTCCCACGGGAGTGAGCGTCGCGGCGAGCAGAGTGTAGGGCGCCTCGCGCCTGATGCAGGCCACCCAGATCAGGAGGCAGAGGGCGATGAAGCCGAGTCCGTGCGCCCAGCCGAAGACCATCGTCTCGGTCTCGAACCCTGGCGCCAGCCAGAAGGCCAGCAGGCCGGCGAAGATGGCGAGCTCGACCCAGGAGAGGCGCTTGACCCAGGCGAAGAGCCGCCCGGGGACAGGCTTGCGCATCAGGCGCCGGGGGTGAGCGCGGTGAGCACGATCCGCTCCTGCTCGCGCGCGTGCGAGACCGAGTAGCCCTCGCCCGGGCTGGCCCTGGTCGGCCGGCCGACGTAGCCGAGCTCGACGCCCTCGGGCACCAGGTCGGGCATGCGGCGCGACATCACCTTCCACGGTCCCATGTTGCGCGGCTCCTCCTGCGTCCAGACGATCTCCTTCAGGTTGGGGTAGGAGGCGATCAGCTCGCTGAGCTGCTCCTTGGCGAAGGGGTAGAGCAGCTCGACCCGGGCGATCGCGACGTCCTCCGCCGCGCCGCGCCGCTCGCTCCCATCGATGTCCCAGAAGACCTTGCCGGTGCAGAGGACCAGCCGCTCGACCTTCTCGCGACGCCCGCTCGCGGCGGGGTCGTCGATGATCAGCTGGAACTCGCCCTTGGTCAGTTCGTCGCGCGTGGCGGCGGCGCGATCCAGGCGCAGCAGGCCCTTCGGCGTGAAGACGATCAGCGGCCGCGGCTTGCGGATCAGCGCCTGGCGGCGCAGCAGGTGGAAGTACTGCGCCGCGGTGCTGGGATTGGCGATGCGGATGTTGCCCTCGGCCGCGAGGGCGAGGAAGCGCTCTATACGGGCGCTGGAGTGCTCCGGGCCCGAGCCCTCGTAGCCGTGCGGCAGCAGCAGCGTCAGGCGGCTGGTCTGGCCCCACTTGGCCTCGCCGGAGACGATGAAGCTGTCGACGATCACCTGGCCGGCGTTGGCGAAGTCGCCGAACTGCGCCTCCCAGAGGACCAGCGCGTTCGGTTCGGCTGCCGAGTAGCCGTACTCGAAGCCGAGGCAGGCGATCTCCGAGAGCGGGCTGTTGTAGAGCTCGAAGGGGGCGGTCGCGCCGGGGAGGTTCTGCATCGGGCAGTAGGGCAGGCCGGTCTTCTCGTCGTGGAGGACGAGGTGGCGGTGGGAGAAGGTGCCGCGCTCGGTGTCCTGCCCGGTGAGGCGGATGTGGACGCCATCGGTGAGCAGCGAGGCGAAGGCAAGCGCCTCGGCCTGGCCGAAGTCGATCTCACCCTGCTCGAGGGCGTCGCCGCGGTTGCCGAGCGGCTTGCGCAGCTTGCGATGGACGGTGAAGCTCTCCGGCACCTCGAGCAGCGCCTCGTTGAGCTCGCCCAGCTTCTCTTTGGGAACGGCGGTCTCGACCGGCGGGCTGGCGGTGCGGTCGAGCTCGCCGGTGGTCGAGGTGGTGACGGTCGGGTCTTCGTACTCGCCCAGCTCCATCTTCTTGCGCAGGTCCTTGAGCGCGGCGGACATCTCGTCGTGGCGTGCTTGGCGCGCCGCCTCGACGTCCTCGGGCGCGACCGTTCCCTCCTGCACCAGCTTCCCGGCGTAGAGCTCGGAGACCGGCGGGTGGGCCTTGATCTTGGCGGCGATCTCCGGCTGGGTGTAGGCGGGCTCGTCGGTCTCGTTGTGGCCGTAGCGGCGGTAGCCGATCACGTCGATGACGATGTCGCGTCCCCAGCGCTCGCGGAAGGCCATCGCCAAGCGGACCGCCGAGGAGCAGGCCTCGACGTCGTCGGCGTTGACGTGGACGATCGGAATGTTGAAGCCCTTCGCCATGTCGGCCGCGTAGGGGGTCGAGCGGGCGTCCTCGGGGTCGGTGGTGAAGCCCACCTGGTTGTCCTGGATGATGTGAATCGTGCCGCCGGTGCTGTAGCCGCGCAGGGCCTGCAGGTTGAGCGTCTCGGCGACCACGCCCTGGCCGGGGAAGGCGGCGTCGCCGTGCAGCAGCACCGGCACCGCGCACTTCGGCCGGTGCTCGAGCCGCGGCCCGTCGATCTTCGACTGGAGGAAGCGGGCGCCGCCCTCGACCACGGGATCGACGAACTCGAGGTGGCTTGGGTTGGGATAGAGGCGGACCGCGGTCTTCTCGCCCTCGCTGTTCTCGTAGGTCCCCTGGTGGCCGTAGTGGTACTTGACGTCGCCGGTGCCGCCGTGGGGGATCGCCGCGACCGCCTTGACCATCTCGATCTGCTTCGCCCCCTCGAACTCGGCCAGGATCGACTCGACCGAGCGGCCGAGGTTGTGGGCGAGGACGCTGAGCCGGCCACGATGGGCCATGCCGAAGACGACCTCTTCGGCGCCGGCACGGCCGGCGAGGGTGACCAGCTCGTCGAGCATCGGCACGATCGCGTCGAGGCCCTCGATCGAAAAGATCTTCTGTCCTAAATAGGCTTTCTCGAGGAAGCGCTCAAACTCGAAGACGTCGAGCAGGCGGCCGAGCAGGCGGCGTTTCTCGTCATCGTCGAGAGGCTGGCGGTGGGCGCCGGTCTCGACCATCTCGCGCAGCCAGGTCCGCTGCTGGTGCGAGGAGAGGTGCTCGAACTGGTAGGCGATCGTGCCGCAGTAGGCCTCGCGCATCCGCGGCAGCACGTCGAGCAGGGTCTCGCCGGGGACGCCGATGCGCAGGATCGAAGCCGGCACGCGCGCCATCAGCTCCGGCGTCAGGTTGAGGTTCTCGGGCTGGATCGCGGGGTCGCCCTTGGGCTCGCTGCCGAGCGGGTCGAGGCGGGCGGCGAGGTGCCCGTGCGTGCGGTAGCCCTTGAGCAAAGAGGTGGCCGCCTGCACCGCGCCGAGCAGCTCCTCGTCGGGGGCGCCGGGGGTCGTCGGCGGGGCTGGCGCGGCGAGCGGCGGCGCCGAGGCCGAGGC
>JBKPOW010000248.1:0-7290 GCA_046733275.1 Actinomycetota bacterium
ATTGAGTGTCGTCGGCAGCGTCAGATGTGTATAAGAGACAGAGCGCGTCCTTGGCGCCGCGCGCGATCAGCTCGGGCGTCGTCGGGGCCGGCTGGGGGTGCCAGCCATCCTCGACCGGCGCCGGCTCGGGGATGGGCTCCAGGTCGAAGAGAACGGTGCCGATGTCGACGCCGGCGATCCCGTCGACCGCCGCGTGGTGGGTCTTGGTCAAGAGAGCGAAGCGGTCGCGCTCCAGCCCCTGCACGAGCCACATCTCCCAGAGTGGCTTGGAGCGATCGAGCTGCTGCGAGAAGACGCGGGCGGCCAGGCGTTTCAACTGCGCCTCGCCGCCGGGGTCGGGCAGCGCGGTGTGTCGGATGTGGTAGCTGAGGTTGAAGTTGACGTCGTCGGCCCAGAGCGGCCGGCCGGCCTCGAACGGCGGCACGACGAGCCGCTGGCGGAAGCGCGGCACCTGGTCCAGCTTGCCGCGCACGTGCTCGACCAGATCGACGTAGCGCGGCGGCGGGCCCTCGAAGATCAGGATGCCGCCGATGTGCATATGGCTGGAGCCACTCTCGTTGGTCAGGAACGAGGCGTCGGTCGAGGTCAGGCGCTCTAAATGCTCTCCGGCGGTGCTCATCCTGCAAGGCTAGCTGCGATGCGCTTCTGGGCCCTCTGCGGCAGGGCCGCTCGCAACGGCGCCACCGGTACCCTGAAGCCATGCCAACCACCGCAAGCGCGGCGCCGAAGCGCGTCCTGCTCGCCGCGCCCCGCGGCTACTGCGCCGGCGTCGACCGCGCCGTGCAGACGGTCGAGCGGGCGCTCGAGCACTACGGCGCGCCCGTCTACGTGCGCAAAGAGATCGTCCACAACAAGCACGTCGTCGAGGAGCTCTCCAAGCGCGGCGCGATCTTCGTCGAGGAGGAGACCGAGGTGCCCGAGGGCGAGATGGTTGTCTTCTCCGCCCACGGCGTCGCCCCGGCCGTGCACGAGAACGCGGCGACGCGCAAGCTGCGCACGATCGACGCCACCTGCCCGCTGGTCACCAAGGTCCACGTCTCGGCGCGCCGCTTCGCCGCCGACGGCTACACGATCGTGATGATCGGCCACCAGGGACACGAGGAGGTCGAAGGTACGACCGGCGAGGCGCCCGACAGCATCGTCCTAATCGAAACGGCGGACGAAGTCGAGGGTCTCGAGGTGCCGGACCCGACCAAGGTCGCCTTCATCACCCAAACGACCCTCTCGGTCGACGAGACGGCCGAGGTCATCGCCGCGTTGCGCGCCAAGTTCCCCGGCATAGTCAGCTCCAAGTCAGACGACATCTGCTACGCCACCACCAACCGCCAGATCGCCGTCAAGCAGCTGGCGCGCGAGTGCGAGCTGGTCCTGGTGATCGGCTCGACCAACTCCTCCAACTCCAACCGCCTGGTCGAGGTCGCGCGCGAACACGGCGCCGCCTCGCACCTGATCGACAATCACACGCAGGTGCGCGAGGAGTGGCTGGAGGGGGTCGAGACGGTCGGCATCACCTCGGGGGCGAGCGCGCCGGAGGAGCTGGTGGAGGCCTTGGTCGAGCTCTTCCGCGAGCGCGGCGCCGAGGACGTCTCCGAGCTGCGCACCGTCCACGAGGACGTGCGCTTCATGCTGCCGAAGGAGATCCGCGAAGCCGTTTCCGCGTGACGTGTTTCGCCAGTGCCGAGTCCGTCGCACCGTCGCGCTTTCGTTTGTGCGACAATACGTTTAGGTAGAGAGCTATCGTGGTCCATTCGCACCTCCGAGAAAGGCCCGCTTCGGCGGGCCTTTCTTTGAAGGTCCCCGGTGCCGCCGCGGGGCACCGGGGACCGGTAGCTCTACTGCCGCAAACTCTGGATGATCATCCAGAGCAACAGCAAGTAGAGAGCCATCGTCGAATCGGTCATCCAACCTCCTTTCCCTCGTGGACAAGCCTTGGACGCCTGTTTCCGAGAGCGGAGATTTGGATAACGGATGGCTCTTGGCGCTACCTGTTGTCTACCATACCAAAACTTGCAGACATCTTGTCTGCACTAATGAACCCGAAATCAGGGTGTACTGGCGGCGAAGCTGACTGACCAGACCCGCAGGCCGGGGGAAGGGCGGAGGACGAGGGTGTGCTGCTCGTGGCGGGGGTGCTCGGCGAGCGGATAGAGCGCTGGGCCGTCGACCGCGATCGATGCGGAGGAGGCGCCGTCGAGCTCGACAGTGCCGCCGCCGTCCAGCTCGAATGCGATCTCGCCCGTTCCCTCAACCGTCGCGTAGGCGCCGCCGCCTTCGTAGGCGATCTCCAGTTCATCGCCGTCCTCGCCAGCGGTCCACGGGCGCTCCCAATTGCCGCCGGGGAAGATCTCCGCGGTGGGAGGCATCACCTTGGCGCCGGGCGCGTCGCTCGGCCGCAGGGGGGCCATCGGCGCCGGCAGCTCGCGCAGGGCGTCCTCTTCGCGCAGCTCCGTCTGGATCGCCTCCTCGGTCGCCCGGTATTCGCCCTCGCCGAAGTGGAACCAGGCGAGCGCGCCGCCCAGCTTCCAGAGGAAGAGGCTGGGCCAGCCCTCGCAGCCGTAGGCATGCCAGAGGCGGCGGTCGGCGTCGATTGCCACCGGGAACTCGATCCCGAGCCGCTCCAATCCAACGGCAACCGCCTCGCGCTCGGCGCCGAAGGGGAAGCGTGGCGCCTGCACGCCGATCGTCGTCAGCCCGTGCGGCGCGTAGCGGCGCGCCCACTCGCTGACGTAGGGAAGCGTGCGCACACTGTTCAGCTGAGCGAAGTCGAAGAAGTGGACGAGCGCCGGCCCGGCGGCGGTGGCCACCGGCATCGACTGCGGCGCCTCGCCCACCCACTCGATCCCCTCGGGCAGATCGGGCGCGGCGATGTTCTCGTGCTCGGGACGCATTTAGGTTGTGGCAACGTATCTGCGCTAGCGTCCGCGTGCGATGGTCGAGTTCCTGATTGCGGCGCTGCCGCTCCTGCTGCTCCTCGTCGCGCTGCTGCTCGGGCGTTATCCGGGTTGCGAGACGGCGATGCGGCTTGCCGAGCGGATTGCCGCGCGGGCACGGGTGATGGCCACACCGGCTGCTAGTTGGCGGCGTCCGCTGCCGCCGGCCTCTTATCCCGCCCGGGGTGGACTGCTGCTTGCCTTCGGCCTTTCGGGCCGGGCTCCACCTGCCTAGCCGTCAATCCACGATGACATGCGCACGGCGCGCCGCCCGACGAGTGGCGTCTGCTCCGGATGACGAGCAGCAGCCGTCGCGGGCTTGCAATCGAGAGGAGATGGCTTGATGACTTACTTGAAGAAGGCTTTACCCCTGCTGCTGGCCGTGGTCGCGATGGCTGGACTTACCGCCTGTGGCAACGACGACGACAGCGACACGACCACCACCGCGACCTCGCCCCCTGCCGGCAAGGAATCACCGGCTAAGGGCGATGACAAAGCACCCACCCTGCCGACGATCGTCATCCGCGACGGTGAACCGGTCAGTGGCGTGGAGGAGCTCGAGTACGACGCGGGCGACCAGGTCCGCTTCCGCGTCAGCTCGAACCGCGCCGACGAGGTCCACGTACACGGCTACGACGTCGAGGAGGAGATCCCCGCGGGCGGCACGGTCACGCTCTCCTTCCCGGCCGAGATCGAAGGGATCTTCGAGGTCGAGCTGCACGAGAGCGAGATTCAGATCGCGGAGCTGCGCGTCAACCCGTGAGCCTGCTGCCGCTCGCGCACGCGCTGGCCGCCCGGCAGGACCTGCCGATCCCGGCGTGGCTGTTCGCCTGGGGGGCGTCGATCGTCCTGATCGTCTCCTTCTTCGCCCTCTCGGTCGGCTGGCGCGAGCCCCGCTTCGAGGAGGACCGCTGGCGCCCGCTCGGGGCGGGGCTCTCGCGGGCGCTGCTCGGCCTGCCCGCCCAAGCCCTCTGCGGCGCGATCGGCATCTTCCTGCTGGGCCTCGCGATCTACGCCGGCCTGCGCGGCACCGAAGCCCCCGATCGCAACTTCGCCCTCACCTTCCTCTTCGTCACTTGCTGGCTCGGCTTTCCGCTCTTCAGCGTGGTCCTCGGCGACGTCTTCCGCCCGTTCAACCCATGGCGCGCGGTCGGTCGCCTTGCCGGGGCGGGATTCACCGCGCTCGCCGGGCAGCGGCCGGCGCACCTCGAGTACCCCCGCCGGCTCGGCCGCTGGCCGGCGGCGATCGGCCTGGTCGCGGTGGTCTGGCTGGAGATCGTCTACGGCGTCAGCGGCGGTGTCGCGGTCGGCCTCTCCCCACACGCGGCGGCCATCGCCGCCCTCGTCTACACCGCCTACTCCCTGGTGATGATGGCCATCTTCGGCAGCGAGCAGTGGTGCCGCAACGGCGAGGTCTTCTCCGTCTACTTCGGCATGTTCGCCCAGCTCGGCTCCTTCGGCGTCAAAGAGGGCCGTTTGGGTCGGCGCCTCCCGCTCGCGGCAGCGACCCGCTGGGCGGGCGTCCCCGGCTCGGCCGCCGTGGTGATCGCCTCGATCGCCACCACCAGCTTCGACGGCGCTTCTGAGGGTGCCTTTCTCCGCGGCCTCGAATGGACCTTCGAACGGCTCGAGGACATCGGCCTCGGGCTGACCGCCGGGCTGCGGATCACCGACACGATCTTCATCGTCCTCTGCCTCGCCGGCGTCGCCCTGGTCTACCTGATCGGCGTCTGGGGAATGTCGACCGTCGCCGGGGCGCCGCCCCTGCGCAAGCTCTGGTCGGGCTTCGCCCACAGCCTCATCCCGATCGCCTTCGCCTACCTGGTCGCCCACTACTTCAGCCTCTTCGTCTTCCAGGAGCAGGCTCAGTTCACCTACCTGCTCTCCGATCCGCTCGGAACCGGCACGACCGACCTTTTCGGCACCGCCTCCTCCGGCATCGACTTCCAGCTGCTCAGCGCCAACACGATCTGGTACGTCCAGGTGGGCGCGCTGGTCGTCGGCCACGTGGTCGCATTGACGCTGGCGCACGATCGTGCCACCGCCTACTGGGGCGACTACCGCCAGGCGGCGCGCTCGCAGTACTGGATGCTGGCGGTGATGGTCGCCTTCACCTGTTTCGGCCTCTACCTGCTCTCCGTCGCGAACTCATAGAGATCCCGTGCTCGAGGTTGGAATCCCAAATTTCGGGTAGAGGAGCAGCTACCGACCCTAAGTTGAAGTTGACCGGGGCCGGGTTGCGAATCATTGCGAATTGGATTCACCCGTCTCCCTCCCTAAGTAGGAAAACAGCATCGGAGGCCACCGGAACTTCAGCCACCCGGTGGCCTCGGTGCGTTCGCTAGAGGATCTCGGCGAGGCGCTGCTGCAGGGCGGCCGAGATCTCGTCCCGGACCGGGCCCGCGGCGAGGCGTTCGACCAGCGACTCGAGGAAGCCCTCGACGATCAGCTGCTTGGCGGCCGCCGGGTCTAGCCCGCGCGAAGTCAGGTAGAAGAGCTGGTCGCGGTCGATCTGGGCGATCGCCGCGGCATGGGTGCAGCGGACGTCGTCGGCTTCGATCTCGAGGCCCGGGATCGCGTCGGCATGCGCATCGGGGGAGAGGAGCAGGTTGCGGCTCTCCTGGAAGGCGTCGGTCTGCTGGGCGCCGGGGTCGACGCGGATCATCCCCCGCCAGACCGCCGTCGCGCCGGCGGCGAGCACGCCGCGGAAGGCCAGGTCGGAGTTGGTGCTGGGCGCGGCGTGCTCCTGCGTCGTGTCGAAGTCGAGGTGCTGGCCGGGGCCGCCCGCGTAACCGCCGGTGACGCGCGCCTCGGAGCCCGCGCCGGCCAGCTTCGTCTCCATCCGCACCTTGCCGCGCCCTGAGCCGAAGCCGAGCGCGGTCCACTCGAGGCGGCCGTCGCGCTCTACCTGCGCCCGCTGGCTGGAGAAGATCCAGGCCCGCTCGGAGACGTCCTGGGTCGAGACGTAGCGCAGCGTCGCCGCCTGGCCGACGTGCAGCTCGACCACCGAGTTGAGCAAGGCGTCGGTCCCGTCGCCGGCCGAGCCGCTGTGCTCCCAGACCTCCGCCTCGGCGCCCTCCTCGAGCACGACCAGCGTGCGCCAGTAGACGACCGCCCCCTCCTCGTCGAGCGGCAGCTCGACCCGGATCGGCTCGGCAAGCCTGACGCCGGCGGGAACGTGGATCAGCACGCCCTCGCGCCAGCCGGCCTCGTTGCGGGCGACGAACGGATCGTCGCCGGGAACCAAAGTCCCGAGCCGACCATCGACCAACTCTGGGTGGGACTCGGCCGCCTCCTTCAGCGGCAGCACCGTCGCACCCTCGACCGCCGAGATCGAGGCGCTGACGGAGGCCGGCTCGTAGGCGTCGAGGTCGAGGTCCGAGAGGTCGGTGAATTCCCACCCCTTCGTCTTCTGGTCCGGAAGGGGCGGAAGCGTCGCCAGCTCAGCCAATCGAGCCCTCCATTTGGAGCTCGATCAGGCGGTTGAGCTCGACCGCGTACTCCATCGGCAGCTCCTTGGTCACCGGCTCGATGAAGCCGTTGACGATCATCTTCGAGGCCTCCTCCTCGTCGAGCCCGTGGCTCTGCAGGTAGAAGACCTGCTCGTCGCCGATCTTCGAGACCGTCGCCTCGTGGCCGACGTCGGCGTCGTTCTCGCCGATGCGGATCGTCGGGTAGGTATCCGAGCGCGAGTCCTCGTCGAGCAGCAGCGCGTCGCAGACCACCTTCGAGCGCGACTCGGTCGCCCCGTCGGCGACCTCGAGCAGGCCGCGGTAGGTGCTGCGGCCGCCGTCCTTGGAGATCGACTTGGAGAAGATCGAGGACGAGGTGCGCGGCGCGGCGTGGATGATCTTGCCGCCGGCGTCCTGGTGCTGGCCCTCGCCGGCGAAGGCGATCGAGAGGATCTCGCCGTGCGCTTCGCGCCCGAGCAGGTAGATCGACGGGTACTTCATCGTCAGTTTCGAGCCGAGGTTGCAGTCGACCCACTCCATCGTCGCCTTCTCCTGCGCGACGGCGCGCTTGGTGACGAGGTTGTAGACGTTCTGCGACCAGTTCTGCACGGTCGTGTAACGGACCCGCGAGCTGGGCTTGGCCATGATCTCGACCACGGCCGAGTGCAGCGAGTCGGTCGAGTAGACCGGCGCCGTGCAGCCCTCGATGTAGTGGACGTCGGCACCCTCCTCGCAGATGATCAGGGTGCGCTCGAACTGGCCCATGTTCTCGGTGTTGATCCGGAAGTAGGCCTGCAGCGGCATCTCGACCTTGACCCCGGCGGGGACGTAGACGAAGGAGCCGCCCGACCAGACGGCCGAGTTGAGCGCTGCGAGTTTGTTGTCGTTGGGCGGGATCACCGTCGCCC
>JBKPOW010000249.1:0-4402 GCA_046733275.1 Actinomycetota bacterium
GCCCACCGCGACGGCTGCCCTCGCTCGAGCCGGTCCTGGCGCAGGGCGGCAGCCGCAAGCGGCGCATCGCCCGCCGCGCCGGCCTCGGCGTCGCCGGCGGGCTTGGGATCGGGCTGACCGCGCTGGCGGCGCAGAAGATCGGCGTCGACAAGGTGCTCGCCAGCGTCGTCCGCTCCGACCTCACCTGGGTACTGGTCGCCTGCGCCCTGATGGCGCTTTCGCTCTTCTTCCGCGCCGCCTCCTGGTACGGGATCGTGCGCGCGGCGCTGCCCAACCGTCCGGTGCGGCGGCGCGACGTCACCTCGGCGACGATGATCGGCGTGCTGATGTCGGCGACGCTGCCGGCTCGCCTCGGCGAGCCGGCGAGGGCGATGACCCTGGCGCGCCGGATCGGGCGCATGCGCGAGACCTTCTCCGTCCTGCTGGGGACGCTCGTCTCGCAGACCGTGCTCAACATCGTCGCCCTGGCGATGCTCGGCGCGATCATCGTCTCCAGCACCGACCTCTTCCACTCCAGCACGGAGAAGCTCTTCCTCTTCAGCCTCGTGCCGCTCGCGCTGCTCGTCGTCGTGCTCGTCGCGCCGGCGCTGATGCGCCGCAACGGCAACGGCCGCGCCGCCCGGATCGCGGCGGCGATGCACGGGGCGCTGTTGCAGGTGCGGGCCGGCCTGGCAGTGTTCCGTCAACCGCGCCATGGCGCGATCGCCGGCGCCGCCCAGCTCGGCGCCTGGGCGATCCAGCTGGCCGCCTGCTGGGCGCTGCTCGCCGCCCTCGGCCTCGAAGGCGGCATCGGCGCCGCCGCCGCGGTGCTTTTCGCCGTCAACGTGACCGCGGTCGTGCCGGCGACGCCGTCCAACATCGGTGTCTTCCAGCTCGCCGTGATCAGCGTCCTGCACACCGGCTGGGGGATCGGCACCGCCGACGCCCTCGCCTACGGCGTCATCCTGCAGGCGGTCGAGATCGCCACCGCGGTCGCCCTCGGGCTCCCCGCCCTCGTCCGCGAGGGGCTCACCTGGAGCGACCTGCGCGTCCAGGCCCTTTCCGCGACGCCGGTCCGGCTCGAGCCGCACCCACCGCGCCGCGACGCTGGCGAACGCATCGGCGTCTAGCGCCGCACCGCCCTAGTCCTCCGCGCTGCGGGGGACCTTGCCCCCTTCGGCGCCCGGTTCCTGGGCCGGGCCGCGGGGGGAGGCGATGCCCAGCACGCGCATCGCCTTGAGGCCGAGGCCGAGCTTCTCGCGGCCCTCGGTGGCAGAGACGTCGTGGCCACAGAGCTCGCGCACCCGCTCGAGCCGGTAGCGGATGGTGTGGCGGTGGGTGAAGAGCTGTTTGGCGGTGGCGGCGACGTTGCCGTCGTTGCCGAGGTAGGCCTCGACCGTGGCCACCAGCTCGGTCTCGTACTGGTCGTCGTAGGCGGCCAGCGGCTCGATCGTCTCGGCGTAGAAGCGGCGCAGCTCGCCCGGGTCCTCGCTCATCGCCGGCAGCAGCAGGCGGTAGGCGCCGGTGTCCTCGAAGGCGAGCAGCGGTCGTCCCTCGGCCTCGCCGACGTTGACCGCGAGCCGCGCCTCGTTGCCGGCGCGGTAGATGTCGACCGGGTCGGCGACGCGGCGGCTGGCCCCGACCGTCAGGTGGAAGCCCGCTAGGGAGTCCTCCAGCTCGCGGGCAAGGCCGGCGGCGGCACGCTGCAGGCGCTGCTCGTCCTCCGCCGGGACGATCACGGCGATCTCCGTCGCCACCTCGCCCTCGTCCGCTGTCGCAAGCGCGCCCGGAGCGAGCGAGCGCAGCGTCCGCATCGCCAGGGTCAGCATCCGCGCCCGCCACTCGCCGGTCTGCGCCGCCCGCGGTGCGGCGCGCAGGACGATCGCGCCGGCCCCCTTCTCCAGGTCGGCGCCGAGCTCGGCGGCGCGGGCGACGATGTCGCCTCGGTCGGTCACCTCGCGCCCCATTACCGCCGCGACGAAGGCGCCGGCGACCTCCTCGCTCTCCCAATCGGGGGCGCGCGAGCGCTCCAGCTCGAGCGCCAGCAGGGTCGTCACCATGCGCGCGATCGCCGGGTCCGGCGCGCGCTTCGCCCGGTAGCGCAGCTCGCCGACGGCCGCGTCGGCGACACGCAGCTCGACCGCGGTCACCCGCTCGCCGCCGGCCAGCAGCTTCTCCTCTTGATCCGGGGAGGCGCCGGCGACCGCCAGCACCGCGCCGGAGCGCTCGATCAGCGCCACGCTGGCGTCCAGCACCCGCGCCGCCGCCCGCGCGACCGCGGGCAATCCAGCTCCAGATTCCACAGCCTCGGCAAGCGCATCCAGAGTCCCTGGATCTGCGGCTTTTGCGGGCCTTTCTTGCCCTTTCTGGGTGGACATCGGCCCATTATCCCGGAGGCCACCCGCTCCGATCAAAAGGCACTTGTGAAGTAATTCGCGCGAATCAGCCGAGGACTTCGACGATGTCGTTGTAGTAGTAGACGACCGCGAGGCCGACGACGACGCCCGTCAGGACCAGGGCGAGGAGGACGATCAGCGAGAG
The DNA here is from genome assembly GCA_046733275.1 of Actinomycetota bacterium. Lineage (GTDB taxonomy): Bacteria > Actinomycetota > Thermoleophilia > Solirubrobacterales > 70-9 > VRUE01. Next base: position 2,521 of record JBKPOW010000249.1, read on the forward strand.
GAAGCCGGCCGCCGCCTTCTCCCAAAGCCGCCCGTAGGAGCCGATCGCGGGGACGAAGATCAGGCCGAAGAAGGCGACCAGGCTGATCAGGCCGGCGACGCCGAAGAGGATGTACTCATCGGCGATCTTCTGCAGGGCCAGCGGCAACACCGGCCCCATTCTGTCGCACGGCCCCGTCCGAAGGCTGTGGGCCGTGCCGCATCGACCGCATCGTCGAGCCGACCAGGGCGACCGCCGCGCAGAAAGAGAAGGCGGCGGCGCCGAGCGCCCACCCCGCGTTGACGTCGCTCATGTAGTGGACGCCGAGGTAGACGCGCGAGAGGCCGACCAGCGCGGTCAGGGCGACGCCGACGGCGACGACCAGCGCGCCCCGCGCCATGCCCGGCCGCAGGCGCATGACGATCGTCACCGCCAGCCAGACGTAGAAGGTCGAGTAGGCCGCGTGGGCGCTCGGAAAGGAAAAGCCGGAGACGCCGACCAGGCCGCCGTCGGGGCGCGGTCGGTCGACGGCGTCCTTGAGCTCGTGCACTCCGGCGACGACGATCGCCAGGCCGGCGACGAGCACGCCCAACTCGGCCCAGCGCCGGCGCAGGGCGAGCGCGGCGGCGCAGATCGCGGCAAGGGTGAGGACGACCGGGGCCGCGCCGAGCGCCGTCACCGCCTTGGCCAGATCCACCAGCCAGCCGGTGCGCAGCCCTTCGACGATGTCGACCGCGGTCATATCGCCCGGGGTCGGACCGGCGTCGCCGCTGACGATCGCCGTGTAGGCGACGAGGACGAAGCCGCCCACCGCCAGGGTCGCCATCAGCGAGGTGAATTCGAGCCCGAAGGTCCCGCCCGGGGTGACCCGCGCCCAGAGGAAGCGCAGCTGCGGCTCGAAGCGGCGCGCGAGCACGACCAGCCAGCGGGCGACCGCGTGCTGCTCCATCCAGCGCACCGCGGCGCGGCGGTTCTCGGCCACCCGCAGCCGCCGGTAGAGGAAGATCGAGCCGGCGACGAGGACGATCAGCGCGCCGAGCAAGAGGGCACCGCGGCCGGCGTACTCGGCGGCGGTGTCGATGCTGCGCGAGAAGAGGTAGCCGATCAGGATGTGAGCGCTGGCCCAGATCCCGGTGCCGAGGATGCTGTACGGGACGAAGCCGCGGTAGTGCATGCCCGAGCTGCCGGCGATGAAAGGGGCCAGGGCGCGGACGAGGCCGACGAAGCGGCCGATGAAGATCGTCTTGCCGCCGTGGCGGGAGAAGTAGTCCTCGACCTGCTCGAAGCGCTCGCGACCGAGGCCGACGCGGGGGCCGTGACGCATGACGAACTCGCGGCCGAGGCGGCGGCCGAGGAAGAAGCTGGTCGTGTCTCCGGCCCAGGCGGCGAACCAGGCGATCGCGATGAGGATGTAGACGTCGATTGCCCCCTGGCCGGCGACGGCGCCGCCGAGCAGCATCACCGTCTCGCCGGGGACGACGAGGCCGACGAAGGCGCCGGTCTCGGCGAAGGCGAAGACCCCGACCAGGAGGTAGGTCCAGGCGCCGAGCGTGTTGGAGACGTCCTCGAGCAGCTGCTGCAGTTCGTCGTGCGGGATGACCCGGCTGATCAGGTAGTAGCCGGCGGCGATCGCGGCGGCAATGGCGACGAGGAAGAGGCGGCGCCGGCGACGGTCTTGCGGAAGTTGCAGTTTCACTCGGGGCAGGGTCTCAAGGGGCGCGGCCGGCCTCGCAGACGATCGCGTCGTCGCGGCCGAGCTCGGCCGCGACGCGCTCGGCCTCGCCGAGATCGGGGAAGAGGCCGAAGGCGGTCGGGCCGGAGCCGGTCATCAGCGCCAGCGGCGCGCCGGCCGCGCGCAGGGCGTCCAGCGCGGCGTCGATCTCGGGCCGCAGCGAGCGGGCGG
>JBKPOW010000250.1:0-5459 GCA_046733275.1 Actinomycetota bacterium
ATGCAGAAGGCGATGCAGCCGGCCGCCGCCGCCGCCAGAGCGGAGCGTTCGGCCGGCATCCCCCTCAACGCGACCGCACAGCCTCCGACGAGGACGAGCGCGAGAAAGGCGGCGAGGAGGGCCAGGCCGACGATGCCCAGCTCGCCCAGGGTCTGCAGGTAGAGCGAGTGGGTATCGCGGACGATCTCCTCCACGTCGGCGCTTCGCGCCCACCAGTACTCGAAGGTGCCGGAGCCCGTGCCGGTCAGCGGCTCGCTCGCGTTCTCCTTCACCGCCGCGCTCCATAGCTGGTAGCGGTTCTGGCCGGCGGCGCTTCCCAGCCGTTCGGTCCCTTTGCCGGGACTGCTCGTTTCCTTGAATTCGCCCCAGGCGTCCGAGGCGCGGCCCGGCGCCCCGGCGGCTCCGGCGACGACCAGGGCGACCAGGGCGCACGCGCCGAGCCCGACAAGGGCGTTGCGGGGGGACACCCGCGTCCAGGCCGGCCGCTCGCGCCCGCGCAGGCCGACGACCATCGCCGCCTGCAGGACGGCGACGAGGGCGCAGACGAGGACGACGATCGCCAGCAGCGAGTCACCCTGGCTGTCGGCGGTCGAGTTGAGCAGGCCGTCCTGGAGGGCGTCGCGGCTGCTCGCGGCGAGGATCAGGACCAGGCTGCCCAGACCGGTGAGCAGCATGGTCGGCACCAGCGCAAGCCGGTCCGAGGTCAGGGCGAGGAAGACGATCAGGGCGAGGACGGCGGCGGCGATGCCGCCGCGCGAGAGGGTGAAGAAAGCGGTCAGCGCCAGCAGCGGCAGCGCCGCGGCCGCCGCGGCGCGCCCGAGGGTCGTCCGGGCGCAGGCGGCGAGGTGGAGGACGAGGGGGGCACCGATCGCAACAAGCGCGGCGAGGCCGTTCCAGTAGTGGAGCGGATAGGAGAGCCGTTCGCGATTGCTGGTGAGGAATTGCGCGGTCTGGTCGGCGGCGGGGAACCAGGCGGAGTGCAGGCGCGAGAGCAGGGCGATCGCGGCGACGAAGACGATCCCGGCGGCGACCGCGGCAATGACGCGGCGGGCGCCCTCGCGGTCGCGGGCGAAGAGGGCCAGTGCGAAGACGGCGAGGTAGCCGGCGACGCGGGCGAGGTCGGCGGAGGTCTTCTCGACGCTCTCGGTCCAGGTCAGGCTCAGCGCGGTCCAAGCGACGAACGCGGTCAGCAAGCCGAGGCCGGCGAGCGCCAGCGTGCCCGGCCTGCGGTTGGGCAGGGCGCCGGCGAGTACGCCGACGAGCAGCACCCACCAGACGGCGATGCCGACCTGGTCGTGGACGAGGGGGTCGTAGCCGCCGCCCTTGAGGCCGAGGTAGGCGATCAGGCCGAAGCAGAAGAGCCAGGTCCAGACGCCGCCCCAATCGATCCGCCGGGCAAGTTCCTGCCCGGCGCCGTCAGACCGAATCGAACGGGCGTCCATCTGGTTTATCTGGGAAGGTGGGACAAGGTCGACGCTCCGGCAGCATGCTATTGACGGCCCGGGACCGAACAAGATGAAGGCACTGACTACTGCGATCGGACTTGCGGCGGCGCTGGCCCTGGCGCTGCCCGCGGCTGCCCCGGGGGCGGAAACCGAATCGGTCGTGCCGCCTGAAAACTCGGCCGCCACGCAGTACACCGAGGCGATCCCCACGGCTGGCGGCGACAGGGAGGCGCGCGGCGGCGATGGCAGGAAGCGCTCGCCGGCGAAGGTCCTCGGCGCCGCGAACGCCAAGGAGCTCGAGTCGAAGGGCCAGGCGGGACGCGAAGTCGCTCGGGTAACGGCGGAAACCGCTCCCCCGACCAGCGCGCCGGCGGAGCAGGCGCCGGCGGAGGCGCCGAGCGACGACACCGACGGTCAATCGGGTGGCGGGGGTCCGGCAAAGCCGGGCGGCGGCGACTCCGGCGGCCCAGCGCAGCCGAGTCGACCCGAGGCGGCGGGCAATCGCCCCCAGGCCTCCACCGAGCTGCCCAGCGGCTCCTCCGGCCTGGGCGAGGTCCTCGCCGAGGCCACCGGCTCCTCTTCGTCGGGCGACCTCGGCCCGCTGCTGCCACTGGCGATCCTTGCCGCAATCGCATGGGCGCTCGCATACTTCTGGCGACAGAGACGGCCTGCCGAGTAGTCCACGCGTGGGCGCACTCGCACAATCGCCTGGGTACCAGGCCCGAACCTTCAAGCTGGCGCTCTCGCTGCTGCTCTGCCTGATGGCCGTCGCGGCGCTGGACGCCGCCTCTTCCCAGGCCCGCGTTCGCCCCCTTAACACCGGAATCTCATACGTCTACGACAACGACGTCGCGGCCTTCGAAAACGCGAAGAAAGCCGGAGTGGGCATCGTGCAGACGCCGCTGCGCTGGGCGTCGGTGGCGCCGGACAAACCGCCCGCCTCCTGGAACCCCCAGGACCCCGCCGATCCCAACTACGACTGGGAATTCATCGACCAGTGGGTCAGCCGGGCGGTGGCGGCGGGCCTGACGCCCGTGCTGCAGGTGAGGGGGGCGCCGCTGTGGGCGCACCGCTGCCACTCCGGGGAGACCGACATCCCCTGCAACCCCGACCCGGCAGCCCTGGCCGACTTCGCCACCGCCGCCGCCCGGCGCTTCAGCGGAAGCTTTGGCGGCCTGCCGCGGGTGACCTACTGGCAGGGCCTCAACGAGCCCAACCTGAGCCTCTTCTTCGCCCCCCAGTACGAAGGCGACCGGCCGGTCTCACCCGACCTCTACCGCGTCCTGATCAACAGCTTTTACGCGGCGATCAAGGCGGTCGACCCCTCCAATCTGGTGATCGCCGGCGGCCTTGGCCCGATCGCCGTCCCCAAATACACCATCGGGCCGCTGCGCTTCACCCGCCTGCTGCTCTGCATGCGCGGCCACAACCACCCCCGGCCGACCAAAGGCGATTGCGAAGGGGGCGTCCACTTCGACATCTTCGACATCCACCCCTACACGACCGGCGGACCGACCCACGAAGGCGGCGTCAACGACGTCCAGCTCGGCGACCTGGCCAAGCTGAAGACCCTGCTGGCGGCGGCCGACCGCGCCGGCAGGATCCAGGGGGCTTTCGAGCACACCCCGCTCTGGGTGATGGAGCTCTCCTGGGACACCAACCCGCCCGACCCGGGTGGGTTGCCGATGAAGATCGAGAGCCGCTGGATCGCCGAGGCGCTCTTCAACTCCTGGAGCATCGGAATCGAATACTTCTTCTGGTACAGCCTGCGCGACTCAGACGAGCTCCAGTCGGGCCTCTACTTCAGCGGGCCGACCGTCGCCCAGGACCAGCCGAAGGAAATCCTCGACGCCTTCCGCTTCCCCTTCGTCGCCTACCCGCGCGAGAAGGGCCTCTCCTTCTGGGGCCGGACGCCGTCGAGCAGCAAGGGCCGGGTCGTGATCGAGGTCCTCAGACGACGGCACTGGCGCAAGGTTGACGTGATCCGTGCAGACGACGCCGGGATCTTCCAGGGGATCGCGCCCCAACGCTACGGTCGCAACCGCAAAGGCGCCGCACGGGCCGTCTACGAAGGCGGCAGCTCGCTGCCGTTTTCGATGAAGCCAGTGCCGGACTTTCCCCACCCCCCGTTTGGCTAGAAATAGACTGGCGCGCGTGAGCGTGGAACGAACGAAGCGGGGACGCTGGTGAAGATCGGAATCGTCGGGCTCGGTTACGTCGGGCTTCCCCTTGCCGTCGGCTTCGCCGACACCGGCCACGAGGTCGTCGGCCTCGACGCCGACGGGCGCAAGGTCGAGGCGCTGAACAACGGCCACAGCTACATCGAGGACATCCCGGACGAGGCGGTGGCGGGGCTCGACGGGCGGCTGCGGGCGACGGCCGACGTCACCGACCTGGGCTCCTGCGAAGCGGTCGTGATCTGCGTGCCGACGCCGCTGACCGGCTCGCGCGAGCCCGATCTCACCTACCTGATCGACTCGGCGACCGCCCTGGCCGGGGTGCTGCAGGCGGGCCAGCTGGTCGTGCTCGAGTCGACCACCTACCCGGGGACGACGCGCGAGCGCCTGCAGCCGATCCTCGAGGAGTCGGGGCTGGCCGCCGGCCGCGACTTCCACCTCGCCTTCTCGCCTGAGCGGATCGATCCCGGCCGCACCGACTACACCGTGCGCACCACGCCCAAGCTGGTCGGCGGCATCACCCCCGCCTGCGCCGAGCGCGCGCGCGAGCTCTACTCGCTGATCTGCGACGAGGTGGTCGTCCTCTCGACGCCGGAGGCGGCTGAGCTGGCGAAGCTGCTCGAGAACATCTTCCGCTCGGTCAACATCGCCCTGGTCAACGAGCTCTCGCAGCTCTGCGACCGGCTTGGCATCGACATCTGGGAGGTGATCGAGGCGGCGGCGACCAAGCCATTCGGCTTCATGCGCTTCGACCCAGGCCCCGGTATGGGCGGCCACTGCCTGCCGGTCGATCCCTTCTACCTCGCCTTCAAGGCCCGCGAGCACGACTTCTACCCCGAGTTCATCGAGCTCGCCGGCAAGGTCAACCGCGCCCAGCCGGCCTACTGCGTCGACCGCATCGCCCGCGCCCTCAACGAGGCGGAAAGGGCGGTGAAGGGCTCGAACGTGCTGCTGCTCGGGGTCAGCTACAAGGCCGGCGTGGGCGACATCCGCGAGTCGCCGTCGCTGGAGATCGTCGCCCTGCTGCGCGAGCTGGGGGCCGAGGTCTCCTACCACGATCCCTTCGCGCCGGAGTTGGCCGAGTTCGACTTACGCTCGGTCGATCTCGGCGAAGGCCTGCGGACGGCCGATCTGGCAGCGATCGTCACCGCCCATCCGGGGATCGACTACGCCGAGGTCGTCGCAACGGCGCCGTTGACGATCGACTTCCGCGGGGTCACGCGCAAGATCGACGCCAAGAACCTGATCCAGTTGTAGGTGCGTCGGTGGCGAGGGCTTCGGCGGGGTCGGCACCCGCGTCGAGGGCCCGCAGCGGCGCCCGCGCCTTGAGCAGCATCTCCTCGTACTCCTCCGCCGGGTCGGACTGCGCCACGATCGCGCCGCCGGCGCCGACCGTGGCGGCGTCGCCGTCGAGGACGATCGTCCTGATCGCGACGCTGAGGTCGCAGCCCCCGCCGAGGCCGAACCACCCGATCGCGCCGGAGTAGACGCCGCGGGCGGCGCCCTCGAGCTCGTCGAGGATCTCGGTCGTGCGCTTCTTCGGGGCGCCGGTCATCGAGCCGGGTGGGAAGCAGGAGCGGACGGCGTCGACGGTCGTCGCCTCGGGTCGGAGGCGGCCGCGGACCTCGGAGACGAGCTGGTGGACGGTCTCGTAGGCCTCGACCGCCATCATCTCCGGCACCTTGACGCTGCCGACCTCGCAGACCGCGCCGAGGTCGTTGCGCAGCAGGTCGACGATCATCAGGTTCTCGGCCCGGTTCTTCGCGTCGGCGGCGAGGGCGGCGGCGAGACGGGCGTCTTCGGCGGCGATGGGGTCGCGGCGGCTCGTGCCCTTGAT
>JBKPOW010000251.1:0-1546 GCA_046733275.1 Actinomycetota bacterium
CCCCCGGCCAGCCCGGGACGCAACCGGGCGGCGGCCTGGCGGGCGACGGGGCGCAGCGCCGGATCGAGCGAGTCGGACCGCTCCCGCAGGCGGGCGGCCGAGATCGAGTCGTCACCGCCGAGGAGGAGCGTGTTGGTCGGCTCGATCGGCAGGCGCCGCACCCGCGGGAAGGCCGCCGCCATCGTCCTCCCCAGCACCCGCTCGAGCTCCTCGCTGCCCTCCGGGTGGCCGACATTCACGATCACCATCCCGCCCGGCGCGAGGCGTTCCCGCGCCAGCTCGAAGAACTCGCGCGTCGCCAAGTAGAAGGGGATGTAGGGCTGGCGGTAGGCGTCGACCATGATCGCGTCGTAGCCGCCCGCCGAGCGAGCCAGCCAGGGGCGAGCGTCCTCGGCGAAGGTCTCCATGCGCGGGTTGCGCAGGTCGAACCAGCGGCGGCCGAGCTCGGTCAGCTCGGCGTCGATCTCGACCGCGTCGACCCGCGTGTGCGGGAAGAAGTGGCCGTAGGCGCGGGCGACGGTGCCGGCGGCGTTGCCGAGGATCGCGATCCGGCCGGGCGGCGAGCGGCGCGCGGCGAAGGGCAGGTAGAGGTGCCCGTCCCAGTAGTCGCCGGTGAGGTAGCTCCCCGGCCGGTAGAGCGAGTGGACCGCCTGCCCCTCGTTCAGCTCGAGCACGCGCACGCCGTCGGGCCGTTCGACCACGCGCGCGTACTGGTGGGTGGTCTCGGCCTCGTGCAGGACGCGGCCCGTGTCGGCGGCCTTGATCGTGCCGACCGGGGCCGAGACGGCGAAGGCGAGGGCCGCCGGCACGAGGGCGAAGCGCCAGCCTAGCCCGAGCGTGCCGACCAGCGCCAGGGCGAGGGCGAAGAGGAGGAACGTTCGCTGCGTGCCCACCAGCGGGATCAGGACCAGTGCGGCGAGCATCGTGCCGAAGAGCGAGCCGGCGGTGGAGATCGCGTAGAGCCTCCCCACCACCTCGCCGGCGTGCTCGGTCTCGCCAACCGCCAGCCGCACCGCCCAAGGCGCGGCCGCGCCCAGCAGGACCACCGGCACCGCGACCAGCGTGAGCACGCCGAAGAGCGAGCCGGCGAAGCCACCGACCGAGACCGTGTCGAAGGCATCGACCGAGAAGCCGAGGAAGGGCCGCGCGGCGAAGGGGATCGCGGCGATCAGCACCGCGGCGGCGAGGACGACGAGGCAGAGGCCGCGCAGGTGCGGGTGGCGGTCGGCGAAGCGGCCGCCGAGCCAGTAGCCAAGCGATAGGGCGACGAGGACGACGCCGATCGTGTTCGCCCAGACGACGGTCGAAGCTCCGAAGTAGGGCGCCAGCAGGCGCGCGGCGGCGATCTCGGCGCCGAGGCTGGCCGCGCCGACGACGAAGACCGTCGCCGTCAGCAGGGCCCGCTCAGCCGCGGTCAGGCTCGGGTTCATCGTGCGGGCCCGCGGCGGCAAGGCGGTCGTGCAGCAGCGCCCCGTGGCCGGCGGCGACGGCGCGCTGGGCGCGCCGCTCGTCCAGCTCCACCCCCCGCTCGCGGGCGAGGTCGAGC
>JBKPOW010000252.1:0-9656 GCA_046733275.1 Actinomycetota bacterium
CGCCGCCTGCGCGCCAGCGCTCGCCTCAGCCGTCACCTGCAGGGCCTCACCCGGCACCACCTGCGGCTCGGCTTCCTCGTCCACGAGGCGCCCTTGCCGCCGCGCCGCGTGCACGAGTACCTGCGGGCGACGGGGTCGGTCGCCCCCGACGTCACCCTGCTCACCGTCGCCGACCGGCTCTCGGCACGGGGCAGCGGCGCCCTCGCCAGCGAGGAGGCGATCGAGGCGCACCTTGCGCTGGCGCGGCAGATGCTCGCCGCGGCGCTCGACTGGCACCGCGACGGACCGCCGCCACCGCTCCTGCGCGGCGACGAGCTGGCCGCCGAGCTGGGAATCGCCGAGGGGCCGGCGCTGGGCGACCTCCTCGCCGAGCTCGAGGCGGCCCAGTACGCGGGCGAGGTGTGCACCCGCGAGGAGGCGGTGGAGCGGGCGCGCCGCCTGCGCGGCTAGTGCCCTGTCTCCGCCTTCGGATACGCTGCCGCCCGCATGGCCAAAGAGGAGAAGATCGAGATGGAGGGCGAGATCACCGAGGCCCTCCCCAACACGATGTTCCGGGTCAAACTCGACAACGGGCACGAGGTGCTCGGTCACATCTCCGGCAAGATGCGCCGCCACTACATCCGCATCCTCCCCGGCGACCGTGTCAAGATCGAGCTTTCGCCTTACGACCTCGACAGAGGTCGGATTACGTATCGATACAAATAGAGCGGCTCAGACCCCGGTTCTACGCATTTCGCGTAGGGCCAGGGTCCCCAGCAGGGCCAGTAGGCCCGCCAGGGCGACCAGTCCCGGCCAGGTGCCAGCCCAGGTGACGCCGCCGACGAAGCCCTGGCGCGCCGCTTCGATCACTTCGGTGACCGGGTTGACTTCTGCGACGTCGGCCATCCACGGCTGCAGCAGGGCCAGCGGCGCGTAGGCGGTAGTCAGCAGGACCAGCGACATCATCCCCGCCTGCATCAGCGGCGCCGCCGACTGGCTCTTGAAGCGCAACGCCAGCATCGAGCCCCAGCAGGCGGCGACCGCGGCCATCGCCACGACCATCAAATAAGTGACGAGGAGTCCATCGAGGCCGGGCCAGCCGGCGCCGAGGGGCAGGGCGATCGCAAGCACGAAGGTCGCCGGGATCAGCGCCCGGGTACCGGCGCCGAGGACGATGCCGGCGAGCAGGACCCAGCGCGGGGCGGGGGAGACAAGCAGCCGGTCGAGCCAGCCCTGCTCGATGTCGCGGGCGAGGTTGACCCCCGCCGCCGCGCCGGTGAAGCCGGCGCCCTGCAGCATGCTGACCGGGACGATGAAGCTCTCGTAGGTGTCGCCTTCGAAACCGCGCAGCTGGATCAACGCGCCGAAGACGCCGTTGAGGCCGAGGAAGAAGATCGTCGGCGCGAGCACACCCGGGATCGCCGCCCCGGGCACGCGCAAGAGCTCGTTTCGGGCCCGCCCCATCAACGCGCCGATCGTCGCCAGGTTGGCGCGCCAGGCGGGGATTGCGAGCCCGATCGAGGCCGCCTCCATCAGCCGACCCGCAGGCGGTGCCGCAGCGCGCGGGCGCTGAGCACGAGGCTGAAGAGGACGATGCCGGCGATCGTCAGCACTGCCGCCGCCGTGTCGGAGGCGTCGACGCCGGAGATGATCGGCTCGCGCACCCCTTCGACGATGATGCTGAAGGGGTTGTATTCGGCGATCGTCCTCGCCGGCTCGATCATCAGCTCGACCGGGAAGAAGGCCGAGGAGAGGAAGAGGATGACGAGGACGAGCGGGAAGAGCCCCTGGACGATGCTGGCGCTGCCGCTGCGCAGGGCGATCGCCGCGCCGATGCCGCCGACCGCCATCGCCGTCGCCGTGACCAGCGCGGTCGCCAGCAACGCGCCCGGCACCCCGCCCTCGATCTCGGCGCCGAAGACCAGGCCGATGGCGAAGAACCAAAGCGCCGCGAGCAGCCCCAGGGCCCCGGTCCCCGCCAGCCGGCCGAGGACGATCGTGTAGCGGGAGATCGGCGCGGCGAAGAGGCGGTCGGTGAAGCCCATCTCGATGTCGACCGCGAGGGCGATCCCGCCGCTGTTGCCGGCCAGCATCAGCGACTGCATCATCGCTCCGGCGAGCATGAACTGGAGGAAGCTCTGCACCGGCGGGAAGCCGGGCAGGTCGACGGCGCCGCCGGCGCCGCCGGTCTGGATCGCCAGCAGCAGCGTGGGGAAGACGATGATCGGCGCCATCAGCTGCGGCCGGCGGAAGGTCTGTCGGATCGAGCGCAGCCCGAGCGCCCACACCACCCGCAGGTTCGTTGCCAGGCCGCTCACGCCGCGACGCCCTCCTCGGCGCTCTCCTCGCCGTCCTGCTCCAGGTGGTAGCCGGTCTTGGCGACGAAGACGTCGTCGAGGCTGGGGTGGACCAGCTCCAGCGAGCCGACCTCGATCCCGGCCTCGTCCAGCGCCCTGACGACGCGGGGGATGTCGCCGGCGCCGTTCTCGACCTCGACCAGGACCGTCTTGCCGTCGACCGGTGGCAGCAGCGCACCGATCCTGCGGCAGATCTCCTCCGCCGCGGCGATCGAGCCCTCCTCCAGCTGCAGGCGGATGTGGGGGTGGCCGATTTCGGCTTTGAGCGCGGCCGGCGTTCCTTCGGCGACGATCCGGCCGCTGTCGATGATGCCGACGTTGTCGGCGAGCTGGTCGGCCTCCTCCAGGTACTGGGTGGTGAGGAAGACGGTCGTGCCCTCGTCGTTGAGCGCCCGCACCTCCTCCCAGATGGTCTTGCGGCTGACCGGGTCCAGACCGGTGGTCGGCTCGTCGAGGAAGAGCACACGCGGTTCGTGGACCAGCGCCGCGGCGAGGTCGAGGCGCCGCTTCATCCCGCCCGAGTAGCCGCCGACCCGCCGGTCGGCGGCGGCGACCAGGTCGACCCGCTCTAGCAGGTCGTCGGCGCGGCGCCGGCCCTCGGCGCCGGGCAGTCCCTGCAGCGTCGCCTGCAGGCGGACCAGCTCGCGGCCGGTCATCAACGGGTCGAGCGCCGCCTCCTGCAGGGCGACGCCGATCGAGGCACGCACCCGGCGCGCTTCGGCGACGACGTCGTGGCCGGCGACGGTCGCCCGGCCGCCGGTCGGCAGCAGCAGGGTGGTCAGCATCCGCACCGTGGTCGTCTTGCCGGCCCCGTTGGGGCCGAGGAAGCCGTAGATCTCGCCCTCGCCGACCTCGAGGTCGACCCCCTGGACGGCGAGGACCTCGTCGAAGGCGCGCTCCAGGCCCTCGACCGCGATCGCGGCGGCCATCGCTAGACCTCCGCCGGCTCGGACCGCGCCAGCGGCGGCCGCGCCTCTACCCAGCGGCGCTCGTTGGCCCGCTCCAGCGCCTCGGCGGCGTCGAGCAGTAGCTCGTCGCGGCCCCAGGCGGCCTGCAGCTGCAGCGCGATCGGCAACCCCTCGCCGCTCAGCCCGACCGGCATGCTGATCGAGGGGATGCCGGTCAGATTGGCGAGGGCGGCGCCGCGCACGTTGGCCTGGTCGGCGGTGTGGGTGCCCGACGGCAGCTCGACCAGCGGCGAGTCGAGCGGCGGCGCCGGCGCCGGGATCGTCGGCCAGGCCACCACGTCGACCTCCTCGAAGAGGGCGGCGAGGCGGCGGCGCATCAGCGCCCGCACGCGGGTCGCCTGGACGGTCGCCGCCGCCGGCAGCAGCATCCGGTACTTGAGCGTGCCGCGGGCGATCGGGCTCAGCTCGGGGTGCAGGCGGTTGAGCTGCTCGGGCCGGACGCCGCCCATGCTCTCCGCGTTGATGATCAGGATCGCGGCCAGCGTCGCGGCGGGGAGGTCGGGCAGCTCGACCTCGCGCACCTCGCCGCCGGTGGCGGCGCGCAGGGTCTCGATCGCCGCCTCGCAGGCCTCGCCTACCTCTGCCGTAACGTCCTCGGAGACGGTGTCGCGGACGACGCCGATTCGCAATCCAGCGGCGTCGCCGGCGGCGAGCTGCTCGCCGAAGAGGACCGAGCCGAGCAGGCGGCAGTCGGCGGCGTCGGCGCAGAGCGGGCCGGAGACGATCAGCGTCGTCACCGGCGCCATGTGGTGTCCCTCCATCGCCGAGCGACCGAAGGTCGGCTTGAGCCCGGTGAGGCCACAGTAGGCGGCAGGGAAGCGGACCGAGCCGAGGCCGTCGGCGCCGACGGCGCCGGCGACCAGGCCGCCGGCGACGGCGGACGCCGGGCCGCTGGAGGAGCCGCCCGGGCAGCGCTCGGCGTCCCAGGGGTTGCGGGCGGCGCCGTAGAAGGAGAGGTTGCCGGTGCTGCCGGCGCCGAGCTCGTGCATGTTGCCGACGCCGACGATCGTCGCGCCGGCGTCGCGCAGGGCGCGATAGGGCCCGGACTCGCCCGGCGCGGTGGGGCTCGTCAGTTCGGCCGCGCCGAAGCGCTGGGCGCGCCAGGGCAGCGGCCACTCGTCCTTGATCACGACCGGCACGCCGCGCAGCGGGCCGGCAGGCGCCGCGGCGAGCATCTCGCGCGAGCGCTCGGGGAAGGTCTCGACGACGGCGTTGAGGGTGGGGTTGCGCTGCTCGATCCGTGCCAGCGCGGCCTCGAGCAGCTCCTCCGGATCGACCCTGCCGGCGGCGATCGCGGCCGCCTGCTCGCCGAGGCCGAGGTCGAGCGCGCTCACCGGGGCGCCCTCGACATGTCCGGGTCGCGCTCCGGCTCGACGCCGTCCGTATCGAGGGCAAGCAGCTCCAGCGTCGGCGGCCAGATCAGCCCGTGCACCGCTCCCATCACGGCAAGCTCGACCTCGTCGGCCTCGATCCCGAGCGAAGCGAGGCCGGCGGGAATGAAATCGTCAGTTGGAGCCGCGCCCTCCATGCAGCAGGCAACCCTAGAGGACCCGACTGCCCGGCGGCGAAGGAGGGGACTCGTTTTGCCGCAACCCTGGCCGAGGGCCGGGTTTGTCGCTGGAGAACTCCGATGAGAGCAGCGGAAAAAGGAATCGACCGCAGCCGTCTCGCGATCGGCGCCGGCTTCGCCTGCGCGCTGGCGCTGCTCGTCGCCGCCGCCTGGCCCGGCGCCGCGGGTTCGGCGCCGGCGCGGGTCGTCGTGCTCGGCAAGACCGACTCGACGCCGCCGCCCTCGTGCCCCGGGAAAATCGTCAACAACGTTGAGGTGATCCCCTGCCGGGTCGAGGGCCACGTGACCGGCTTCCAGGCGATCGCCGGCGGCGTCCCGCGCCCCTACGAGGTGCCCTTCGACGGCAAGATCGTCGCCTGGTCGATCACCCTCGCGCGGCCCTCGCGCACCGACAACGACCAGATGACCGACGAGGTCGGCTTCTTCAACGAATTCCTCGGCAAGCCGTCGCAGGCGCGGATCGGCGTGCTGCGGCCGGTCGAGGGCTCCAAGCCGCCCAAATTCACGCTCGTGCGGCAGAGCCCGCTGGAGGTCCTCAACCCCTACTTCGGCAGCACCGTGATCTTCGCCCTCGATCACCCGCTCAGCGTCCTGCGCGGCCAGGTGGTCGCGCTGACGATCCCGACCTGGGCGCCGATGTTCGCCTTCAACGTCGAAGACGACAACACCTGGCGCGGCAGCCGCCTGTCCGAGCACTGCTCCTCCAAGGAAGACATCCAGAACGGCAACCCGCAGCAGGGGGTGGGCAAGACCAAGACCTACGGCTGCTACTACAGCAACGCCCGCCTTTTGTATACGGCGACGCTGGTCAAAGCGTCGGTGTAGGCGACTAGAGCGCTTCCTGCCTGAGGCTGCAGTAGGGGCAGTCGCTGACGTCGAGCCCGATCAGCTGGTCGCAGCGGCGGCAGGCGCGCAGGTTCTCCGGCGTGCGCGCCAGGGCGGAGGCGGATGGGGCGAGGGGCAGGACCATCGCCACCGGGAACATCTCCTCACCGGTCTCCCGGTCGACGTAGCGCGAGCCCGGTTCGGCGTACGCGAGGGCCTCGCGGCCCGAGGCCGCCGCCCGCATCCGGTAGAGCTGCTTCGAGTTCACGGCCGCGAAGACTAATAGCTTGGGCGGCCCCGATGCGCGTCCTCCTCTTCCACGGCTACATGCTGCGCGGCACCGGCAGCAACATCTACAGCGCCAACCTGGCGCGGGCGCTGGCCGGCATGGGCCACGAGGTCCACCTGCTCTGCCAGGACCGGCAGGTCCGCATCGCGGGCGTCGAGATCCACAACCCGGATATCCACGGCCTGCTGCCGGTCTACGTCAAGGACCCCTACGAGGGCTTCGAGGTCAAGGCGTTCCCCGAGATGACCGAGGCCGAGCTCGACCGCTACATCGAGGCCAACGTCACCGCCGTGCGCGAGGTGGCTGAGGCCAACGGTGGCTTCGATGCCGCCCTGGCGGGGCACCTGGTGATGGGGCCGGCGATCCTGGCGCGGGCCGGGATCGGCGAGTTCGCCGCCAAGATCCACGGCTCGGCGCTGGAGTACACGGTCAAACCCCATCCGCGCTTCCTGCCGTATGCCGAAGAGGGGATGCGGGCGGCCAGCTGCGTCCTGGTCGGCTCGCGGCACACGGCCGAGTCGCTTTGGGCGGCGTTGCCTGAGGTCGAGGGACTGCAAGAGAAGACGCGCCTAGGTCCCCCTGGCGTCGACACGGAGGCGTTTCAGCCGCGGGTCCTGTCGCGGGGGGAGGGGGGCCTGCGGGCGGCCTCCGTCACGTCCTCGACCCCCCTCCCCCCACGCCACCCGCGGACGATCGTCTTCGTGGGAAAGCTCATCGTGTCCAAGGGGGTGGACTTGCTCATTACCGCTTGGCCGCTCGTCAGGCAACGGCATCCGGACGCCCAGCTGAGGATCGCCGGGTTCGGCGAGTACGAGGAGGGACTGCGGCGGTTGCTGGCCGCGCTCGATCGCGGTGATCTCGATGACGCCCGCGAGGTTGCGAAGCTTGGGCGAGGACTGGAGGGCGGGGAGGAGGCGCCGCTGCCGATCTTGAGCGCATTCCTCAGCGATCCGCCTGAGGGCTACGTCGACGCGGCGCGGGGGATCGGCGAGTCGATCGAGTTCATCGGCAGGCTGGAGCACGATGAGGTTGCCGAGCTGCTGCCTGGGGCGGAGGCGTTGGTCATGCCCAGCACCTTCCCCGAGGCTTTTGGGATGGTGGCTGCCGAGGCCGCTGCCAGCGGCGTGCTGCCGGTGTCCGCCGGGCACTCGGGGATGCGGGAGGTCTCGCGGGAGCTGGCGGCGGCCCTGCCCGAAGGGGTGGCCGAGCTGGTCTCCTTTCCGGTCGAGATCGGCGCTGTCGAGACGATCGCCGAGCGGCTGAATCGGTGGCTGGAGCTTCCCGAAAGCACGCGCGACGAGGCTCGCGCGGCGCTCGTCGAGACTGCCCGGCGGCTCTGGAGCTGGGAGGGCGTCGCGCGCGGGGTTATCGCCGCCTCGCGGGGCGAGCTTGACCGTCTGCCGCTTGCATAGAATGCGCGCCCGCCGATGATTGGCCGCCTGCCGATAGCGAAGATGGTCGCTGCCACCGTTGTCTTGACCGTGGTGATCTCTGCCGTGATGCTGCCGATCAACTGGGACGGCCAGCAGGCCTCCACCGCCGCCGCCAAGATCGACACGCTGCTCGACGTGATGATCGTGCTCTCGGCCTTCGTCTTCTCCCTGGTGATGGTGATGCTCTTCTACGCCCTGTGGAAGTTCAGAGCCAAGCCCGGCGACGAATCCGACGGCGAGCCGATCCACGGCAACACCCGGCTGGAGATCGCCTGGACGCTGATCCCGACGATCATCGTCCTCTTCGGCGCCGGCTACAGCTGGGCCGTGCTCGACGACATCGAAGACCCGGCCCAGGACGCGATCACGGTCGACGTCTTCTCCCAGCAGTACGCCTGGAGCTTCGGCTATCCCGGCAAGGGCAACGCCTACTCGGAAGGCGAGCTGCACGTGCCGCTCGACCGCCAGGTCCACTTCAAGATGCACGCTCTGGACGTGATCCACTCCTTCTGGGTGCCCGAGTGGCGGATCAAGAAAGACAACGTGCCGGGAATCACGACGACCGCGATCGTCACCCCGGACAAGCCCGGCACCTACCAGCTGATCTGCACCGAGCTCTGCGGCTACGGACATGCGGCGATGCGCGCCGAGGTCGTGGTCGAGCAGCCGGCGGAGTTCCGCAAATGGGTCGAGGGCCTCGATCGCAAGGTCCCCGAGCCCTACCTGGAGACGATCCGCCAGGACACCGAAACCGACCCGCTGCCCGTCGGTGCGGGCGGGGCGTAAAGGCATAATGAGGGAGACCTGATGGCTGCCGCGATCAAGCAACCGGGATGGATCCGAGGTCTGCTGGGCATGGTGCTGGGCGCGGCCTTTGGCGTCGGCCTGGTCGTCCTCCTGCGCGAGATCTCCGGCCTGCCGATCTGGCAGACCGAGCAGACCGGCTACCCCCATGTCGTCGTGCCGCTGATCACCGCCCCGCTCGGCTTCCTCGCCGGCTTCGGCTGCTTCGACTACTGGCTGCGCTGGGCGGCCGGCATGCCGACGATCCCCGAGGACCACTCGCAGCACGGGGCGACGAGCTGGCGCGACTACTTCCGCTTCAACACCGATCACAAGGTGATCGGCATCCAGTACATCTGCACGACCTTCTTCTTCTTCTTCGTGGGCGGCCTGCTGGCGATGCTGATCCGGGCCGAGCTGGCGCAGCCTGGCGCGCAGATCGTCGACGCCTCGACCTTCAACGGCCTCTTCTCCACCCACGCGGTGCTGATGATCTTCGTCTTCGTCATCCCGGTCTTCGCCGGCATCGCCAACTACGTCCTGCCGCTGATGATCGGCGCGCCCGACATGGCCTTCCCGCGCCTCAACGCGCTCAGCTTCTGGATGCTGCCGCTGGCCGGCCTGCTCTTCATCGGCAGCTACCTCGCGCCGGGCGGCGCCTTCGACGCCGGCTGGACCGGCTACGCGCCGCTCTCCACCGGAGCGCCCTTAGGGCAGTCGTTCTTCAACGTCGGCGTGCAGTTCGCGGGGGCGTCTTCGATCGCGACCGCGCTCAACTTCCTGGTCACGATCATCACCATGCGTGCGCCCGGAATGACCTTCTGGCGCATGCCGCTGCTCGTCTGGGCGAACCTCTCGACCTCGCTCCTGGTCGTCGCCGCGACTCCCTTCATCGCCGGCGCCCAGTTCATGGTCCTCCTCGACCGCGCCGTCGGCACCCAGTTCTTCGAGCCGCTCGGCGGGGGCGACGTGGTCAGCTACCAACACATCTTCTGGTTCTACTCGCACCCGGCCGTCTACATCATGATGCTGCCGGGCTTCGGGATCATCTCGGAGGTCATCTCGACCCACGCCCGCAAACCGATCTTCGGCTACCGGCTGATGGCGCTGGCGCTGATCGGGATCGTCGTGCTCAGCTACTCGGTCTGGGCGCACCACATGTTCGTCGCCGGCATGTTCAGCTGGCTGCGCGTGCCGATAATGATCACCACGCTGCTGATCGCGGTCCCGACCGGGATCAAGATCTTCTCCTGGCTGGGCACGCTCTACTTCGGCAAGATCCACACCTACTCGACGGCGATGTTATTTGCGCTCGCCTTCATCGTCACCTTCACGATCGGCGGCATCAGCGGCGTCATGCTCGGCATGGTGCCGATCGACATCCACGTCTCCGACACCTACTTCATCGTCGCCCACATCCACTTCGTGCTCTTCGGCGGCTCGGTCTTCACG
>JBKPOW010000253.1:0-1589 GCA_046733275.1 Actinomycetota bacterium
GTGACGAAGTGGTCGGCGCCGCCCATCGAGTAGGGCTCCGAGAAGGCGCCGGCGACACGGTCGGCGATCGCCTGCGCCTCCTCCTCGTCGGCGAGCCGATCGACGAGGATGCCGAACTCGTCGCCGCCGAAGCGGGCGACGATGTCGCCCGGCCGCAGGTGGGCTCGCAGCCGCGGCGCGATCGCCTGCAGCAGTTCGTCGCCGGCGTGGTGGCCGATGCTGTCGTTGATCAGCTTGAAGTGGTCGAGGTCGAGGAAGAGGATGCCGACCGGCGAGCCGGAGGCGAGGCCGCGGTGCAGGGCGTCGCGCAGCGAGTCGACGAAGCTGGTCCGGTTGGGCAGGCCGGTGAGCGAGTCGTGCAGAACCCGGTGGCGCAGCGCCTCATCGGCGTTGTGGCGCTCCAGCGCGTCGGCCAGCACGTTGGCCGAGGCCTGGACGAAGTGAACGTCCTGTGGAGTGAAGCGGCTGGGCTCGGCCGAGTGGATGTCGAGCACCCCGTAGGGGCGCTCCTTGCCGGCGATCGGCACGGCCAGGCTGCTGCGCATGCCGAGCACGCGCAGGGCCGGGGGCATCGAGAAGCGGCGCTCGCTCGACCAGTCGTCGACGATCACGTGCAGTCCCGACTCCAACGCCGCGCCGGCGTGCGAGTCGCGCGCCGCCGAAGCGCGCCGCTCGCCGCTGCTGCCGCCGTCGTCGAGGCCGGCGCGCAGGTGCAGGCGCCGCCCTTCGCGCCCCGCCTCCCAGACGCAGGCCGCGTCGACGCCCTCGATCTCGGTCATCAGCGGCACGGTCTGCTTGGCCAGCCTCGCGGGATCGCCGTCCTGCAGGGCGTGACGGCCGAGGCGCGCCACCGCCGCCTGCTGGGCCGCGGCCCGGCGCAGCTCCTGCTCGGCGATCTTGCGCTCGGTGATGTCGTAGAGAACGCCGTGCCAGACGAGGACACCCTTGCTGTCGGGCTCGAGCACCGCCTCGTCGAGGATCCAGACGACGTCGCCGTCGCGGGTGATCATCCGGTAGTCGATCGGCGGCCCGCCCGCGCTGGCCATCTTGTGCGCTTCCTGGCGCAGCGTCCGGTCGCGGTCGTCGGTGTGCAGCCGCCCGACCCAGAGGCCGGGGTCGGCGATCCACTCCTCCGGGCTGTAGCCGAGGATCTCCTCGACCTGGGGGCTGACGTAGCGCCACTGGCCGCGCTCGCCCGGCTCGCAGGAGTAGACGATCGCCGGCAGGCGCTCGACCAGGCGACGGTGGTCCATGCCTGGGCTATCGGCAACCCGAGGCGGTTCTTTATCTGTACAAGCCGATCGTCCAAAGCCCCGCGAGGCCGCGGAATGGCTCGTAGGGCGCGTAGAACTCCTCGACCTCCTCGACCGTGGCGCGGCGCCCGAGCCGGCCGAGACGTCCGACCAGCTTGAGGTAGATCAGATCGCCCGCGGGCAGCGAGTCGGGGTCGCCGCGGCCGAAGAGACCGAGGCACTGCACCGTCCAGGGCCCGATCTCGGGGATCGCGAGCAGGCGGCGATCGGCGCGCGCCTCGGCCGGATCGCAGCGTCCGGCGGCAATCTCGCGGGCAACCGCGCGCAGGGCAAGCG